>JBFHTA010000008.1:0-32547 GCA_041590855.1 Pseudomonadales bacterium
CACAGCTTTCTGAAGCTATGAACTTACCAAGTTTATTGGCTGTGTGTGCCCCGTTTTTTTCCCCCTTTTCATTTCTATTCCAATCATATGTTACGGGTCCTCTAGGTATTCGACTTTAAAATAGTGGGTTTGTACTGGTTAACCCAGTAGAGAAGAACTAAAACGCATAAAAAAGCCGCTCTAAAGAGCGGCTAGTATGATCAGCATAACAACGCTATGCGGCTAACGAGGCAAGGTATTCTTCTAGGTTGGTTTCACCATCGTTATTGCGGTCTAGGTCTGCATCCTCGTCATCTAATGGATTTAAGCTGTTGTCCACTTCCCAGCCGTCAGGCATGCCATCGTTATCTGAGTCAGAGTCTAAAGGATCAGTTGATGCATTGATTTCATCACCATCGTTAAGACCATCGTCGTCGGTATCTTGCTTTTGAGGATTTGTGTTAATTGCTAATTCTTCGCTATCGTTGATTCCGTCACTATCCGTGTCGGAGTTATTTGGATCTGTAATTAGATCGTATTCCTGTTTATTTGTCAGACCATCACTGTCGGCGTCTCCATCAGGATCTATTTCAGGGGTAATAAAGCCATGAACAATTTCCCAGTCGTCTGAAATCTGATTGTTGTTAAAGTCACTATAACTGGTCGGATTAGTACTAGCTAAAAACTCTTCTAAGTTGGTTGCATGGTCGTTATCCGCATCTGCTTCCGGAGCTAGATCTCCATCGTGTTGATCAAATAACTCTTCCCAATAGTCAGACATCTGGTCGCCATCTTCGTCCGCAAAAACTGTTGGGTCACCGCCATGCCTATATTCGAGGTAATTAGAGCGCCGATCACCGTCAGGGTCTTCATATTGGTCATTACTGTCTTGAGGATTTAAACCGTATAAAGTTTCCCAGTAGTCCGGCATGGTGTCACCATCCGAATCCAACGCGACCAATGGATCCATACCTTCAGTGTATTCAGTAAGGTTGTTAAATCCATCGAGATCCGGGTCTAATCTTGCATCGCTATCATCATTAGGATTTAAACCATAGTAGGTTTCCCAGTCGTTAGGTATTTGATCGTTATCGCTGTCTAGAGGTACAGCAACTGGGTTGGTGCCACTGCTAAATTCCTGTTGGTTGCTTACTCCATCACCGTCCGGATCTTCATGTGCATCGAGACCGTCCTTAATATCGAAGCCGTAATAAAGTTCCCAGTGATCTGGAATTTGGTCGGAGTCACTGTCATCAATTTGACTAGGGTTAAGCCCATGTTGGAACTCTTCTAGGTTGGTGAGTGGCGGTTCATCACCATCAAGGTTTAATGCTGCATCAGCTGCGTTGAACTTGTCCAAACCATATTGATCTTCCCAGTGGTCCGTCATCCCGTCGCCATCACAGTCCTCTGCATCATTAGGATCTCGCACAGCAATGTTTGGACACTCTTCGTATGATGAGTCTACGATCTCTTTGATGTTTGAAATCGTGTCGTTATCTGCGTCCTCTACAGCATCAAGTGAATCCAGGTAGTCTAAAGCATGGGTTTGTTCATCTACGTCTGGGATACCATCATTGTCAATATCACCATTTAAGTTAAAGCCTGATATTTGAATTTCGTTCCTAAAACTACCGTCACCAAGATCTGTTGCGTTTGTATTCACCACTAGTAAGTTACCTTCGGGGGTAGGAATTAAAGTACCAAAGGTGCCTAAGGTGCCTACAAAAGACAGGTTTTTGCGATTCAAAATTACGATGTCATTTTCTACTTCGAAAGGTACGAAAATATGCTGTGGTGTTATCACTAGCCCCTTTTGATAGTTAGCTTCAGCTGCTGCAGCAAAAACACCTATCGATGGCTTTTGTACTAAATCTTTCACACTAGAAGAGACTTCGGGGGTTAGGGAGCGATTTGAAAGACTGTTGATTGTTTCAGGGGCACTATTGTAAATAGTTTGTATAGCCTTTCCATTATATATGTGGATCAGTTTTTCACTTATTTCTGTAGGTGTGTCATTCAAGTTCTGAGTGCTTACGTAATCTGCTTCAGTAACCGTAATGAAAGGTGAGTCGACAATTGATAGATCGAATATGGACACAGCTACCATGTTTCTGAGGTCCACACCAATTAACTTGCCGGGTTTAGAGTTTTCTGGTTGTTCGGTGTTTTCAACTCCGTCGCAGACAAGGTAAAGATAGCTTGCATACATCTCTGAGAATACACAGTAATCCGATGCAATATCAAAGCTTCCATCTTGATTTTCTCCGTTTGGAATGATGATAGTGCTTGCTACATCTGGCCTGGTATTTTTCTGGCCACTGTCTGACGTAAACAACTCTATATAAATTTCAGTTGGAACAGTGTTGTTTTCGTTATCTCTATTCGCGTATGCAACTACATCGGTCGTGCCGTTGGTGACAGCAGCAATAACATAAGATGTGTCTGTTGGAAGAGGGTATTCCAAATCAACCAAAGATTTCTCATCTAAATTTAAAGATTGGAAGGTATTAGTGTCTTTATTGATAATCAGGGCTCGATCTTTATATTGTTGGAATATCGCACGAGACTCAGGTGATTGTGGTTGCATAGTAGGCAGCATCACCCCAGTTTGATCATTTAATATTCCAGAGCTTGTGACCAGGCCTGTTCCAATACTCAAATCTAGATATAACGAAGATTGTGAATCTGGGTCATTGAATAGGTTAATGAAGGTTTGATTTGAGTTTCCGGTTGTTAAGCCGATGTAGTTAGACGCGAGATCTAGTGTTCTGTTTGTTGTATAAGTATCAAACCAAAATGTGTTTGTTTGAAAATTGCTTGGGTTTATCGCGGATAGTGAATATGCGAATAAACCATTGGATAATAGAAGCTGGCTGCGCAAGCTTGAGTCGGACTGGTTTTGCTTGATAGTCAGTGCGTTGAATGAGCCGAGTGCTGCCGGTTCGGCCTCTTCATAAAAGATAGTAGTTTCAATAAACTGTTGGAATTGGTTTACGTCGGAGCTATCTACCGGTACGAAATAGACCCCATTAGTTTTGGCTATGTTAAACTCTGTTGGAATTTGCGGGCGGCTGTATTTATCGTTAGGGTCTGAGTCGTACAGGAATTCGAAAATATTGGCAAAGCCATCGTTATCCAAATCATCCGCGGGGTTAATTGCGGTGGTTGAGAAACCGTGGGCCAGTTCCCAATCATTTGAAATTCCGTCACGGTCTGAGTCTCTATTTCTATTTGGATCGAGAGGATAGGCATCACTGAAGTCACCAGTGCCGTCGCCGTCTGCGTCAGAGAACTCGGTAGGGTCTTCCGGGAAGGCATCATAAGGCGGGATAATGCCATCTTCGTCATTATCTGGGTTATTCTCAAAGCCAGGAGCTTCTGCATTATCGCCAATGCCATCCCCGTCAGAATCCTGATGGTCGGTTGGGTCAGTAGGGAAAACATCTGAATTGTCGCCGTAACCATCACCAGGTTTACACGGTTCACCATCTTCAGGATCTAAATCGATGCACTTAAGTAATAGGCCATTGTTTCCACACTCTGGGATATAGGGCTTATACGGTTCTCTTGGTGGTGGGAAATCATCAGAGGGATTTGATAACTCGATGTTTTCAAAGTTATTTGACGGCTCTTCTGCTGTTTCATCTTCAGGATCTGGCTCTAAACAACCATCAAGATCAGAGTCTGCCCACTCACGAGGGTTTTCCGGATATCTGTCCCATTCAAGGTTTACGAGACCTGGGCGCATTCCTTTGTCAAAATAACCATCGCCATCAGAATCAATGGCGATTGCGGAATCATAAGGGGCTGGATCTATATTGTCTCCAAAGCCGTCGTTGTCCGAATCATATTGTTCATGATAATCAGTAGGGAAAAAGTCCGCGTTGTCACCAACGCCGTCACCATCTGTGTCGTAGGCCTCATTAGGATCTTCTGGCCATTTGTCTAATTCGTCATGAACACCGTCATTATCAATGTCCGAAAATAAATCAGGGTTGTTGATGGCTTCATCAATTTGATCAGGTACACCATCGTCGTCAGTATCCGGAGACTCGAATACTTCGATCAAGGTAGCGCCATAATGCTTACGTGCGTCTAGTGCCGAGGTAACTACAGGTTCAGATACACCTTGGGCTGCAGATAATAAATTAAGCACTCGAGTATTTTGGCCGAACTCAATAAAGTTCGTCATTAAATCTGGTAGCAGACTTTCGGGCGTGTTTGTGTAGGCTTGGTGTGCCCGTTCATCAATTTGAATGCCGTTGTCTGGGTTGCCATCGCTGTCTAACGACATTAGCAGACGCACCATATTAATGGTCGCTATTTGGATTTGGTCGTCGGTGTAGTATTGGGTATCGTCTATATCTTCGTTGTTGTCGTTTTCGTCTGCCGGCTCATCCGGGATTAAGTCGAGATCATCTTCTTCATCGTCGTCCGGATAGGGAGGGTACTGGCCTTCGGCAAGAATTTGTTGGACTTTCAGCTTTTTACGCGCAAAAGCCTTGCCGATTATTTTATTACCAATCATAAAAGTGATGGTGTCTTTAGGCTTGTAGTTGAATTCCCCTGCTTCGTTGGTTTGGCCTGAAAACTTAATGTTACCGTCATCGTCACTGACAGAGTAGTAGATGCCAGATACATGGCTATCGTAGAGCACCCCGGTAAGGGTTGGTACTTCAGCTCCGCCACTGGAGGAACCTCCGCCTCCGCCACCACAGGCAGAAACGATTGCTGACATTAATAGAATAGAAGTGCGGTAAACAAATGGCTTAGACACGACAGACATCCCGTTTTTATTATTTTTTTATTTAAAATTACGAGTGGTACAACGACAAAAATCAGATTGTTGCTTCGATAATAACACTGCGTCTAGAAAATGAAATTATGCGAATTAAAAAAATGTGACGCAAGGTGTGCTTTTCATTGATTGAAGAGTAATCAATTTCAGACAAATAACCGAGTTTGACGACTAAGACAGCTTTCCAAGTAGCCCGCCCTTTGGCAAAATAGCTGCCCAATTAGTCAGGTGGTGGCATTAGCTTTGCTGGTCTATACCTATCTGGCATTCTTTTCTTTGCCCATCGCATTAATTGGAGACCCTCATGGCTGTTCATGAAATTAACCATCCCCTTGTTCAACACAAACTGTCTATTCTTCGTGAAAGAGAGATCAGCACTAAGCGTTTCCGTGAATTGGCGGGTGAAATTGGCGCCTTATTGACCTATGAAGCGACGGCCCATTTTGAAACGGAATTGGTCACGGTTGATTGCTGGTCTGGGCCTGCGAAGGTTGAAAAGTTAAAGGGCAAGAAAGTAACTGTTGTGCCCATTCTTCGTGCAGGCATTGGTATGCTAGATGGCGTACTTGAAATGATGCCAAGTGCCAAAATTTCAGTGGTAGGTCTTTATCGTGATGAAGAAACCTTTGAGCCTGTTTATTACTTCGAGAAGCTAGTAAAAGATATTGATCAACGTGTCGCTATGATCATTGATCCAATGTTGGCGACGGGTGGCTCTTTCATTGCAACGGTAGATTTACTTAAAAAGGCCGGTTGTAAAAACATCATGGGCTTATTCTTGGTTGCAGCGCCTGAGGGCATCGCCAAAGTGGAAGAAGCGCATCCGGATGTTGATTTGTACGTGGCCTCTGTAGACAGTCACTTGAACGATCAGGCTTATATCATTCCAGGTCTGGGAGATGCGGGCGACAAGATTTTTGGTACTCGATAATAGATTTAGAGAAGCCCCAATTAAGTACTGAATAATAAATTACCTGATTAAAGGATAACTCAATGAACAATATGAAACCCTGGCAGACAGCCTTGCTGGGCGGCCAGATGCTGTTTGTGGCATTTGGTGCCCTGGTGTTGGTGCCAATTTTAACGGGCTTAGACCCTGCTGTTGCATTGTTTACAGCAGGTATTGGTACGCTTATTTTCCAGGTGGTCACTAAACGACAAGTGCCCGTTTTTCTGGCGTCATCTTTTGCTTTTATTGCGCCTATCATTTATGGCACGCAAACCTGGGGTATCGCCGCGACCATGTCCGGTTTGGTAGCTGCTGGTGTTTTGTATATGGTGTTGAGTGCTTTGATTGCCTGGCGTGGGCAAGGATTTATTCATCGTATCTTGCCACCTGTAGTGGTTGGCCCTGTGATTATGGTAATTGGTCTGGGCTTGGCTCCTGTGGCTGTGCATATGGCGATGGGGAAAACGGGTGACGGTGCAGTACAGTTGGTTGACCAGAATCAAGCCTTGATCGTTGCGGCAATCGCCTTGTTTGTCACTATAGGGGTTTCAGTCTTTGCTAAGGGCTTGTTCCGGTTACTGCCGATTTTGAGTGGAATTATTGCCGGTTACGGTGCGGCGATAGCGTTTGGTATGGTGGACTTTGAAGCTGTAAACAAGGCCGCATGGTTTGCTGTGCCGAGTTTTACTATGCCCGAGTGGAACTGGCAGGCAGTCCTGTATATTTTACCAATTGCTATTGCCCCTGCGGTTGAGCACATTGGTGATGTTACTGCGATCAGTGCGGTGGCGAACAAAGATTATCTTAAAAAGCCGGGCTTACACCGTACAATGTTGGGCGACGGCCTGGCGACTTCTGCGGCGGCTATGGTGGGTGGACCACCAAACACTACCTACTCGGAAGTGTCAGGTGCGGTTGCGCTAACCAAAGCCTTTAATCCTGTGATTATGACTTGGGCGGCAGTCTTTGCGATTGTTCTTTCATTCTGCGGGAAACTGGGTGCGATGCTGTCAACCATTCCTGTGCCTGTGATGGGCGGGATTCTGATTCTGCTATTCGGCACCATTGCTGCCATTGGTATGAATACGCTGGTGAAGGCTCAGACAGAGTTAACCGAACCCCGTAACATGGTGATTGTGGCGGTTACCTTGGTGTTTGGCATTGGTGGTATGGCGCTGCAAGTGGGTGATTTGATGCTGAAAGGCATTGGTTTGGCCGCAATTGCCGCGATTGTATTGAACCTGGTATTGCCTAAGCATTTGGGTGAGAATTCTTAACGGATGAGCGCTTGTGTAATCCGCTAACGGCGGATTACACTGGCCCACATCTCACATCTCACATCTCACATCTCACATCTCACATCTCACATCTCACATCTCACATCTCACATCTCACATCTCACATCTCACATCTCACGTTTATGATGTTTATGCCAGTGCTCTGCGATGTCAATGCGACGAGGCACCCAAACATCTTCATGAGATTGCACGTAGTCAAGGAAGCGCATTAGTGAAGCGGCTCGGCCAGGACGACCAACCAATCGGCAATGCAAACCGATGCTCATCATCTTTGGTGCTGTTTCACCTTCAGCATATAACACATCAAACGAATCTTTCAGATAACTGAAGAATTGATCACCGGAGTTAAAGCCTTGGTTAGTGGCAAAGCGCATGTCGTTGGCGTCCAAGGTGTAAGGGATGATCAAGTGATCTTTATGTTCATGTGACCAATACGGAAGGTCATCTGCATAGGCGTCTGAATCGTACATAAAGCCACCGGCTTCTACCACAAGATCTCGGGTATTCGGACTCATCCGACCTGTATACCAGCCTTGAGGGCGTTGACCTGTTACGCGCGTGTGAATATCAATGGCTTGTTGAATGTGTTCGCGCTCAACCTCTTTATCAATGTATTGATAATCGATCCATTTTAAACCGTGAGAAGCAATTTCCCAGTCGGCTTCGTTCATGGCTGCCACCACGTCAGGGTTTTTTTCAAGTGCTGTGGCAACGCCATACACGGTTACAGGCATATTTCGTTCGGTGAACATCCGATGTAGACGCCAGAAACCGGCACGGCTACCGTATTCATAGATGGACTCCATGTTCATATGACGCACGCCCTCTAATGCTTGTGCGCCGACGATTTCGGAAAGGAAAGCCTCGGATGCCTTATCACCGTGCAGAATGCAGTTCTCACCACCTTCTTCGTAGTTAATGACGAACTGAACTGCAATACGTGCGTTATTAGGCCATTTCGGATCAGGAGTGTTCTGGCCGTAGCCGATCATGTCTCTTGGGTAAGTCATTGAAAGAGTCTCTGCTTACATTTTCAGGTTAAGTATCGTAGATTTGATGATCTCAGAATATCTTTATGCATAGTATTTTATTTAAAAAGCTGACTCAATGGTTAACTATTTAAAAATCCGGCACGGTTTATTTCTGCGATCAATGGTCGTATTAACGGTGTTAATTTCCTCGTCACTTACTCTTGCAGACGTCTGTACCGCGTTGAATAGTGAATTACAGGCTAGGTACCCCAGTTATCAACAATCAATATGGATGCAAGAGGACGGTCGTGAGATTTCCTGGAGCCGGGTGGGGCCAGAAGGCGGTTCGCCAGTACTTTATGCACATGGAAATCCAGGGTCACGGTTTGAGTTACTGTTTTTCGAAGCTCTGGCGATCAAACATAACTTGGTGTTTTATTTGATTGAGCGCCCAGGTTTCGGATGCTCTTCCTTTGTGGATGGCTACCAGCTCAGTGACTATGCCGATGATGCTCATCGGTTTGTGTCGGAATATCTAAAAATAACTACCCTTGATGCCTTTGGGTGGTCCAGTGGAGGGCCGCCAACGTTAGCTCTGGGTTATTACCATCCTGAATTGATTAATCGCCTGGTGATTTCTTCCAGTTACAGCAACTTTGGTGAAATGGTGTCTGCCCGAGACTTGATGCGCAGTCATCACCGAAGAGGACCGGGTTTATCAGAAAAGGCACCGCATTTATTCCATGGGTTGTTGACGCTGATCGGATGGGCGAGCCATAAGCTACCCAATGTCTATTTTAAAGTGACAGAGAGTGAAGTGTCGGATGCCGATAAGCGTATTCTGGAGCTTCCAGGGATAAAACCAATGTTCTTGTTAAATCAAGAAGCGGCATTCGAACGGGGCGCAAATGGCCCAACCCAGGATTTGGAAGTGCAATGGCAGCCTTGGCCATTCTCTTTGAAAGGGCTTGGGGTTCCGGTGCTTCTGTTACAAGGGGAGGAAGATCGCCTGGTGCCCGCTGAGTTTGTACATCATTTGAGTCAAACGATACCCGATTCTTCCTTGTGGTTGTTACAGGGGCAAGGACATTTATTCCCGCTAGATATTGATTATCAAGAGAAAATTCTGGAGTGGCTTCAGCTTGAAACAAAGAGTTCCCGGAAAGTAACGAGAGAGTAACGTTTCATATAAGAAAAGAACTCGAAATTGTGACAGAATTCACTAATCTTTTAGGTAATACAAAAACGCATAATTGGTTAATTTCTAACTGGCTGCCCAACGTATATGAACGAAACTTTTGCTATTGATGCTGTCGACTCATCACCACATGAGGTACCGGGGGATGCCCAAAATCGTAGGCGAGATACCCGAAGATTAGCTTACTGGCCTGTTTCTTTTCAGACTTTATCCGGTAAGTGGCATGGCGCGAAAACCGACAATGTTTCGGCGGGAGGGTTGCAGGTTATCGCTGATGTCTCCTTTCCTCCGGGCACCAAGTTGTTTGTGAGGATTCCTGTCGTCTATCGGGAATATAAACGGCAGCTTGAAGCCATTGTGGAGACCAGATACAGCGTTGCGACAAATCTTGGTTTTAAGGTTGGGATGATGTTTTTGCGAATCTCTGATGCGGATAGAGCGTTTCTAAAAAAGTATTCTGAAAAGGATATCTAGTTAGGGTTGAAGTACTAAGTTTTCTGCTTACTGAGTGGCTATCTTTGGGGTAGGTGGAGTGTAAAATTAGATTACTGTATTCAGGACTGGTCAAACATTAATAAAAAAGGCGGGCCAACTTGGCCCGCCTTTTTTTCACTGAACTAAGTTGAGCCTAGTCTAGTGAAGGGCCTGCTTTAACGATCTCGTCAGAAACGTCGAACTTCTTGAAGTTCTCAACGAACTGACCAGCAAGGTTACGTGCAGTATCCTGGTATGCTGCGCTGTCTGCCCAGCACTCAGCAGGGTTCAGCAATTTGCTGTCTACGCCTGGAACTTCTGTTGGGATGTCCAGGTTGAAGATAGGTAGACGAGTTGTCTCAGCGTTAGCAATTGCACCGCTTTGAATCGCTGCAATAATTGCGCGAGTTGTCGGGATGCTGAAACGCTCACCGCCTTTACCGTATGCACCGCCAGTCCAACCTGTGTTCACAAGGTAAACTTTAGAACCGAATGCATCCATACGCTTCATCAGTAGTTCAGCGTACTCACCTGCAGGACGCGGGAAGAAAGGTGCGCCAAAGCAAGTAGAGAAGGTTGATTTAAGACCCGCTTCAGAGCCCATCTCGGTAGAACCTACCAATGCAGTGTAACCGCTTAGGAAGTGGTAAGCTGCTGCTTCTTTGGTCAGGATAGAAACCGGAGGAAGAACGCCCGTCATATCACATGTTAGGAATACGATGGCTTTTGGCTCGCCAGCCAGGTTCTCTTCAACGCGCTTTTCTACGTGCTCAAGTGGGTATGCGCAACGAGAGTTCTCAGTAAGAGATACGTCGTTGTAGTCTGGAACGCGTGTTTCCGGGTCGATCATTACGTTTTCAACGATAGCGCCGAAACGGATAGCGTCCCAAATGATTGGCTCGTTCTTCTGGCTAAGATCAATACACTTAGCGTAGCAACCGCCTTCAAGGTTAAATACGGTGCCTTCACCCCAGCCGTGCTCGTCGTCACCGATCAGGTAACGTGCAGGGTCTGCAGAAAGGGTGGTTTTACCTGTGCCAGACAAACCGAAGAACAGGCACGTGTCGCCGTCTTCACCAACGTTTGCTGAACAGTGCATTGGAAGTACGTCTTTTTCAGGAAGAAGGAAGTTCTGTACAGAGAACATCGCTTTCTTCATTTCACCTGCGTAACGCATACCAGCTAGAAGTACTTTGCGCGCTGCGAAGTTGATGATCACACAGCCATCGCTGTTAGTGCCGTCACGCTCAGGTACACATTCGAAACCGGCAACGTTAAGAATTTGCCACTCTTGCTTGTTCTTAGGGTTGTATTCCGCAGGACGGATGAACAAGTTACGACCAAACAAGTTCTGCCACGCTGTTTGAGTAGTCATGCGAACCGGTAGGTAATGCTCAGGATCAGCACCTACGTGAACGTCAGAAACGAAAGAATCTTGATCTGCAAGGTAGGCTTCTACACGCTCCCACAATGCATCGAACTTATCGGCATCGAAAGGACGGTTGATTTTGCCCCAATCGATTGCATCCGCTGTGCTTGGCTCTTGAACAATGAAGCGATCCATTGGTGAGCGACCAGTACGCTTACCAGTTTCAACAACGAGAGAACCGTTAGCAGCTAGACGGCCTTCTCCGCGAGCAAGCGCTTCCTCTACCAGTTTTGCAGATGATAGGTTGTAGTTAACCTTGTCACTTGTTGTGGTCATTCTGTTATTTCCCCGGATAAAATGAACAACTGCTCAAGAGCAGTGACCGAATAAAGACGCTCTCGAATCGCTCAGCGAGACGAGCATGATAAACTTTTAGGCGCGGCATTATGCCAGAAAATAATCGCCAAGGCTAAAAAAAGTGTTCGGTAATGTGAATGATTCTTAAAAACTCGATGAAAAGCCATTGGCGAATTGGCTGATGGCCCCTAGTGAATGGGGCCGTCTTTGGATTCTGAATTGCCAGTGGTTTGAGTGCCCTCAAACAGTGCGGCGATATCCACCTGATCGAATCGGTAAGTTTCATTGCAGAACTGACAGGTCACTTTGATTTCTGATTCCTGTTCTATGATGCCCATCAACTCATCTTTGCCTACCGTTTTAATGGATTCGCCGGTGCGCTCTTTGGAGCAAGTGCATTGGAATTCGATGTCCTGAACATCAAACAAGCGGATGTCGTCCTCATGGTACAGGCGATGGAGGATGGTTTCGTTATCCAGAGTCAGCAACTCTTCTGTTTTGATGGTGTCGGCTAAGGCTACTGCATGTTCCCATTGATTCTGGCTTTCTTCTTTCTCTTCATCGGTGGCGTCTTGCTCGGTCGGAAGTTTTTGAAGAAACAGGCCAGCGGCGCTTTTGCCGTCGGCTTCTAACCAGATACGGGTTGGTAATTGCTCGGATTGCTGGAAATAGTGCTCCAGACATTCACCCAGAGAGTCACTGTCCATTGGCACAATGCCTTGATAGCGGCTGCCTTTTTTAGGCTGGATGGTGATAACCAGGTGGCCTGCACCAAACAGTTCTCTAATGCTGGTAGTGGTTACTTCTCCATTCACCTGGGCAATGGCTCGGATTTTTTGTTCGTGGGTACATTCGGCCATCAGAATGCCAATGCCTTCGGCACCTCGCGCCTGAAGAATGACAGACCCTTCAAATTTTAAGATTTCGCTCAATAATGATGCGGCAGCCATCCATTCGCCTAGTAGCTTTGCTACCGGTTCTGCGTAATCGTGTTTACTGATTATCGCCTGATAGGCGTCATCAAGACCAACCAGCTCACCACGAATGTCGTGGTGTTCAAACATAAAACGTTGGATTTGATCTGAGTTACTCATGAGTGAAAGGTACCTTTTACTGTCTGTCTGGTGGCAAATTATTCATAAATGTCGGATTTTAAACGGCTGATCTGACGACGCTCTTTTTTGTTCGGTTTGTGATCAATGATAAACGCCGCTGCGCCCATGCTTTTTCTCAACGCTGCTTCTTTCTCTCGCTTGATAACGCTGTCTTCTGTTTCACAGTAAAGCTTTTGTGCTTCAGGGGCGCTTTTGCGCTTTTCTTCCAGGCCAAGCACCTGAACAGTTTTCTCGGTGTGCCCCTGACGTAAAGTAATTAAGGCATTGATTTCAACGAATCGGCTGGGCTTGGTTCGCTGACCGTTATAATGCACTTTACCGCCTTCAATAAACTGTTTTGCAATGTTGCGTGTTTTATAAAATCGGGCAGCCCATAGCCATTTATCTAAACGGACTTTATCGGAATCACCCGGTTGGGAATCGTCTTTTGCCATTACATTACCTGATGTAAGAAGTGTTCGCTGTGTTGTCTCTATAGATGGAACTGCTCAACTAGATCGAACGACTTCTTTTTAAGATTCGGGATTACTCAATAAATGGGGAGTAAATCGGAAAAATCAAGGATTGCCGGATAACGCCTGTCGAAGTTTTCCGGTTGTTTGCTGTCAGGTTTGACAATGGCGCGAAGGTGTTGAATGCCATAGTCGTGGGCGGAATCGAGCACGCTCTCACTGTCGTCGATAAAGAGTGTTCTCGCAGGGTCAAAGGATTCCACCGTTTGCAGTGATTGCCAGAAGCTGCGATCTTCTTTGGGTTTGCCAAAATCGTGGGAGCAAATCACCAGATCCAGATAACGGTCGATGTTAGTGTTGGCCAGTTTCAGTGACAAGCTGCCTTGATGCGCATTGGTCACTAATACCGCTCGCTTATGAGATGCGCTGAGCTGCTCCAGGAAGTCTTCTACGCCCGGACGAATGGCAATTAAGTGTTCTATATCTTTCTTTAAGGCGGCGATGTCCAGTTTTAATTGCTCTGACCAAAAGTCCAGACAATACCATTCCAGACGTCCCCGATAGGCATCAAAGGTATCCACTAACTCCGCTTGGCTTTGTTCCAGGCTGATATTATGCAGTTGTGCGTATTGTTGCGGGACATAGGTAAGCCAGAAGTGATTGTCGAAGTGGAGGTCCAGCAGGGTGCCGTCCATATCCAGTAACACAGTATCAATCTGATCCCAGTTAACTGTTGCCGTTGCAGTAGAGTGCATAAATCCGTGTTCATCTTTTAGAGTGCATGTGAGTATGCAATTATAAGACTCTATTTGTTCGTTTGCCTAGCGAGGGAATTATGCAAACCAAACCTAAGGTGTTGGATCAAGAGATCATTGCAGACACCACTATTTTCCGTATTCAGTCGCAAAAATTACGGTTCAGTAATGGCGTAGAGCGAACCTATGAACGTCTTGTTCCGAAGGGAAATCACGCTGGAGCGGTGATGATTGTAGCGATTAATGATCAAAATGAAGTCATGTTGATTCGAGAGTATTCTGCCGGAACAGAATCTTACGAACTGTCTCTGCCGAAAGGGCTGGTGGAGCACGGCGAAACCATTTTCGATGCCGCTAATCGGGAATTGAAAGAAGAAATTGGTTATGGCGCAGAGAACATTGAATTTCTTACGGAAATGACCGTATCACCGGGTTATATGTCCTACCGTATACAAGTTGTGTTAGCGACCGGTTTATACCCTGAAAAACTGGAAGGTGATGAACCTGAGCCGATTGAAGTGATTCCTACGGATATGGAATTAGCCATTGAGTATGCCAACGGAAATGAGATTACAGAGACCAGAGCCATTGCTGCACTTTACATGACTCGTGAGCGAATTCAGGCTCAGGACGAAGCCGACACCTCTTCTTCGTTGTTTTAATTTGGCTGTATAGACAAGCGTTGTGCTGACCATTGACCAAAATGGTTATTATCAGCGCTAATAACGGCCAATGTGATTTCAGCACAGCAGGGTATACTGCATATCAATCATGTCTGTGTTTTCGGGGTAGCCAGTGTTTAATGCAAGTAGTTTGATTCGGCTGGGAAAAGCCAAGTCTCAAGAATGGATCAATAAAGGATTCATCATCGCCAACAACGCAGCAGAACGGGTTCTGTACAAGGATAATTTAATTCTGTCGGATCAAAGCGCTTATGATGTGGTGTGTGAAAAAGGTTTGATGACCTTGAAGCATTATCGGCCCTTGTTGGAAGAGTCCATTATCGTGGATGGTGAAGAGGTCGAGGTCTCCAAAGAGCGCAAGGCCATTCCGTTGGTGTTTGTTCCGCCATTAGGCGCAACCGCCCAAATTTTTGATTTAATGCCGACGCGCAGTTTGGTCCGTTATTATTTGGCTCGCGGTTATGACTGTTATTTGATTGATTGGGGTGATCCGGATCGCAGCCATGCAGGCTTAACCTTTGAAGATTATGTAACCGACTGGATGCCTACTGCGATCGAGGCGGTGGAACAGCATTCCGGTCAAAAAGAATTCAGCTTGTTCGGCTATTGCATGGGAGGCTTGTTTTGCTTGCTGTATGCAGCCTGGTCGAAGAATGAGAATCTTAGAAACCTGGTGACTGTTGCTAGCCCGATTGATGTGCGTCAGGTTGGACCGGCTGGGCAATTACTTAACGTGATGCATCATGCCTCAAAGGTGCTGTCTCGCGTCAACAATACTCCGTTGAAATCCATGGTTCGGCCGGAACACTTACATGTGCCGGGTCGATTAGTGGCTCTGTCTTTCAAGCTGACCAACCCGTTGGGCAGCCTTATCAGTTATTGGGATTTACTCACCGCATTGAGTGATCGTGAAGCCTTATCGGAACACACGACTATGTCGAACTGGTTTGAAGACATGGCGGACTATCCGGGCGGCATGATTCAGGAAATTATCAGTAAGCTGGCGGTGGGAAATCAGTTTGCTGAAGGTCGGGTTCGCATTAACGGCGGGACCGCCAGTTTCAGTGACATCAACGCCAATTTGATGTCGTTCGCGGGTGATAACGACAAGATCGTTGGTATTCGAGCTGCGCGCCACTTGTTGGATGTGGTCGGCAGTCAGGACAAATCCTTTTACGTGGTCCCGGGTGGGCACGCCGGTGTCTTTGGGGGTTCCAGCGCGTCACAATACGCTTGGGCGATGAGTGCCGACTGGCTGGATGAGCGGAGTGATTGACGATTAGTTCAGTTTGAGAATAGCTTTGTATGTAGCTCTTCAAAACATGAGAATACGATGTCTGCCTGCTCTGAGTAGTGTGGCAGACAGCCTTCCACATACAGGCAAGAGCGCATCCCGGCATTGGCTGCGGCTTGCACATCGTAGAGATAATCACCGACATAAATCAGGTGTTGAGGTTCCAGCTGCCATTGTTCAGCAATCTCGAGTAAGGCTGTTGGGTCAGGTTTGGCCGGGGCATCTTCCCGGGTGATGACCAGATCAATCGGAATTCGGTTATTGGAAATTTTCAGCTGCGCTGCCTTGGAAAAGTTGCGGGTGACGATGGCCATAGGTAGACCTTGCGCTTGTAACCGTTGGACAAAGGCCTCAGCACCGCAGATCCAACCGGCCTCTTTTGCATCCTGCATTTCGTGATCTTCAATGACGCTAAGATACGCGTTTCTTTGTGAGCTTGGCTGATCGTCAACGTGCGCTAATAAATCAATACCTGGTGGGCAATTAACGGCGTCCTTGAGGGCTTGGAAGTCGAGAGAGGAGTGCACGAGTGTGCCGTCGAGATCAAAAATTACGCCGAAAACCGGGTATGTCGTCATGGCAGAATGCTCCGATGTGAATCGAATATCTAGAGAGTATCATGGTAGCGCTTTGGCATGACCTATGTCGCTATGTTTTTCGCACGATATATTGAGGTTGTTAGAAAAAGTGAGAGAGGCCAGGCAATACTGGCCTCAATAGTAAAAATGTATGATTCTTAGGACTTCTTAGTCCTGAACGCTTTCGATGATGTCTTTCCAGCTGACCAGTTTGAAATTCTGATTCTCCAGTGCATAGCTGTCATCGATGTTGTACCAGTCTTGAGCAATGAAGATACCCTCTGGATAATCTGCACCCAAGTTGGTAGCGACGGCGTGAATGCCATCGGTGTCACTGGCTCCGTCGAGGCCTTCAGCGTCGTTTCCAATGATGGCGAAGTTGCCGATGACTTGATTGTTGTTATTGAGATCGTAAATCACGTAGGTGTTATTCCCTTGGCTGGACGCAATCAGGTATTTGTCGTTGCCATTGTCGTAAATGGTCAGGCCTTCCACATCGGCCACCAGTAACTCTCCATCAATCGCCGCGAAAAGGGTGGCTTCAGTCGATGCGTTAGCATCGGCTTCGAATTGCCAAATGGCTTCGTCTTCTTCACCTATAAACAGCAGACCGGTTTGATCGTCCGCAACGCAGCCTTCCGGTTGTGATTCGACAGTCAGCGTTCTTACGATTTCACCCTCGACGCCTGCGTTGGTGAGAGTCAGTTGCCATTGCTCGGTGACACCGTTCTTGCCATTCACAAACACATAAGGCGTACCGTCGACCGCTTGATACATACATAGTCCATAGACCTCATCGACGTTTGAAATCAGTTCTGGTGCATCTTGATGGACGTTATCACCAACAGCGGTTAATGGTTGAATGGGATCTTGTCCGCCTGAGGCTTCATTAATTGAATAAAGCGCAATGGTGTTGAGTTCGCGGTTAGACGCGGCGGCCAGAGCGAGCGTTGTGCCATCCCAGTCAGTCACGTTAGCGCGAATATCGACGTTATTTGGTTTGCCTCCATCTAGATATTGAAGTTCGTTACCATCGAGATCGTACGCCATCAAACCGCCTTGTTTATTGGTGGCGATGATCAGGCTCTGACTCGGATCGGTCGGGTGCAGCCAGAATGCCGGGTCATCGGCGGCATCACCATCGTCGTCCACTTCCTGGGTTTCACCTTTGGAGGCTACCAAGGCGATGCCTTGAAAGGTCAGTTCTCGATGGGTGAGTAGATTATTGACGTTAATATTGGTTTCACTGGACGCCATGGCGTAGGTGTTCAACTCTGAAAATGCGAGCTTTTCGTAGACCGGCTCTTCAGCTTCGGTGTTGGCCAGCCATAAACCATCGTATGCCACAGCAAGCGCTTTGGCTTCTTCAAGGGATTCCGGTAAGAATTGACCGGCGTATTC
Source organism: Pseudomonadales bacterium (assembly GCA_041590855.1). Lineage (GTDB taxonomy): Bacteria > Pseudomonadota > Gammaproteobacteria > Pseudomonadales > Litoribrevibacteraceae > Litoribrevibacter. The sequence goes on from JBFHTA010000008.1 coordinate 17,675, forward strand.
ATTTTCATCTAAACGGTCATAGAGTAAGAAACCTTGCCCTTCGTCAGCGACGACTAGGTAGCCTCCGTTCTCTTGGTATATCAGATCCAGGCCTTCCACTTCTTCTAATCGACCCAGAGGATCAACGCTGTCGACTAAATGGCGATCTTTGACGTTTTCCGGGTCAGCGCCGTAGGCCCAGATACCTAAATCTTGTTCGGCGATGTAGAGGGTGGCGGTTTGATCGTCGATGATGCAGGCGCTCAGTTCGCCACCCACATTGAAGTTGCGGACGGCGAGAGGATCGCCCAGGTTATCTTCAATAGTGCTGACGATTCGAGTACCGTCGTAAGTGAGCTTGTACTGAATGGCATCGCCATCTTCGGTGACGCCAGTGAGGCTAAGTGCACCAGTGGTGACATTCTTATAAAGACAAAGGGATTCGGCTTCGACGTCGACATCCAGCGTACCTAGATCCACTAGGGGAGCTGTCGTGTCGTTTTCGATGCTATAAAAAGCAAAGCCGCCGTCATCGGGTAAACCAACCGCTAATACGTCGACGCTGTTCCCCAGATTATCTTCGATGTTGTAGCGGATATCTGCGCCTAACACTTCACGAGAATCGTCGTGAAAAAGTTGTGTTCCGTCTTGATCAAATACAGCCAGGCCGTCTTCTTCTAATGTTGCAATAAGGAAGTGTTTACTTGCGTCTGTCGGGTCGTGCCAAACGGCTGCATCGGCAATGTCTTCGTAGCTTTGATTAGTAACCGTTTGGGTTTCAAGGCTGGCTACTTGGGCATTGTCATCGGATGGGGTGGATGAAGAGCTATTGTCGTTGTCACTACAACCGCTGAGTAGCGCGGTTACAGCAATCAGTGTGATAGAGGTTTTATTCATTGGGTGTTCCTAGTCATGCTTCTGTTATTCATTTTTGTGATGCCTCATGTTCAAAGGCAGATCTTTATTTCGCTGTTCAGAAAGTATTTGGTTACACAGCGCCAGGGCACACTAGAAAGGCGAGATTGCAAAGTTATGACACTTTTCGGACGGTTATTTGGAAACCCAGGAAATCATATTTGAATAGCAGAAGAGGCTTGGAAATATGAGCTCGCGGGACTAAATCTCATGCCAAGAGGCAGCGATCAAAACGGAAATGTGTGTTAAATGCGCCCATATGATGTGCTTTTTAATCGCGAGCCTAAGAAAAATCTCTTCTATGACTTACAGTATTCAAAAGTAGCGTGAGCTGATGGGACTTTTTTACACTTCGTTATCACCAAACTGTCATATCCAACCAGTACAACTGCCAGTGTTTCGTTTTGATGACACCAGACGTTCAGTGTGTTTCTTAGGGTGCTCTAAAGGGGGTTGTGATGTGGGATCTGTATTACCGAATTCGTTATTACGTGCATGATGTATGGCAGGGTTTGAAACCGCATCGCTTGTGGCTGGTTGTGGTGACGATGGTTGTGATCAGTCAATTGGGGTTGAATGCCTCAAGTGGTGAACTGAAGCCTGTAACAGAACTCGATTGGATTGATATGTTTGGTGAAGGTGCCACTGCACTGTTTATTTTGGTGTGGTTGCTGATTGTTCTTTCCATTCGGTCACCTGGACGTGTGACTACTCTCTTTGCTTTGGGATTGTTGGGCATTTTTATCTCCAATTTTCAGGATCTTATAGATGAACTCTATCAGTTATCGGATGGCGTCGTGTGGGACAGTTGGTTGGAGTCCATGCCTGTTGGCTTGCTGATTCTGACGGCTGCGCTGTGGTTTTGGCGGACAGAACAACACCACATTCAATCTTTCATGGAGCGACGTGGTGTGGTTTCTCGCATTTCGCAAGAGCCAACGACCTGGGATAGTGGCTTAGCATTACCGGAATACGATGCTTTTATAGCAAAGGTTGACCCGAACTGTGATGACCAAATCTTGATGATGGTTCAGCTCGACAATTTTCACGATGTGACGTATCAACGGGGCCGTTCTGAATCGGATCAGCTCGCGAACTCGTTTGTTGAGTTGCTGTTACTTCATCTTAGAGCTCAGGACATGATGTGTCGCTATACGCCGGGTTGTTTCGTAATCTTGTTGACGCAGGTGGATAACGTAAGTGTTCTGCGCCTCCAACAGAGTATTGGCTGGTTGCTCGCCAGTTATTGTGATCGAGTTTATCGGGATCAATATGCGCTTTCGGTGTCATTTGGCATCTCAAACTGTGGTGATTCATTAAGTAGTGATTCATTAACTAAGGAGACATCAGAACATTGGGTTGAACGAGCACGACAGAACCTTATGCCGTTTAATGATTCGTTCACTCATGCCTGTGAACCACTGGGCTGTTAATGGTTTGCCATGATGGCTAAATTGAATCTTCCGTGTTGGACCGAAGGGCATCACAAGGTGTTGAGTCCGACCGGGTATGTGTTTTCAGCGTTGGAGGTGGTCTTGGGGGACGATCCGGGGTCTTGGTCTCAGAATCCCAAAGCGCATTATTTACTGCGTCGAACCGGGCTGTTCTGTGAGGATGTGTTGAGGCCGGACTGTCAGGTTTCGCCGAATCAGGTTGCGCGTTTGCTGGATAATCTTCGTAAAGAAGACCCAACCTTGAGTTTTGCTATTGCTCAGCGTCTTTTGCCAGGCGTGCTGGAAACGTCCAGTAATTTGCTCATGCATGCGCCGACACTAGGCCATGCGTTAGAGGCCATTTGCCTGCTGTGGTGGTGTCACTTTCCTTTGCTGGCGCCGAGAATAAGACGTACGGACAACGCCTGTTTTATTGTGTTGGACGATGCGTATGGTGTCGCACAGTCCAACACCGATTTGTACGTGTTTTTGGTGGAAACTGTGTTCAGTGCGTTAATGACCTTTCTTAATTGGAGTTTTCAACAGCCCTTACCTTGGCAAGCGTCGTTCTCATATAACAAACCGAGTTGGCATCGCTTTTATTTCGGAAACACCGATATAGATGTTCGCTATCACCAGCCCATAACCTATCTGGCGATTTCGCAAAAGAACATGGGGTTGTCTCGTTCGATGGCGTCTACCAGTGCCTTTGCTATGGCAGAGCGTTCATTGGAAGGGCAAACGAAGCACGACAGTTTAATTTTGTTGATGAAGGCAAAGATGAGGGCATCCTTGATTGAGGTGCCAAAACTGGAGGCGTTTGCTGATGAACTTGGTGTCAGTACGGCGACGTTAAAGCGCAAGCTCAAACAGCATAAGACCAGTTATCAAATGCTATGGAATCAGGTACGTTGGGAAGAGAGCTATTTTCTTAAACGTCATCATCGACTCAGTGATGATGAAATTGCAGGGCAGCTGAGCTTCTACGATGTCAGTAACTTTCGTCGTTTCTTAAGGCGATGGGAAAGATCGCGCTTGATCGGTTAATGCAGGGTTTTCTTGTCTGATGGTTGTGTTGGTGTTTGAGTGGATTCTTTCACCTGACGACGCACTTCCATAGCCACGTATTCCAATTGATCGTCCGTCAGATTAGAAACGTCCTGTCCTTGCGCTTTCAATAGCTTTCTAAGCTCATGCAGCTTTTTGCGTTTCTGCCAGGCTTTGGTGCCCGGCAGATAGCTCAGCAATTTGCGTAGCAGATTGGCCATTAGCTATTGGCCTTTAGGGTTTTTACCCCGTTGCTGGTGCCTAATAGCAGAACATCGGCAGGGCGAAGCGCAAACAAGCCGTTAGTGATGACACCGGTAATTTGATTGATCTTTGCTTCCAACTCCATTGGGGAGGTGATTTTAAGATTATGAACGTCGAGAATGACACCGCCGTTGTCAGTCACCACACCTTCGCGGTACACAGGGTCGCCGCCCAATTTTACGATTTCACGTGCTACATAACTGCGAGCCATCGGAATCACTTCCACCGGTAATGGGAACTGGCCCAGAATCGGTACCATTTTGCTTTCGTCGGCAATACAAATGAACTCTTTGGCACAGGCGGCGACGATTTTCTCGCGTGTTAATGCGGCACCGCCACCTTTGATTAATTCCAGGCGCTCATTGGTTTCGTCGGCACCGTCGATATAGAACTGAAAGGCACCGACGCCGTTAAGATCATAGACAGGAATACCATGGGCTTTAAGACGATCTTCTGACGCCTTGGAGCTCGACACCGCACCATCGAACAGTTCTTTATGTTCCGCCAGTGCATCGATAAAAAAGTTAGCTGTGGAACCGGTTCCGATGCCTACCACACTGTCTTTATCCAGCTTGGGCAGAATGTAATCCAAGGCTGCTTTGGCAACGGCTTGTTTGAGTTCGTCTTGTGTCATGGGATCGGTTCCGAAACGAGTAAATGAATTGGCGCGAATCATATCAAACGGTAGCAGACTTTTATAGCGTTCACCTTGATCGCGATGGCAGAGATATTAATCAGCCCATCTGATGGGTTGAGATCGGCGGATTGCTTAACAGCTCAGGGGAAACAGGTTATGCTAGCGGGTTCCCAAAATCGGGCTGAAAACAGCTCTCTATTCCAAGTTATTGAAAGGTAATCTCATGCTTCAGCAATACATCAAACGAATCCTGACGGCGCGTGTTTACGATGTGGCGATTGAAACGCCCATTGATCACGCTGGTTTTCTATCAGAGCGTTTGGGTAACAAAATTATTTTGAAGCGTGAAGATCTTCAGCCTGTGTATTCATTCAAGCTGCGTGGTGCCTGTAATAAGGTGATGCAGTTGTCGGAAGAAGAACGTCAACGTGGCTTGGTGGCTGCGTCTGCAGGCAACCATGCTCAGGGCTTGGCGTTAGTTGCTCAACAGCTAGGCTTGCCGTGTACCATCGTCATGCCGAATACCACTCCGGACATTAAGGTGAAAGCGGTACGTGCACGGGGCGCGGAAGCCGTCCTGAAAGGCGATACCTTTGACGAGGCCTACGCCTACAGTCAGAAACTGGTGGATGAAAAAGGCTATGTCTATATCCATCCTTACGACGATGAGGACGTGATCGCCGGGCAAGGCACCATCGGTATGGAGCTATTGCATCAAACCAAAGGCAATGTTGACGCCATCTTTGTACCGGTTGGCGGTGGTGGCTTGATTGCCGGTATTGCAGCTTATATCAAATATTTGCGTCCTGACATCAAAGTCATTGGTGTGGAGTCAGATGAGTCGGCCTGTTTATACGAAGCCATGAAGGCTGATGAACGTGTGGTTCTGGATCAGGTGGGCATTTTTGCTGACGGCGTTGCAGTAGCCCAGATTGGTGAAAACACCTGGAAAGTGGCGCGCGATTATGTGGATGAGGTGGTTACTGTGTCCACAGATGAAATTTGCGCTGCGGTGAAAGATATCTTTAACGACACCCGGGCCATCTCGGAACCAGCTGGCGCTTTGGGCATCGCGGGGCTTAAAAAGTACGTTGCCCGTGAGAAAATCACCGACAAGAATCTGGTCGCAGTGGTCAGTGGTGCCAACACTAATTTTGATCGCTTACGCCATGTGGCAGAACGTGCCGAAATAGGAGAACAGCGTGAAGCCTTGTTTGCTGTGACCATTCCTGAGCGTCCGGGTGCCTTCCGGAAATTCTGTGAGTTATTGGGCAAGCGCAGTATCACAGAATTTAATTATCGTTATTCGGACGACGACCAGGCTCAGATTTTTGCAGGCATTCAATTGGCGGATCAGAACGATCGTCATTCGGTGGTGGATACGTTGAACAATAACGATTATCTGGTGATGGATCTGACCGAAAACGAGATGGCCAAAGTGCATGTTCGCTATATGGTCGGTGGTCGTGCTGAGAATGCCATTGATGAAGTGGTGTATCGTTTTGAATTCCCTGAGCGTCCGGGCGCATTGATGCGCTTCCTTAATCAGTTAGGGCAAAAATGGAACATTTCTATGTTCCACTACCGCAATCATGGAGCGGCGTATGGCCGTGTCTTGGCGGGCTTGCAAGTGCCTGAACAAGAACGTGAACTTCTTCGGGAATATATGGATAAATTGGGCTATCGTTATTGGGAAGAAACCGATAATCCTGCCTATCAGTTGTTCTTGAAGTAACCCTCAAATCGCTTAATCAACGAGCGTGTATTCAGGGGTGATGGGTACCTTAAATGCGCGGCTCGTTGGATTGAGTATGTCTTTTATACGTCTTTTGAATCTTAGTGTGCTGAATAGGTGTTGGTTAACGCTTGCGTGGATTTTCTGGGCCTCAACATTCAGCTACGCGGAGCCAAAGCCAATTATTCACGTGAGCTTGGGATCGGGTGATTGGCCGCCATTAATAAGCCCCGAAGCCAGAGGGTTTGGCCCTATATCCCAGATTGTATTGGAAAGCTTTGAATACGCGGGTATCACACCCAGTGTGCGTTTTTGGCCGTGGAGCCGGACGCTTGAAAACCTCAATTCAGCGAACATTGATGCCAGCTATGCCTGGCGGATCACAGACGAGCGATTAGAACTCTATCATTACAGTGATCCTGTTTATGATACGGGCAATGTTTTCTTTTACCGCAAAGGGTATCCGTTCGATTGGGAAACAGTTGAGGATCTCAAAGGTTATAAAATTGCCGGTGTTCAGGATTACGCTTACTCCAATGAATTGGTGGCTGCTGAAAATGCAGGCGAATTGAAACTGGATCGTGTAATTGAAGAAAAACAGTTAATCCTGTTGTTATTGGCGGGGCGGATTGATGCGTTTCCTGCGTCCAAGGTCGTCGGCAAAGAACTTATTCGACAGCACGCACCGGATCATAAGGATGAGATTGTGATCCATCCTAAGCGGGTCTCTCAAAATCCGTTATTTCTGATTACCTTGAAGAACGATCAGGGCAAACGCCTGATCGATCACTTTAACCGTGGGCTGGCAGAACTGAGAGAAAGTGGCCGATACGATGCCATTTACCATCAGTTTCAATAGCGGTTTATTTGTTTTGTAGTGCGTTGAAGGCGGCCAATTGTTCTTCGGTTGCCGGTAGCTGATGTTTTTCTTTCCATTCGCTGTAAGGCATACCGTAAATACGCTCACGGGCTTGCTCATCGCTGACTTCGACGCCCAGTTCGTCGGCTGCCGATTTATACCACTTGGAAAAACAGTTTCGACAGAATCCCGCCAAAATCATTAGCTCAATGTTTTGTACGTCTTTGCGGTTGTCCAGATGAGCAAGCAAGCGTCTGAACGCAGCTGCATCTAGTTTGTCTTGTTGTTCTTGGGTTAATTCCGGTGAAGCCATGATCTGTCCTTCTGTCGAAATGAAAGGGGAGGCTGGTTTCAGGCACGTAGTTTACATTGCCTAACCATGTGTCCTTTAAGTATAACTGGCTGGAATTCATCTGAAAAAGCATCTTTTAACGCTTCTTTGGGGCGTTCCTGAGATAAGGTTTTGGGTAAATTACGGCTAAGGCTAGACGTCCGTTGTTCAGGACGTTAGAATTCCGCCTCTGCATAGAAGCACACTCGCTTCTGTCATGCACCCGTAGCTCAGCTGGATAGAGCGTCGCCCTCCGGAGGCGAAGGCCGCGCGTTCGAATCGCGCCGGGTGTGCCATTCTTTTCTTATTAACTCTCCGTTGAATATTTTTTATCCGCTTAGCTGAATTTTTGATCAGTTTCTTTTCAATTAATGTCATTCTGGTAGTATGGGCGCCTTTTTCCACCCGACAGAACGAATTGCTGTATGAATTCCGACAATCCTCTTAAATTGAGCCCTGCACTGGCCCGAAAGTTATGGCATAAGTGTTTGATGTGCCTGTATTTACCGATAGTGGTGAGTGGTTTGACGCATTGGATGTTGTATCCATTGCTATTGGTCATGGCTTTGGGGTGGTGTTATCAGGTGCCTGCCCTCAAAGCCGTAATTCAGGATTGGCAGGCAGCAAAATGGCTGTTGGGTTTTGTGGCTGTCAGTGGTTTGTTTTTGATCAGCTGGTTGTATTTGTCATTTGAGCCAGCCAGAGTGTTGGTCAGCTCTGCGTTTGTTGTAACTGCAGTGTTGTTCAGTCGACGCATTGAGCAACTCGCTTATAAAGTGTGGCGAGGTGCCCGCGTTAGCTATCAGGTTTAAATCTGATACAGCCGGTTACTGGGTTGGTGTGCGACCACCTGGTTACGTCCCTGGTTTTTGGCTTGATACAGAGCAGCATCCGCCTGATCAAACATGCTTTTTTTCTCATCCGATGAACTTGGTATGCAAGTGTTGGTTCCTATGCTCACAGTAATTTCCAATTGTTCGCTGGCGACCTGGAATGGAGTTTGAGCAATTTTCTGACGTATCTTTTCGGCAACCTGATAGGCACCGCTGGATTCTGTGTCTGGCAATAGCACCACAAACTCTTCCCCACCGTAACGACAGGTGATGTCTTGAGGTCGAGACACCACTTGCTGAAGTGTCTCTGCCACCATCACCAGACATTCATCGCCCACCAAATGCCCATGTTCGTCATTGAAGCGTTTAAAATGATCGATATCGATGATCAGTAATGACAGCGGCTGCTGCAAGCGAAAGGCGGTAGTGTAATAGTGTTGAAATTTCTCATCAAAGTAGCCCCGATTTTTGAGTCCGGTCAGGCTGTCTTTGGCATTGAGTTCTATTAGCTGAGCATTGAGTTCGGCGAGCTCGGAAGTCCGTTCATTGACACGTTGCTCCAGCATCTGGTTGGCTTCTTTCTGGATTTTCAGGGTTTCTTCTTGTGCTTGTCGGGCTTCCCGTTCGTGCTCCAGCGCTTCCAGTTGGGCATTAAAGGCTTTACGTTTTTCCTGATTGAGACGATCCGCCAGAGCAATGGATAACAGGATGATCTCTAGGGCGGAACCAATCTGGGTGGCACTTTCAGTAATGACATTTTGCGGCAACAGGGTAAATTTATTCAGCGCCAGTACAATGCCGCCGGACAGCATGGCGGTCCAGGCAACGGTGAAATACCGGGCAGATACATCGCCTTGTATGCATCGATAAATCCCGGCCACCAGTAACGAGAAGCAGGCGAGAACAGCGGTATAGATGGTTGGCCGTATCATACTTTGGTAAGTGAACAGCAGGGAACATACCATCAGGATGGCTGCAAACCAGGCTACAGTGCTCATGTATCGGTTGATCCACGGGTGGCTGTCCGGCTTTAGGGCAAGGAAGCGCAGTGAGAAAAAGGTGCCAAAAACGACCACGCCATTGAGGAAAAAGACAATGGATTGGTCATTCCACCAGGTGGCTGTTGGCCAAAGGTATTGGAAACTGAGACCGTTCAACGACGATAAAAATAACGGCATGCAACTGATGTACGCGACATAGTGCAAGTAGGTTTTTTCACTGACGGCCAAATACACAAACAGGTTATAAAGAATCATTACCAGGGCGATACCAAAGTAGATGCCCTGAAAAATAACACGGGATTGGTCTACTTGGTGGAAGTCGATGGGGTTCCAAAGGTCAAGAGGGGCTTGTACCGAGCTGGTGGTTCGAAGCTTCAGATATATATCTATTCGGTCGTTTACTTCGAAACGCAGCGGGATCAGGAAGTTCCGGTTTTGAATCAGCCGTTCATAAAAGGGACGCTTATCCCCAAGAATAAAGTGATCTGTGTACTGGCCATTACGTATCAGATACACATCGATGTGATCGAGCACCGGATATCCGATTTCCAATAATCGGTCCAGAGGGTCTGGGCTTTGATTATGAAGAGAGAACTTCAACCAATAACTGGCATCGGAATAGCCAAAGTTAACCTGGCTTCGGTTATTGGTTTCCCACTGATTGTCTGACAGAGTTTGAGCCTGATTAAAGGTCAGTTCGTGATTTGAATCTTCAATATAGAGAATTTCGTCATCAATACTGAGGCGTCTCTGTTGTTCTTCCAGGGAAATTACTGTGTTTGCATGGGCCAGGGACGCGCACCAACAAAAGACTAACGAAAGTATCCATGTAACACGCTGCATTCGATTCCACCTTGAACGTTATTCTTTTTATTGAGAGGTTCCCTGAGGCCTGGAAAGTAGAGCTCACATTAGCCGTCGATTCTACTGGATAACTATAGTTGCTCCGGAGGGCTTTCTCCATGTAATTGGACGCCGTTTGTTGTGATAGCGGCTCACTTTCTAAACGGCGTGACAGAAGGGGCAGAAAAATCGACCTGAATGATGTGATTAATATCCGGTGTGTTCGGTCAGATCAGCGATTCACGGATGTCGACCAGGCGTTCAACCTGGTTGCCGTTTTCATCAAAATTGTGAGGGGAGAGCCATTGCTCGAACGCGGTTTTAAGCAGCGGCCACTCCTGGTCAATGACGGAGAACCAGGCGGTATCCCGGTTATGACCTTTAACCACCTGAGCCTGGCGAAACACCCCTTCAAATTGGAAACCGAGTCGCAGCGCGGAACGCTTAGATGGTTCGTTGTGATCATTGCACTTCCACTCATAGCGGCGGTAACCCAGCTGAAACGCGTGCGCCATCATCAAATACATGGCTTCGGTGGACAAGGGCGTGCGTTGCATGCTTGGCGAAAACTTCAGATGACCCACTTCGATGGAACCTGCACCGGGGGCGATTCTAAGATAGGCAGCCAAACCGACGGCTTTACCTGATTTGAGATCAATGATGGCGTAGAATTTCTGATCCGGAAGTTTGACTTGCTCGCCGAGCCAATCCTGGTATTCCGCGTAACTCCGGAACGGGCCATAGGGTAGGTAGGTCCAGCTCTCAGGGGTGATGTCTTCCTGATTGGCCTGATACAAGGCTTCGCCATGAAGTTTTGGGTTGAGTCGCTCCAATCGGCAAAAACGCCCACTGGTAGGAATCTCGGTCGGTGATACCGGTGCCGTCCAGTCGGGAAGGGCGGCGCCAAGAGTTTGTCCGTATTTGTTAGTGGTGCTACCGGAGGCGTGAGTCGTTGTTGTCGTTATTGTTGTATTCATGAACTGATTGATTTACCAAGTAAAATTGTAAATCTAAAGAGTGTAGATGTTTGTCGAAGAGAATGCGAATGCATGGATTTTTTTGCTGAGGGCGAGGTTTTAAGCTCTTCAGTCCGAATCTATGACGTTCGACGTGTGCTTACGTCTTCGGACTGAAGGTTCCCTAGATACCTGTTGGGTATTAAGCGGTATATGTGTTTCCTTCTAGCTCAAGGTTTCCCCTAAGTATTTCGTCACCACATCCCGCACGGCACGAGATTTATCCTTGGCAAAGTTGGCCAGGTACGGACGAGCGTCCGGATGCTCCGCCAGCATCTCCATGAGCGTCGCTCGATTATCGGCGCGCAGGAATTTGGCGACTTTTTTCAGCTCATTAGTTTGTGTCAAAGCGACCCCCCAAAGCTGGCAAGCCTGAAGGTGATTATGTTTCACGCAATACAATAGGATGTGTTCATAATTCACGTCTAATTCATGTATCCACATCAGAAATTGCGCGGTGGCCTGTTCTTCATACCCATCGTCATCATCGTCCTGCTCCAGACGTTTCTGTAACGACATACTGCCCTGAAGAACTTGTTGATCAAGAAGGTGATTTACCAGGTTACGCTCAAACAGTTTAAAGCCACGATAATTCACGTTGAGCAGTAGTTTCGTTAGGCGATCACGGCGGGTGTCGTCCAATAACCAAATCAGAGTATCCAGACCATTGAGACGATAATCGGGCGCCTGCACTTTCAGGTATTCACCATGTAGGTGTTGTTTACACATCGTCAGGGTCGTTTGATAATCGGCGTCCCCCTGCAGGTAACTCATAATCTGATCCACCAGTTGCTGGCTGCGGAAATCACGGTCGGTTAGCTCGAAACAACGTTGCATCAGCTGTTCGCCGTTAACGTCACTGTTAATCAGCAACACAAAACCGCCAATCTGGTTTAATGCTTTGGCCGGTTTTTCTGAACCACCAATAATTTCCCAGTGATCGCCTCGGTCTTGTAATAGCCACAAATTTTGCCAGTCGATGTCCAGCGGTGCCAGGTTGTTCAGAGTCCGGAACTGTTCACTGACCTGATGTGGTTTCTGCGCCAGGCGTTCATCACTCAGTTCGACAAACTCGGTGTTAAATTCGTCTGTTAAGGTCGCGTTGAAGTCTTCCCATTGCATCGTATTCAGACTGAGCTGAATACTGCGCAGCAGCGCTTGGGGCAGATCGGTGTTCAGTTCTTGCTGATACAGCTCGCTGAAACGCGGGTATTTCAATAACAAACGGCGGTAAAACTCGGTTTTGGTGCTTTCGTTAATATAACGCAGGCCATGATGTAAGGCCTCAGCGTCGCGGCGTTTAAGCGGGCCAAATACCGACTGGTCGTCACTGTCGATGTGGGCAAATTTATCCAGCCATTCCTCGTATTCTTCCGGGCCGTCGTAATGATTCAGTCGACATTGGCTCACCTGAAAGGCCTGCAGATAAGCACGATCGATATCGGCACCCAACATCCTGAGGCGATAGTGCTCCAGTGCGTCGGCGCCATCGTCAAATTCAACTCTGTAGCTATTCGTGGAGTAGGCTTGGGACACCAGTCGGGTTACCCGTACCGGCGCTAATGCCACCATCAGTTGCCACAGGCGTTTGGCTTGTTGTTTAAAGGCACAGTCTTTGGGCGCTTTTAGCAGCCAGAAACAAATTAATAAACAACGCTGATAATTCTCGTCATGGTCACTTAAAAAATGGTAGCCAATCTGTTGCTGATTAAACTGGTTCATATTCAGAGGACCACGCACCACTTCTTCGCGGTGGGCATATTGCTCAAATAATTCAATTACCTGCGGCTGGGTTAGCTGTGGCTGTTTGGCGGTGAAATAGTCGGCCAGTTGTTCGACCTGTTGTACCGTCATGCCTCGTTGATCAAAAATTCCCTCACCAAGAATATCGAGACTCTCTCGAAGATAATCGAACATTGCCTGCCAGGGTGTTGGCGATGCAAATTCAGCGGCTAATTTTTTGCTGTTGGCATTGATGGCGTTATTTTCATAGGCGTCGTGTAATAACAGCGCCATTTGAGCGTATTGGCCGATGGCAAAGGTGCCGTCGTCTTTTCTGGGCCAGTTGGCCGGGTTGGCCAGTGTCGGATGTTCACTGAACAACTCGCGTGCTGCTTCTAAATTCTCAAAGCACAGCAGTTCGTCCATATCGCAAAACGTGGCGCCGATGTCATTCAATAAAAGGGCATTGATCTGTTTTTCCTGATCCGCTGCAGATGCCTGGCTGTAACGACTGAAATAGGCATGTGTATCCAGCAGTTCATAATTCTCAATCAGGCGGACAGGGAGAAAATTCCCCAACTCACGTTGACCCAACAGGCGGTAAAATACATCCAGCAGACGCAATACCTGTTCGCCACGTTGTTGCAGACTGGAGGATGGCATAATGTTGGCCAGTTCTTCGGCATCTTCATCATCACAATACATTTCATCCAGCAGCTCATACAGTAATGGGCCAAGTTCCGGGGCGATGTCCTGATTATTATGAGTGCCAAGCAGATCGTCGCTGAGTTGCTGATAAAACGCCGGAGCATGTCGTTGTGCCAGCTCTATCAGAGGGATTTCGGTTAAGGCCTTAACGGCTGCCGGCTGGCTGTCATCAATTATATGTTGCCAGACCGTATCCCCCTGAGGTAACGCCAAAATTAGCGGTTTCACATTACGCAGGTGCTGACCTGTTGTGTCGTTGTCCCAGTATTCTTCTTGATAAAAATTACCCGTCGCGTAACACACCAGCGGCTTGTTGGTTTGTGCTTTGATCTGTTGTTGTAAGTCGAGTGCTTCGTCTTCCAGGCTGGCGGTTATAAAATGCTGCTGGCGGTGTGCTTCCTGGTCTTCTTCGTTGAACGGGTCACCTTCTTCGGGCAGCAGGGTTAAATAAAAGTCGAGTACCGGGTCGGCGTTATCAAAATCGCTGTCTTCGCAGTACAGCATTTTCGGACTGGTCAGTAGGCGTTCAGTTAAGGCTTGTTTGAACCAAGAGTATTCTTCCGGGTTGGCTTTTAAGAATTCGCCGAGTGGTTGATAGTGGGTGTCACTTTCCCATTCGTTGCCATACATCTGGAAACGTATGCCACTGTTGTCACACCAGATATAGGCGTTAATCACATCGCGTGTCCAACCGTGTTTGTGCACAAAATGGGCGAGGTAATCCCTGTAGCCACCGGCGTGCTCATCGTCCCAGTAGGGGATAAAAAACTGTGCCAAGAAAGTGATGTATTGGCTGTCGTAGCAGCCCAATAAAAATAACGCTTCAGTGCCGTACACCCGCATGTCGTCAGTCCACATGGCGCTGGTGTCGTTGTATTTTCGTGCATAGGCGACCATGGCTTCGGCGGTGTTCACCAGTTCGCCGATCACTGAGTCGTGTTGCAGTGCGATGGCAAACAGGATGGCTTCCGAGACATACAGTTCATCGTCATCCGCGATGGTTTCATCGTCTTCAAAGGTCCAGGACTCCGGGCCTTGCTGATAAGCAAGGTAAGCCAGCTTTCGCCAGTGTTCACTTTCGATGTCCTGGAACTGCAGGCGGCGGGTCGAGTTTTCTTCCTGTACAACAAACTCTACATCGAATTGACCTTTGTTAAAGGCACGGCCGGTTGCCAGGTGTTGTTGATATTGCTGCAGCGCGGAACGCAGGGATTCTGGGCGGTCGATAAAAACAGGGATTTGGATGGACTTGTCGAACTGCTTCATGGGTTGTCCTTAACTTCATAGAAATGACTACAGAGAGGTACATTGAATAAAAGGTGCGAATAAAAATCTTTAGTGCGGTATAAAGCAGCTGTAAGGAAATTATCCGTAACTATTAGTTTGTATGTTTGGTCAGGTATGATGCCAGAGCGAATAAAGACAGCGAGGGCTTAGCGGGGGAAAAATGTTTCAAAGCGTAAGTGTGCCCTTACTGCGCTACAGAGTGCAGTAAGGGCGTTGAAGGTGAAGCGTAAATTCTATGAAGTTAAAACTGCAGGTGGTTAGTG
>JBFHTA010000009.1:0-30994 GCA_041590855.1 Pseudomonadales bacterium
AGTTTTTTACCTGGGAACACAATGGCAAACTCTTCACCGCCATAACGGAACGGCTTACCACCTCCCGTAACTTCTCCGATGCGGGCCGCCACCATTTTAAGCACCTGATCGCCAATATCATGACCGTAGGTGTCGTTAAATTTTTTGAAATGATCCACATCCATCATCGCTATGGTGTACTTTCTGCCCAGCCCTTGCATGGTTTCATTCAACGCACGACGACCGGGCAAGCCGGTCAATTCATCGAGATAAACCAATTGCCAGGATTGCTGCATCAGATACAACAACAGGGTTAATACTGCTGCCAACAAGACCAAGGTTGATTCATACGGTAAATGAAATCTGAGATTAAGCACGAACCCGGCAACGACTAAAATCGGCAAAACCTTGGGTAGCTTTAACCAGTGCGCTAAACCAATGGCAGCCCCCAAAGCCACCACATAACCACTCCAAATGGCTACCGACGACACCGACCAAGGCACGGGCCAGAGTTTCAGCACCTGCTCTTTCAAGCCACCATCAATCAATAAGCCGTAATACCAGTTGGAATACGACTCTATACCCAACCAAGGCCAGGCTAGTAGCCCAAGATATAACCCGACAGTCAAACACTGACTCAAATGCACAACCGGCTTAGAAGGCATCATAGCAACAATCAATAAACTGGCAGGAAACCAAAACGCCAGCCAAACGTATTGGGCCTGAACATCCGGTTCTGAAGAGGGAGCCTGAAGATAGGTTTGAATCAAATAATACTGAATGCCCAAGAGCAAAGTGGTATGCGCATAGAAAGGACGATTAAAATGAACTGACATCCCCAGTGTGATAACCAGCAACCCATAACCAGACCATTTAAGAAACTCAAACCAGTTCGTCAACAAGGTGGTTTGCGTTTCCGCCAACCACTGCGCCAAACAAAGTAATAACAAACCGGGTAAATAAGGTTTAATCAGACGAGTCACACTCAATCCTATTCTTTAACTATCTACTTCCATGCAACCTTGGCTAAGGTCAGGGAAAATTCGAAACATCAGTTTATATGCAGTGCCTTACTGCCATTTTTATTGAATCACTGGGGCTTCCTCCTCGATAAACCAACGAGCCACTAGGAAGCGTTTTCGCAATCCTTTAGAATGCCCGCTTTCAAAGGCTGAAAGCTTCGCCTTTTATAAGAATGCCCTTCGCTTGATTTACTGGTCAATTAAAATTATGCAACCAAATTTATCTCAACCGTATCCAATCAAAGCCATCGACCCCAGCGCCGGTTTTTTTCGCCGCCTAATTGCCATGGTTTATGACCTATTGGTCGTAGTAGGTTTGGTGTTCTTCGTCGGAGCAATCGCTACCGCCTTTAACCGAATGGAAGCCGTCGACGGCCCGGTTTTTCAAAGTTTGATCTTTGTGGTTATTTTCGGATTCTTCGCCAAATTCTGGAGCAACGGCGGCCAAACCGCCGGAATGAAAGCCTGGCGGCTACGCGCAGAAACCCCCGATGGTCGTCCGATTACCCTACAGCAATCGTTAGTGCGTTTTCTGTGCGCAATCCTGTCTGCGGGTTGCTTCGGTTTAGGCTACGCCTGGCTGTTCTTTGATAAAGACAAGGTGACTTGGCATGAAAAGATCTCAGGCACACGAACGGTTGTTCTTCCTAAGAATGAAAAATAATACCTAGTTACTTTCACTTGCCTTAAAACAGCAAACTGAACTCGATACAGCACAAGATAATATATTTAAAAGAGTTATAGATTGATTAAGAGGGTAAACAGGCCAATGTTTAAGGAAAGTAATTTTTACATGTATATGACTAAGGGGAGTCAAGAGGATCTTCATGACTAAAGTCATACTTCTTCCAGGAATGGATGGTTCTGGAATTATGTTTGAGCCCTTGTTAGAAACCCTACCTGAAAAAATAAACTGCGAAACTCTGACTCTCGCGCCGGGAGGAGATCAAAGTTATTCAACTCAAGCAAGACTTATAGCCGAAGCTATCGGTGATGACGAAGTAGTTATATTTGCTGAATCATATTCCGGTCATTTGGCATTTTTGATACACAAACTTAAACCCAAGAACATCAAACATATTATTTTTGCGGCAAGCTTTCTGACTAACCCTAGTATTCTGACTGAACTTGCTCCGTTACTCCCCATTGGTATTCTGAAATCAGGCTTGATCCCAAATTCCTTCCTGCACTTAATGTGTTTTAATAACTCTGCTCACCCCAAAGCTATTGATTGTCTAAATCGCTCGCTCCAAACGGTAAGCATTAAAGTCTTAAAGCAGCGGCTAAGAAATATTGCCAGCCTAAAATCTACCAAACAAAAAATTGAAATTCCGTGCACCTATATCCTTCCTAGCAATGATTATTTGGTAAGTAAAAAGGCCGTAAATCATTTAATGGAATCTTGCAGAGACTTAAAAGTAGTCAACTTAAAAGGTGGGCACTTTATTGCCCAGTCAAACGTAGTTGGCTGTTCACAAGTTATTAGCGATGCCATCTTTCTAGCGAACAAATAGAAAAGTATTCCCCTACCCCGCCCGACGAATCATCACAAACCCAATCAGCCCGCACAAGGCGATAGGCATTAGAGCTGCTAACCAAGGCTCCAACCCGAAAACAGACGCCGCTGGCCCCATGAAGTCCTGAAGGTATTTAAAGGATAAGCCGGTAATAATCCCATAGAACAAGCGCGTGCCCATGGCCACAGAACGCAGTGGCCCAAACACAAAAGAGATACCGATTAACACCAAGGCACCGATGGCCAATGGTTGATACAGTTTCCGCCAGAAAGACAGTTTAAATTCACCGGCATCCAACCCTTGGACTTCCAGATAGTTGGACAGCGAATACAAGTCCGTCATTGCTAGGTAATCCGGTTTCAGCACAATCACTGAGAGCAACGCGGGTTGCAGTGACACATCCCAAGCCTGTTCTGGCAGTTGTTCGACCTGAGTGGTTCCACCGAGGAACAAAGTACGAGTGGTATCATACAGACGCCATTGTTCATTCTGGAATTCCGCTAACCGGGAGTATTCCAACGACGTTAACTGCTTTTGATCATCAAACTGGTAACGAGTGACACCATGCAAACGGCCAGAGGGCTCCACCAACGCAAAGTGCACAAACTCATTACTTTCTTTATGCCAAAAACCTTTACCCTTTTGGCTTAACTGTTGTTCGCCATTTGCCATTTTGACGGCTTTGGAGGTCTGAGCATAGGATTCAGTGGTCGGCACCACCAGCTGTCCCAACAAAAAGCCCACCAGCATAAGCAGAAAAGCCGCTTTCATCACCGCATACACAATTCGATACGTAGACATACCAGCGGCCCTAAGAATCACTAATTCACTGTTGTTGGCCAACCGACCAATGCCAATCAAGGCACCGATCATCGCCAGCAAAGGTAGGTATTCATACAACCGGCGCGGGATGGTCATCAGCATGAACAAAAACGCGTCCAACATCTGGTATTGGTTTCGCACATCGTCCAGCTCCGTCAGGAAGGAAAACAACAAGTCCAATCCCAAGATAATCAAGGCCAATGCTGCAAAAGAAGTAAACACCACCTTGGCAATGTAACGTTCAACAGTATTCATCCCTGGCATTCTCATTTAGCACCTCCTGTCGATACAGGTACCGCTAATGACTCTGCCATGATGCGTTTATCTTTCCATATTTGTCGATTTAGAAATACCGCCAACCCGAGATAGAGCAGATGCACCGACCACATTACCACCGGGTGAAATTTATCGTCTTCCAGATTATCTCGTGCCCAGATCATCAAACCTGCGTAAGTCAGAATAATTAAAATAGCCGGAACAAAACGCTTAACTTGCCCATCTCTAGGGTTAATTTCACTTAACGGAACCGCCAACAGCGCTAACACTGGCAGCATAAATGGCAGAGCCAAACGCCAATGCAGATAGGCACGTGCTTCCGAAGAAGGTTGTTGCCAAAGTTCCGAAATGTCCATTCCTTCGGTGTCTTTGCGTTTTACGACCACCGATCTCGGTAACCGAATGTGTAACTCTTCAAAATTAACCACATCCGCTTCCAGCTGCCCCGGAATCAACAACACACGTTGTCCCTTGGCCAGTACTAATACCCGCTCGCCATTACTGGCTGTGGTCTGATAACCACTTTCAGCAACAATCACGTCACGCATATCCGGTTCACCCGGCACCGAGCGGCTGGCAAAAATATCGTACATTTTGGATTTATCTTCCGTCATATCACCGGCATACACCACCACTCCGGCTTTCTTGATGACGCTGAATGAACGTTCGGAAATGAAATCGAGCACGTGCATCGATTTTTGCTGATCTTTGATGTTCTGGACTTCCCTTTCCCCCCAAGCCGTCAGGCCGAGAGTCATACTCGCCACCATTGCAAACGCAATGCTGGAAACACCTAAGGTATACCTGATCAGATGTTGTCGGCTCATCCCGCATGAAGACAAAACCGCCATTTCAGAATCCAGATACATACGACCGTAAGCCAACAACAAGCTCAGGAAAAACGCGAGTGGCACAATCAGTTCTAAAAAACCGGGGATACGATAGCCGATAAATAGCAAAAGAAATTCCGGAGCCAGGCTGCCTTCAGCGATATAGCGAAAATATTTAACTAATCGAGCACTTACGATGATCATCAACAAGATACTGATGATCGCAAGCATGTTCACCAAAACCTGACGTGCGAGATACCGAAAAATAATCAAAACTGACCCTTAACCCATCAACATTGACACTGGAAGTCCTGTCATTAGAGGGATACACTAATTCAATTATAAGAATTGATAATCAATTGCCTTTCTGGACAACAAACAAAGTGCTTAATTCACTTTTCTGAATTGAACGCATCCAGAATTCATCGAGCGGGCAATTATCTACCATAATTTTCATAAAGTCTTGCGGAGCATCTAATGAATTTTGTACTGGACAGCGGAGATATTCTATCCAGCTCATCTAACTGCTTAGTTATTGGCATTCAACAAGAAGGTGAACTTACCGGTTCAGCAAAAACGGCAGACGAACAAACAAGAGGTCTAATTAGCCAAGTCATCGCCTCGGAAGACTTCAAAGGTAAGAAAGGGGAAAAATACACCCTGTTCAGCCCGCAAGGATTCAGCAATAAGCGAGTAGTCCTTATTGGTCTTGGAAAAGATGCTCTGACTGAAGGCAGCTTCATTTCAGTGGCCAATGCGGCTGCAGAAGCCATCAAAGCCACCGCCACAGATTCAGCTGCGTTGTTTCTGACTGAAGCCGACGTTCAAGGCCGAGATAACAACTGGAAAGCAGAGCAACTGGTACTGGCGATTGAATCCGCTCATTATGTGTTTGACGAGCTTAAGAGCGAAAAAGCACCAGCACCCAAGCTGGAAACCACCGCACTTCATGGTGAAGACCTCAACGAAGCATCTATCACCAAAGCCCAGGCAACCGCCAAGGGCATGGCATTAACCAAAACACTGGGCAACCTGCCAGGCAACGTTTGTACTCCTACCTATTTGGCAGACAAAGCCCTTGAGCTGGCGTCCGGTTGCGACAAACTGAGCGTAACCATTCTCGATGAAAAGGAAATGTCCGAGTTGGGCATGGGCTCCTTATTATCAGTCAGCCGTGGCAGCGAAGAGCCAGCCAAGCTGATTGTAATGGAATATAAAAACGGTGGCGATGCACAACCTAATGTACTGGTAGGCAAAGGCATCACGTTCGATACTGGTGGTATTAGCCTGAAGCCGGGCCCAGGCATGGACGAAATGAAATGGGACATGTGCGGTGCCGGTTCTGTCTTTGGCGCCATGCAAGCCATTATCGACATTGAACCAAACGCCAACATCATTGGTGTTGTAGCTGCTGCCGAAAACATGCCAAGCGGCAAAGCTACCAAGCCAGGCGACATTGTAAAAACCATGTCTGGCCAAACCATTGAAATTCTGAATACCGATGCCGAAGGTCGCTTGGTTCTGTGCGATGCACTGACTTATGTAGAGAAATTCAACCCTAAAACAGTAATCGATATTGCAACACTGACCGGTGCTTGTGTTGTTGCTCTGGGCCACCACCCTTCAGCAGTCTACGCAAATGATGACTCTCTTAGCGAAGCCATCGTAGCCTCAGGTAAAAGCACCTGGGACCGTGTATGGCCAATGCCTCTTTGGGATGATTACCAAGAACAGCTCGACTCCAACTTTGCCGACATGGCCAATATTGGCACACGTTGGGGTGGCAGTATTACAGCAGCGTGTTTCCTTTCCCGATTCACCAAGAAGTACAAATGGGCGCACTTGGACATTGCAGGTACTGCATGGCACAGCGGCGGTAAAAACAAAGGCAGCACTGGCCGCCCGGTACCGCTTTTGGTGAACTACCTGTTAACCAACAGCTAAGGTAAAGTAACGCACGCCCTTATCGCAGTTGGCATCTAACGGCCAGAAAATTACTGGCCGTTAGAAATCTTCTATAAAAACGCCTATCATACACAGCCTGCCTTTCTTCCGTATTTAGCTGGTTATGACCCGAGTCGACTTTTATATCATTCCGCAAGACCAAATCGAACAGATCTTCCGTTTCAGTTGCCGCTTGGCTGAAAAAGCGTATCTTCATGATCACAAAGTCACCATCAAGGTTAACTCTGAAGAAGAAGCCAATACTCTGGATGAGCTATTATGGAGCTTCAAACCGGAAAGTTTCTTGCCTCACGCCAAACAAAACGATCAAGAACTCGCCCCGATTCGTATCGTTTGGGACGATCTGGGCAGTGATTATGAGATCTTGATAAACCTCTCGGACGAGATACCATTAGAATTTACCCGCTTTGAACGCGTTACCCAAATTGCATCGCAACATCCGGAGCAACGCGCTAAAAGCCGGGAACATTACAAGTTTTACAAAGAGCGTGGTTATCCACTCCACAACCATGACCTGAGACGTCGTTAATCTTGCACCAGCAAGATAATTAAGGGCCGGACGATGAGCGCTGCCGATAAAGACAAAAAGAATTTGTTGAGCGATCTTGAAAACATCAAAGATCTGCTGGACGATCCATCTGATTCTACAGAGCCGCCACGCACACCTTCGGACATCCCGGTACTTTCTGACGTTGTACCCCCGTCTGAACATTCACCGGTCAACCAAGCCTCTGAAACATCAACAGACAACTCAGTAACCAAGAATGCGGTAACAAACAATCCTGCAGCAAAAAGTCCTCGGACCACGCCGGATAAACCAAACCCTTTTATTCCCTATGACGCGATTAACAAACTAAAAAAAGAACGTCAGTCGATGCGTAATTTTGCGGCTGAAGTCATGCAGGCAGCACAACAAGGCATTCATAAAAGCGAGCTGGACTCGTTTGATTTATTCAAATATTCCAAAAACAGCACCTCGCATGACACCTCAGTGAGCAATACAAATCAGGGCTCTGGTACTGAAAACAATTCAGCCCAAGACACAGTTCAGAGCTCACCTCAAAATACGGCACAGAGCACGACACAAAGAGCGACTTCAAACACCGATGATCCCGGCCTTGCTTCTCCTCGTAAGCCTGAAGCTGTAAACGCTTTACCCCACAAAGAAATTCAGTTGCAAGCTCCGGATGAATTCCAACTGCAAGCCATGATTAACGACGTTATTGAAGCCCATCGCCCACTTTTGGAAGAGGCGCTGAAAGACGCCTTAACCAACTTCTATCAAGAACAACTAACAAACAAAACCTCAGGCAACTGAGCTTTCTACCAAACAGATTTCAAAGCAGAGCCTGAACTCCCCTTAGCCAAACCGACTGGCAGACACAGGCACTGTGCCATAAAGCGAAAAAAACTGACTTCCAAGCCACATTTCACCATGGCAGACAGCGCCTGTCCCAGATATAATACGTGGCATTTTTCTGCGCATTTATTTTGCACTCATAGCATACGACGTTTCGGATATTATGGATAAAACATACACACCACAGAATATTGAATCTAACTGGTATAAAACCTGGGAAGAAAAGAACTACTTTGCCCCGTCAGGACAAGGTGATTCTTACTGCATCATGATCCCGCCGCCGAACGTCACCGGTAGCCTGCACATGGGCCATGCGTTCCAGCAAACCATCATGGACGCTTTGACTCGTTATCACCGCATGACTGGCCACAACACGTTATGGCAACCAGGGACAGACCACGCTGGTATTGCAACCCAAATGGTCGTTGAGCGACTGTTGGCGCAAGACAACGTAACCCGCCATGACCTAGGCCGTGATAAGTTCATTGAAAAAGTCTGGGAATGGAAAGAACAGTCCGGCGGTACCATTACCTCTCAACAACGCCGTTTGGGGACGTCCGTAGATTGGTCACGCGAGCGCTTCACCATGGACGACGGTTTGTCCGAAGCGGTTAAAGAAGTGTTTGTTCGCCTGTACGAAGAAGACTTGATTTATCGTGGTAAACGCCTGGTTAACTGGGACCCGAAACTGCACACCGCCATTTCTGATCTTGAAGTAGAAAACAAAGACGAATCCGGTTTCTTATGGCACTTCCGTTACCCGTTAGCGGACGGCGTGCAAACTGCAGACGGTAAAGACTACATCGTAGTGGCAACCACTCGTCCTGAAACCATGCTGGGCGATACCGCCGTTGCGGTTCATCCGGAAGACGAGCGATATACACACTTGGTGGGTAAATTTGTCGACTTACCTTTGGTAGGCCGTCGCATCCCGATTGTTGCTGACGAATACGTAGATAAAGACTTCGGCACCGGATGTGTGAAGATCACCCCGGCTCACGACTTCAATGATTACGAAGTGGGCAAGCGTCACCAAACTGCGTTAATAAACGTATTCGATCGCGATGCTAAAATTCTTAAGCAAGCAGAAGCCTTTAACTTTGAAGGCCAACCGATTGATGGCATTGATTGCACCATTCCGGAAGGTTACGGTGAGTTAGACCGCTACGATGCCCGTAAGAAAATCGTAGCCGATTTCGAAGCCTTGGGTCTACTTGAAGAAATTAAAGATCACAGCTTAGTTGTGCCTCGTGGCGACCGTTCAGGCGTGGTCATCGAGCCTTGGTTAACAGACCAATGGTACGTGTCTGCAAAAACGCTGGCAGAACCCGCCATCAAAGCCGTAGAAGACGGCGATATTGAATTTGTACCTAAGCAGTGGGAAAACACCTACTACTCTTGGATGCGTGACATTCAGGACTGGTGTATCTCTCGTCAGCTTTGGTGGGGTCATCAAATTCCGGCATGGTACGACAACGATGGTAACGTGTATGTTGGCCGTTCAGAAGAAGAAGTCCGTAGCAAGCACAACCTTGCTGATGATATTAAACTTCGTCAGGACGAGGACGTTCTTGATACCTGGTTCTCTTCCGCACTTTGGACCTTCTCTACTTTAGGCTGGCCGCATGACGAGGAAGCACTGAAAACCTTCCACTCGACTGATGTATTGGTAACAGGTTTTGACATCATCTTCTTCTGGGTTGCCCGAATGATCATGATGACGCTTCACTTCATCAAGAACGAAGACGGCACACCGCAAGTTCCGTTTAAGAAGGTGTATGTAACCGGTCTGATTCGTGATGAGCAAGGCCAGAAGATGTCCAAGTCGAAAGGTAACGTGCTTGACCCAATCGACCTGATTGATGGTATTGAACTAGATGACCTGGTTCAAAAACGTACCTCCGGCATGATGCAACCTCAACTGAAACAAAAGATCGAGAAAGCGACACGTAAAGCCTTCCCGGAAGGGTTTGCAGAAAGCGGTACCGACGCATTGCGCTTCACACTGACTTCGTTAGCATCATTAGGTCGTGACATTAAGTTCGACGTTAAACGTCTTGAAGGCTACCGCAACTTCTGTAACAAGATCTGGAACGCCGCCCGTTACGTTCAAATGAACACCGAAGACGAAAACGGCAATGCGTTGGATTGTGGTCAGAACGGTGGCGACGTTGAATTGAGCGTGGCTGATCGCTGGATCATTTCCCGCCTGCAATCGGTTGAAGCCGACGTTCAGAAATACTATGAGCAATATCGTTTCGATTTGATGAGCCAAACGCTGTATGAATTCATCTGGAACGAATACTGCGATTGGTATTTGGAGCTTTCCAAGCCGGTCTTCTGGAACGAAAACAGCACCGAAGCGCAACTACGTGGAACACGTCGCACTTTGGTACGCGTACTTGAAACGACTTTACGCTTGATTCACCCAATCATGCCGTTCATCTCTGAAGAGATCTGGCAATCGATTAAAGGTTTAGCAGGCGTCGAAGGCGATTCCATTATGCTTCAAGCCTTCCCAGTAGCAGATGAAAGCAAGATCGACCAACAAGCCGAGCAAGACATCGAATGGCTAAAAGGTGTGATTGTTGGTGTTCGTAACATCCGTGGTGAAATGAACATCGCACCTAGCAAAGCGCTTGACCTGCTGTTCCGTAACGGATCTGAAGACGACAAACAGCGCTTGGCCAACAACGAAAACTTCCTGAAAGCACTGGCTAAGTTGGAATCCATCACTTGGTTGAATGACGGCGATGAAGCCCCTATGTCAGCCACGCAGTTAGTGGGCCAGATGGAAGTACTTGTTCCTATGGCTGGTCTGATCGACAAAGACGCCGAAATCGCTCGCCTTAACAAAGAGCTGGAAAAACTGCAAAAAGACATTCAGCGCATCTCTGGCAAACTCAACAATGAGAACTTTGTTAGTAAAGCACCAGAAGCCGTGGTTGCAAAAGAAAAAGCCAAGCTGGACGAAATGTCGGCGGCATCTGCCAAACTGAATGAGCAAATGGAAGCCATTAAGAGCATGTAATGTCTTAATCGCTGATCAATCAAGGAGGCGAAAGCCTCCTTTTTTGATTACTCTTTATCTCATAATTTATCTCAATTAAGTATTTCAAGTTATCCTCAACAGAAACGGACTCTTTATGAAAATTGATATATTTTGCGCCGGCGGCACCATCGACAAAATTTACTTTGACGCCAAAAGCGATTACCAGGTTGGTGAGCCCAAGGTTGGTCGTATTCTTGAGGCCTACAAACTTAACATCGACTTCGAAGTTCATTCCATATTGAGAAAAGACAGTCTGGAAATGACCGACGAAGACCGCTTACAACTGAAACAAGCTATCGCCGGTTGCTCGAATGACCTGATTCTAGTTACTCACGGTACAGACACCATGCCGGAAACCGCTGAAGTTTTGAAAGACCTTACTGATAAGACCATTGTCATGTTTGGGGCGATGGAACCCGCCATGTACAAAACCAGTGATGCGGAATTTAATGCCGGATGTGCCGTGGGAGCTGTCCAGTCACTTCCCAAGGGCGTGTATATCGCCATGAGCGGCCGGATCTTTGAAGCAGGTAAAGTGAAAAAGAATGTCAAAGAAGGAATTTTCGAAATAAAGGAATAATTCCAAGCGGGTTAATCCATCGGGTGTTTTGGAACGACATCACAAAACACCTAATTTATGCCCTTATATTGTCTGAGGCTAAAATAAATCCACCTCGTCCGCCACCGAGCTTCGGCTATTCATTTCAAGCTTCACCAAATCCTGAAGTTCATTCAACTCAGAATCTGTCAAAGCAGTCAGCTTTATATTCTTAAATACCCTTTGAGACATCAGTTCGTATTGATAACAATTACTATGAGCAGGAGCTCCGCCTTCAACAGTGATTGCAACATCACTACCAATCACACTTTGGTCACAATAAATACAACGCACAAAAATAACCAACCAGTCAGCTTTACAACAACCAAGTCACTATACCGAGTCGTAAAGGGAACTCAATAACCTTTAAGTTACTAAGGTTTTCAAGTGTTACAAGACTTTAATAACCGACTAAATTGCTAAGTTACTCTGTCGTAATTTCTCAACTTTATATCCCCTCGCGCTTGTTATAATCTTTGGCTACTACACCTCAAATATAACTAAAACGATAAATACGGTAGCCCATGCTGGAAGCATTCTTAAACCCTGAAATCTGGAAATATA
Source organism: Pseudomonadales bacterium (assembly GCA_041590855.1). Taxonomy (GTDB): domain Bacteria; phylum Pseudomonadota; class Gammaproteobacteria; order Pseudomonadales; family Litoribrevibacteraceae; genus Litoribrevibacter. The sequence goes on from JBFHTA010000009.1 coordinate 11,986, forward strand.
TCAGTATTCCTATCATTGCCGGCCTGGTCGGATGGAGTACCAACTGGTTAGCCATTCAACTCACGTTTTACCCGGTCGAATTCCAAGGTATTCGTAAACCTTTTTTAGGTTGGCAAGGCATTGTTCCTCGATCCTACAAAAAAATGGCTTCTATCTGTGTCGATACCACCATGAGTAAACTGGGCACGCTATCAGACATCATTAACAGCCTGGAACCGAAAGTGCTCATTGATCGCATGATTCATGTTCTGATTCCCAAAGTGGAAATCATGGTCGATGACATCATGCGTAAAGAAAAGCCTGTGCTTTGGGACAACCTGCCAAAAGCTGCAAAAAACAAAGTCTATAAGCACGTTAAAACCGAACTCCCCAAACGATTGGATGCCCTGGTTTTTGACTTTCAACAGGACGCCGATCAACTGATAAACCTGAAAGACCTGGTGATCACAGAACTTGGCAATGACAAAAAGCTACTGAACCGGATCTTCTTGGAGTCCGGTGAAAAAGAGTTCCAGTTCATCATTAATTCCGGATTATATTTCGGGGCGGCCTTCGGCGTAATCCAGATGGCTATCTGGTACTTCTTTGAAGCCTGGTGGATTCTTCCTCTGTTCGGCTTGCTCGTAGGCTACATCACCAACTGGATTGCCCTCAACATCGTTTTCCGACCACTGAATCCGATTAACCTTTGGAAATTCTCCATCCAAGGGATTTTCCTCAAGCGCCAAAAAGAAGTATCCAAGGCCTGGTGCGACATCGTTGCCTTTGAATTGTTAACCATTGAAAACTTCAGCAAAGCCCTTTTGGAAGGTGCAAACAGCCAGAAAACCAAAGCACTGGTCGACAAACACATTCGCAACCTGATCGATGAATCCATCACGTTACGCACCCTAGCCCAAGTAACCTTAGGTCCAGCGGGATATGCCAACCTGAAAGACAACATGACAGAGCTGGCCTTCGAATATTCCAAAGAGCCTTTCAAAGACAAGCGCTTTAATGAAGATCGGGCAGCCTTGGTATCGGACATGATTCGCGAGCGCATGGAAGCCTTATCTCCCGAAGAATTCCAAGGGGTACTGCGTCCCGCGTTCCAGGAAGACGAGTGGATGCTCATCCTTGCTGGCGGCATTTTGGGACTTTTGGCAGGTTTTGCTCAATTGGTGTTTATTTTTGGTGGCTGATTCTAAAACAATTCGTTATAAACTTTGTTTAATACGATAATTTTATGAGTCACCCCAAACCTTCAGGTCATAGATGTCTGTTTTCCATGATGTGACCTGACCCAAGGTGAATTACCAAGGGACGAGTATCTGGAAAAGGATCATAGGCAGGCAGTTATGAAAACCAGAGACAGAATTCTTGTAACAAGTCTGGAACTGTTCAACGAGTTTGGCGAACCCAACGTTACAACCATTCATATTGCCGATGAGATGGATATTTCACCCGGCAATTTGTACTACCACTTTCGCAACAAGAACGAAATCATTTATGAGCTGTATCAACAATTTGAAAAGCGCATGAATGAAATCTTGGTCGCTCCCCCGGAAGACCGCCAAATAACGATGGAAGACCACTGGCTGTTCGTACATCTTCTGTTCGAACACATCTGGGAATACCGCTTCATTTATCGAAACCTACCCGATTTGTTGGCCAGTGTGGACAAACTGGCGACACACTTTAACCGCATACTTGATAAAAAAGAGCGTGTAAACAAAGCCATCTGTGAGGGACTGATTGCAAATGGCACCATGTTGGCAACGATGGACGAAGTGAATTCGCTCTCCCAGAATATCACTATGACAATGACCTACTGGTTGAACTACGAAAACGTCAGAAATAAAGGAAAACACACAGAGGATCTAGGCAAAGGGGTTTATCAGGTGATGAGCTTACTGACGCCTTATCTGGAACCCACCCACAGAGCCTTTATGCAGGATCTCAGCAAAAAGTACCTATGATGAGTCCTTAGCACTCACCGCTCTTGTCTCATGGTACACACTGCAGGCACTAAAAAGGCCTCCGAAGAGGCCTTCATTAAGGAGCCTAGTTTCAACAACCTTAATTATGAAGCAGACGCTTTAGCCAACGCTTTTACAGATTTATTCAGCTCTTCTACTTTCTTAATCAAGGTATCTACATCGGACTTACTTGGCATACCCAAGAAGTTCACGACTGTTTCTACGCCCTGCTCCACATATGACTCCACTTTTTCAAGGGACTCATTCAACTTGGCACGCACACCTTCCAGTGATTGATTCGCGCGTTCACGCAGGTCTGATGTTTTTGCCAGCGCTTCGGTTTTTACATCCGCCGCACGAGATTCAACTTCTTCACCTTCCTTGATCAAAGACTCAATGACTTTGACACCTTCTTCTTCCGCTTTAGCGTAAGCACCCAATGCGGCTAACCAGATTTGATGAGCCGAAACACGTACTTTTTCCGCCAATTTAGCTGTTGAAGATTCTTCTACTTCTACTGATTCAACGACTTCAGACATAGTTATTTTCCTTATTTAGATTAGACATAAACACGTCCTTGAATGTGCTGCTTAACCAATCAAAGTGTGCTGAAGGGTTAATTCGATAGTAGCAACCGGCTTTAGAATAGACATACTAAAGAAGTTCGTCATAAAGTCGTATTTCTCTAGAAAGGCAAACTATTGCCGCCCCAACTTTTTTGAGGCAAAAAATAACCCGCCAAAGCGGGTTATCAAAAAGAGAGGATACAAAAAAGTCAGTTATTGAATACCTAGGTAGCCATACCCCGATACACGCTGATAAGCACTGGTTGGATAACTTGGAGCCGTTATGTTCTTCAAGGTAGTTAACAATTGATTCATACCTTGAATAGTCGCCGAATCTTCCCCCTGCAGCACCAACTCCTGAGCCTGACCTTGCAACACACTGACCGCCTGTTCCGGACTGTCTATTACCTGCGTTCGGGTGTTTAAAGGAATGTGATTGAGGTTTTCCAGTGACAGAAAGCCATACTCATACAGCTTATGAGCCAAGTCTCCAATTTGGGTTTCAGGTTTAGCACCGCCAAATAATTCTTTGGATACTTGTTCTAAACGGCTTGCTCGATTAGAAATCGACACCTGATCGCTGTAGGGACTGCCCTGATCTTCATTACCTTGATTATGACCGTTTTTTGACTTAGAAACCCCTTCGACGTTTTGACGCCCGGGGGACTGAGTCGAGGAATTGACGCCATTCCCCGAAATTTGATTAATTGACATGGTTTTCCTCTCTCTTATGTAACATCTCGTATCCTAACTAACGAAATGCACAAACCATACCAAATTGATCAATTTTCAGCCAAACCACCTAAGGCTCGATCAAGTTGTTGTAATACCATCATAAAATGCGAGATGTCATGAGAGCTTTCTTTGAAGTATTCCTCAGCCATAGGGGAAATTCCGCAACGTACCGGTAAAGGTTGCCGCGTTTCAATTAACTTGGTCATCCTTGGAATGAACACAAATTGTACCCATTCAACCAACGACATGGTGTCATAGGCAAAAGGTTGCTGACTTAGAAACGCATCCGGAGCAGGCGCCCGTGAAGACCACACCTTAAGCTGCTTCATAGCCTGCTCTAATTCCTTCAACAACTGACCGATATACAGATATTGATCGGTATCGTTATTTATCATTCCAGTTACCACCCTCCGATTTTTTGCATGCTATAATGCTTCGCCACATAATTTGAACAGTTTTATTAAGAGACAAGTACAGACCCTATGGATACTGCAGTAAATACCATCAACGATTTTGTTAAATCACTCGACGCAGAACTTCGTATCTTCGACATGGGGCGCAGATTATATCGACTCTCTAATAATCAATTCCAGAAATTCGAAAACCTCGAAATTCCATACCCGACACCACTGCAACGTCACGCATGGCTGGGTATTGTTATTTGGTGGAAAGAAACCAAAGAGGAACCCTTAATCTGGTTCTTAAAGCTGCCACTGGATGAACAAGGTATGATCATTCCGGCGTCTCGTGATGATTTCATCCAACGCCTAATGAAAGCGATCCAAAATCGCGTCAACAATCCGGAAGCCAGAGAGCAAAACATTCTAAACGAATCAGAATTGGCCTTCACACCCAATCAGGAGCGTATGGCTTGCTTTCATGCTAAGACCTCTCGCTTCCTGGGCAAAAGCGCATCCAGCTTTTACGAACCCGCCATCAGCTATCTAAAACAGGAACAGGCGGCCGATCAATGGGAATCATTGGGATTACAAGGTTTAGCCGATGTATGTGCTCGTCTGGAAGATTTAAATCACGCCAGTATCCTAGAAAGTGCCTTCAAGTGGTTGCCCAACCCGCCGAAATATCAAATCCTGGCACTTTTAGAAAACGAAGAGCTCACCACCAACCTCAGCTTGGAAGTTCTTGAGCAACTTGAAAAAACGCTTAGCTCAGATACGCCTGACCAGGCATTAATTGCAGCGGGACTACGAGCTCTTTCAGGTTCAAAAGCAAAGCTTGCAAGACAAGAGCTCATTCGAAAAGTACTCGCAACCCCCGCTTTAGAAACAGATCTCGAGATCCTTTCCACCATTGTCAGCCGCTGCTGGGAAGACCTCGAAAACCCGGATTTATGTTACGAACTCTTTGAGCGCGTTGCCGCCCAAGACGCAGGTGAACAAATTTTCGTGGCTTTCTTTTTAGATTTGGTTGCGATACCTGGGGTCAGACCCTGGTTAATGAACATGGTCAGACGTACCGACCGATCGGATGCGTTGAGCCAATGCATTGGTCAACTGTTTGGAACGATTCAGAAGCATTAACGTGAGATATTCTAAAAAGCAACAGAATAAATCCAAGAGTGGTATTTCAATAATAATGAATGAATACCACTCTCAATAGAGCTAGGGGATCACTCCCCTACCATGGAAGTTAAGCAAATTCTGGATGCTCTACTTTTTTCCCTTCAAGCACTTCAGACAATTCAACAAACTGCTGGGTCAACTTGTGTTTCGGGTCGATGTGAATCAGCGGACGATTCTTTTGGTGAGATTCTTTCATTTTCACAGAGCTGGTCAGGTACACAGGTAACACTGGCAGACCTTCTTCGATCAATTCTTTGATCAGCTGCTGAGGCAAACTGGCTCTTGGTTGGAATTGGTTAACAATGATGCCTTCAATTTTCAGCTCTTCATTGTGATCTTCCTGAATTTCCTGGATTTCCATACCAAGGTTGTACAAGGCCTTGCGCGAGAAGTCATCACAGTCAAACGGAATCAAGCATTTGTTACAAGCGATCAGCGCCGATTGAGTATAGAAATTCAGTGCCGGTGCGGTGTCTACAAAAATACGGTCGTATTTACGTTCAAGCGCCTTTAGGGCGTCACGTAATTTATAGATTTTATGCTTGGCTTCCAGCTTTCGTTCCAGATGCTCCAATTCCGGGCTGGAAGCAATCACATCAAGATTTTCATACGGCGATGGCGTAATAAAATCTTCAGGCTTTTTATTGAAGACCTTGAATGACAGCACTTGCTCAAAATACTGGGCAATGTTGTTTTCACATTCAGTAGAAGATTTACCCAACAAATAATGCGTTGTGTTGCCTTGCACATCCAAATCAATAACTAAGGTTTTATAGCCCTGCTGAGCGCTGATAGCTGCCAAGTTACAGGTGATGCTGGACTTCCCTACTCCGCCTTTCTGATTAAATACGACTCGACGCATTTATCCTGTCCTCTGAGTTAAATTCTACTGATGATTTTGCGATCACATTTTAGTCGAAACTTCTGACAGGGTCGACTCAAACCGTCGACTAACCGCGAAATCTCGATGAGTTTAAGGTTTTTATCACAAAAAGCCGCCAGACTCTGGCTAAACCTTAAAGCAATTGCTTTAATAGCCGATCTAAACAATACTCTAATTTGATTATTTTACTTCTGACTCAAGACATGGAGCTAAAGGAGTGAACTCCATTCCAGCCATTTTGTACAAGTATGCTGACTTAGATACAGCGGACAAGATCATCAAATCCAAGACACTTCGTTGGCTTTCTCCGTATCAATTACCCGAGCCGTTTGCGGTTAACTCCGCCAAGTCTCTTATGATTAAAGACGATGTACTGACGGAGGCTTTGGCAAAGTTTGTTGCCAGCATGATTTTTACTCATTCCCTGCCGTTCAAAGACACTACGAATCCCATTGTCAAAGCCATCATCCGCTGGCGGTCAACCGATCGTTTTGATTCGGAAGAAGAAGCACGGTCCGTCTTAAGTGATTTACTGCAAAGTACCATTCTTAAGCAGCAAGAAAAAAATCAGGAAATGCTCGAACATTGGGATTATTATCTGGATCACCTTCGCATTCTTTGCCTGGGAGATAAGCCCGATAACGTTTCTCTCTGGCAGAATCACGCCAACAACCATTGTGGTGTTGCCCTGGGTTTTGAAGTAGATGCACAACACGATGACGGCGCGCCAAGTAAGCCAGCTAAAGTAAAGTACGCAGAACAACGCCCGGTACTCACCGATATGCGAGCTCAGATTGAAGATATACTGGGCATTCGACGTCTGGAACCCCAGAGCATGTTCTCTTCCCAGTTTCTTGTAAAATCGAAAACGGCTATTGCGGAACAGGAATGGCGCTGCTTGAGGGTGTTGCCTGAACAGCAAGTGCTTCAATCCGAGGAAAAAGCACATACAGATTTCACATTCAATACAGAAAATCTGAAACGAGTGTATCTGGGCGCAGCCATTCCGCCAGACGAAAAAATAAAACTTATGAACACCATCAAGGAAGAACTTCCGAGTACCGATATCTATACCTGTTCACCAAACATGAACCAGTTTTCCCTTAAGGTTGAAAAGGTGCATTCCGGTAAGTAACTCTGAGAAGAGCCCCGCAGAAACCATACCGATTCTCGTGTACCTTATTTGAGTTGCCCTCTCGCAAGAGCATTTCACTTCCGAATAATACAGACCGCCACCGCAGGAACGCATGAGACTGACACATAATGCCTCGCACTAAGATCTTGCTTTACCTCTTTACCGGGCTCTTCCTTATTTTTTTGGTGATAACACCAGGGCTGTTGGGGGTCATTGCTAAACACTATATTGAGCGTGCTGTTTATCTGAGCAACCTAAACACCGCTCTGACCATCCAACTTAGCGAATACCAACAATCCTGGTTTAGCAGTACCTTTACTATCGAAATTTTTACGGAAGACCCTTATGAGGAAGAACTCATTCCGATCGGTAAATACCCTGCCCTACTCAAACACGGTCCCATTACCCTGGTAAACCAGCGGCCCGGTATAGGGGCGTTCTACCTCTACAGTAAAAACTTTGAAGAATTATCACCCACATCTGCCTATATCGGGTATGCCCGAGCCGGTTTTTTAGGCAATGTTGAGCTGAACATTAACGTCGACCTTCATGCCTTAAGCAACGCTTATGTCCCCCAACAAAGCCCTGTGGCTGAGCATTCTCTCAGCCCATTAATTTTATCGCTGGAAAGTGATTTCACATTCGAGCACGTTCGTTATCAAATTCTATGGCCAGGAATGAGCCAAACCGTTAGCTCAAGAAATGCTCAGGTAGGCCAGGTAAGATTTCAAGGGGCGCTTGAACGGTTAGATGATCAACGTTGGCAGGGAATGTCAAACGTGTACGTGAAATCCCTGAGTTTACCAGCCAGTGATTTTGAACTTCAGGATATGAAGCTAACTCTTTCCAACAAAGTAGTGATAGAGGAATCGAATCGTAGAACCGTGATCAATACCCGAATGAAGGCCAGTCACATTAGAAGCCCCTGGACGAACTGGAACTCTCCGCAACTTGATCTGGAAATACAAAATGCCGACTTGCACGCGCTTTCAAATCTCTACGATCTGGCAGAGAAAGCGTATCTGGAATTTGATTCCCCGTTCGATGAATACGCTCAATTAGAATATATGGCTGCACTTCAAACCACGCTACCCGCACTGTTTTCGGATAATGCCCAAATGCTCATTCACCGCTTGAGTTATCTAGACAATAACACAGGAGAGGAAACGCAAATTACCGGGCAGATCAACTTCCCTGACTTGCCGGAATATATGGACGAACATCTACTATCACTAATTGCAAAAACCAATGGCCAAATTACCAGCCGATCGCCTCAGGGCGAAAAAGTCCTCACCATAAAAAATGGAAAGATTACAACGGAAGACAATCAACCGCTAAACCTTTCCATTTTTAATTAAGAAGCCACTGAATATCTTCTTCAGAAACTGAACACTTGTTCAGAATTTACCAGCCACATCAGTGACCTTAGCTGAACACAACCGTTTTATTACCATGAACGATAACACGGTCTTCGAGGTGCCAACGCAAGCCTCTCGCTAATACATTTTTCTCAACGTCTTTACCCAAACGCACCATGTCCTCTACCGTATCACGGTGACTGATGCGGATCACATCCTGGTCAATGATCGGACCTGCATCCAATACTTCAGTGACATAATGGCACGTTGCACCAATCAACTTTACACCCCGATCCGCTGCCTGATGATACGGACGCGCTCCCGCAAACGAAGGCAAGAAACTGTGATGAATGTTTATGATACGTCCGGCATGGGTATGACAAAGATCCGGTGGAAGAATCTGCATGTAACGCGCCAAAACCACAGTATCAGCCTGATACTGATCAATCAGCCCAGACACCTCAGCAAACGCCGCAGGCTTGTTATTCGGGTCCACAGGCACATGATGGAAAGGAATGTCGTGCCACTCCACCATAGAGCGCAGGTGATCGTGGTTTGCAATGACACAAGCGATCTCACAAGGCAGCTCGTTACTGTGCCAACGATGCAGAATATCCGCCAAACAATGACTTTCCTTGGACGCCATCAACACCACTTTCTTAGGCTGATGTGAATCGGTAATACGCCACTTCATACCGTACTCATCTGCGATCGGTTGAAACTGCTCTTCAAACTCGTCTAAATCAAAAGGCAATGAATCGGCACGGATTTCATTCCGCATGAAAAACATCCCGCTCGGGCGGTCCGCATGATGATTTGCCTCTGTAATCCAGCCATTCAGGTTAGACAAGAAATTACTTACCTTAGATACAATCCCCACCCTATCCGGGCAAGAAATCACGAGTCGATAAACGCGTTCCATGAAAGTCACTCTTACTCAAAATAATCGGTTAACACCAGGTAAAGAGTTTAACCACTAAACTTTTACCTATACAAAAAATAAAAACCCCAGCAGCTCCGGTCAGATCTGCTGGGGTTTTTGAATCAGAAATTAACTTACTTAACTTCTACAACTTCCGCAGCATGGATCTTTTCAAACCATTCTTGCGGCCCTGTCTGGTGAACCGACGTTCCGTTAACGTCTACCGCCACCGTTACAGGCATGTCCTGTACATCAAATTCGTAGATAGCCTCCATCCCAAGCTCAGGGAAGGCAACCACTTCAGCACCTTTAATCGCTTTCGACACCAGGTACGCAGCACCACCAACGGCCATCAGGTAAGTTGCTTTGTGCTTCTTGATTGCATCAATTGCAACCTGACCGCGCTCTGCTTTACCAATCATGCCCATCAAGCCTGTGGTTTCAAGCATAGTATCAGTGAACTTATCCATACGGGTTGAAGTGGTCGGACCTGCCGGGCCAACAACTTCATCGCGAACCGGATCAACCGGCCCAACGTAGTAAATGAAGCGACCTTTCAGATCAACCGGCAGCTCTTCACCTTTTGCGATCATATCAGTCATTTTCTTATGCGCCGCATCACGACCTGTCAGCATCTTACCTGACAACAGCAAGGTTTCACCTGGTTTCCACTCTTCCATTTCTTCCTGAGTAACGGTATCCAGGTTTACACGACGTACTGATTCGCCTACTTCCCAGGTAATTTCCGGCCAATCTTCAAGGCTTGGCGGTGTTTGCAATGCCGGACCAGAACCGTCCAGTTCAAAGTGCGCGTGACGAGTTGCAGCACAGTTAGGAATCATACAAATCGGTAAGGATGCCGCGTGCGTTGGGTAATCCATGATTTTCACATCAAGAATCGTGGTCAAACCACCCAAACCTTGAGCACCAATACCTAGTTTGTTTACTGCGTCCATGATTTCAAGACGAAGCTCTTCAACACGGTTTTGCGGACCGCGCTCACGCAACTCATGAATATCAATAGAGCCCATCAAAGATTCTTTCGCCATAAGTGCGGCTTTTTCAGCCGTTCCACCGATACCAATACCCAACATGCCCGGTGGACACCAGCCTGCCCCCATCGTTGGAACAGTTTTAACTACCCAATCAACGATGCTGTCAGATGGGTTCAACATCACCATTTTGGATTTGTTTTCCGAACCGCCACCTTTCGCAGCTACTTGTACATCAACGGTGTTACCCGGAACGATTTGCGTGTGAATCACAGCTGGGGTGTTGTCTTTGGTGTTTTGACGCTTACCGGCAGGGTCAGCAAGAATTGAGGCACGAAGCACGTTATCTGGGTGAGTATAGGCACGACGCACACCTTCGTTGATCATGTCTTCCAGGCTCATTTCAGCGTCCCACTGAACGTCCATACCTACTTTAACGAACACGGTCACAATACCTGTGTCCTGACACAAAGGTCGCTTACCTTCGGCACACATACGGGAATTAATCAGAATCTGTGCCATGGCGTCCTTGGCAGCTTGAGATTCCTCACGCTGATAGGCTTCATGAACCGCGTCGATGAAATCTTTTGGATGGTAATAAGAAATATATTGAAGCGCATCAGCAACGCTATCGATTAAATCATCCTGACGAATAACAGTCATGAGAACCTCTTATCAGCTAACGGTAGTCATTATAGTTTTGATCGTGCGGAGCCATGCCCGCACTGATGTATGAAAGGCGTCATATTGTACATTATTTAACAAAAGAAAGCATGAATTTGAACGAAAAGAAGCTAAGTTATATTCATTATTAAGACACTGTGTCTAACTTTTATTAACAAAAACGAACGAATAATAAACGTCACTCACCGCTAATCATGGTAGCGTTAGGGTAGACACTTCTAATGATATTTATATCATTAATGTCCGACACTGAAGTACCCCACTTAATTATTAGAACAAAAGACATGGGTAATATGACCGAAGCTGTGTCCAGTAACGACATACACGTCAAACAAAGAATCCGCATCAAACGTTTAGTGATGGGTTTTGCTGCCTATTTGGTGTGTGGCACCATCGTTTGGTTGTACTTTTTAACCAACCAGACCGAACACACCAGCACCATTGAAATGGCTGTCGCTACCGCCTTTTCGTTGATCGTCCAGGCCGTCTTTTATTTTATGATCAAAAGCGGGATAAACCTGAAATTCAAAGATCCATCACTGACGATCCAACAAATGATTCCCGGATTTCTATGGGTAACCTATCTACTGTCGATCACTCAATCCGTGCGCGGCGTTGTTTTAGTCTTTTACTTTGTGATCTTGATGTTTGGTATTTTTCGTCTGACAGCCCGACAGTACTTGGCACTCTCTGTTTTGGCGCTCTCTGGTTACGGGTTGGTCATAGCTCAGGACATTGCCAATCAGGCACCACACTTCAATATGACACTGAACCTGGTTCAGTGGGCCGTTCTCGCAATTCTGCTGATCTGGTTTTCATACTTCGGTCATGAAGTGCATGATTTACGTAACGAAAACAAAATCAAAAAAGCGCAATTAATCCGTAAGCATATGGAAATTGAGCGTCAGCGAGATGAAATCCACCGTACCAATAATGAACTCCAAGTAGTTCTCTCCAAGCTCAGCACACAGGCCATTACCGACGAATTAACCGGACTGGCCAATCGAAGGCACTTTGTCGATTGTCTTCAGCCGTATCTGGATCAAGCAAAAGACAGCACCGAGTTTTCGATTTGTTTACTCGACCTGGATCACTTTAAACAAATCAATGATCGTTACGGTCATACCGCAGGCGATTTGGTATTACAGCGCTTTGCGGAAACAGCCAAACAATGTTTGCGAAAAAATGATTTACTGGCCAGATACGGCGGCGAAGAGTTTATTCTGTTTCTGCCCAGAGCAGATAAATATGCCGCAATGGAATGTGCAGAGCGCATTCGCGCAGAGTTTGCCAAGGTGGTGTTTCATGAATTACCAGACTCGCCAAGTTTTACACTGTCAGTGGGCGTCACAATCTTTGCCCCCAAGTGCGATCATATGAAGTCTGAGAACTTAATTTCCCGGGCCGATGCAGCTCTGTATAACGCGAAACAGCGGGGAAGAAACCAAGTGGTGTTAGCCGAGCCGGCTAATAAACACCACTTCGCTGCATAGCAGCACTATTCTGGAGAACAGCTTAACGACACAAACTCAACTCGGGAAAACGAGAGGGTGTGCCAGTCAAGCGGTTACAGGAAAGAAAACAACCGAAATGGATCAATCCTGATCCGGAACCTCACGCACACTTTGCGACCATTGCGCCGCATTTTCGATATCCCCTTCTTCATTCAAGGCTGGATACGGTAAGCCTTTCTTATCACAAAACTTTGCCACCTGAGGATGTGCCCACTGGAACAAGGTTTTGTCGTACTCCTCCTGCGATAAACTGAGCTTGTCATACATACCTGCTGCATCGCGCTGACGCTGAGCTTCACTCAGAATAATTGCAGCAGCCACAGAGACGTTAAAAGATTCCACCATCCCCTGCATTGGAATCACCACATGCTCATCGCACATGTCAGCTGATTCATCTGATACGCCAAACAACTCTTGCCCTAACAACAAAGTAGTCGGCTGAGTGTAATCGTAGTCACGGAAATCAATAGCACGGTCTGAAAAGTGTGCTGCAATTACTTTGCGCCCTTGCTGCTTCTGCAGCTCAATAGCTTCAACAGAAGTCTGGTGTGCGTGAACAGTCACCCAACGATCACTGCCTGAGGCTGTTTTGCTGTAACGACCAAACTGATCGTGTGGCCACACCATGTGCAAATGCGCTACGCCCATGGCATCGCAGGTCCGTACAATGGCCGCTATATTATGAGGTTTATGAACATGATCCGTTAACACCCTAAGATCTGGCTGTCTGCGGCTTAAGGTGTGTTGTAACTTGGCAAAACGTTCTGGGGTCATATCAATAAACTCTCTAAGGAATGGCCTTTCAAAGCGATCAAAATAAGGCCGCGCATTATACCTAATAAAGAACTTATTGATAACTCACGAAACTCACTGCCCCATTACTCGTCTTTAAGCTTTAAGTGGCTGATGTCAGGTACCTCCACGTCTTCTTCCGGCTTAGGGTCAACCAGATACCCTTCCATCGGTTTAACACTGAGGTGATCTGTCTTTGGCGCTTCCACTTCTTTGGGCTTCTCGTCGGGTAAAATCATACTGCCTGTTGGGGCCAACGAGAAATCGCTTCCACCTTGTGAGGTCACCGAGCCAGCTTTCGCCTGCCTTTCAGCAGCCTGCTTTTGTGCAGCCAACTGAGCCGTTTGCTGCGCAACGGCTTTTGCCTTCGCTTATTTTTCAGCCAAAGCCGCCATAGCTTGTTCTTCTTCACTTCCGGAAGTTTCTGTCACCTCCGGCACCGGAATACCTACCGATTCTGAGGCGGTTGGTTTTTCCTCCTCTTCGGTCTGTTTGGCTTCAGCCTTTGCTTGCGCAACCGCATTTAGCGACGGTTTTGAAAAATCTTTTGCCACAAAAGAAGCCGGATTCTGCGGTTTCGCTGGTTCCGGCTTTTTCTCTAATGATCGGATCTCTGCCTGTGCCCCTGCTTTCGTCAGAGCAGCAAGGTATTTTTGTGCTGTAGCCTGATCCAAACCACTTTTAATCACCACTGTTTTGCCTGAGAACAAAGCATTCAGCTTGGCTTCATCCGCTTTAAACATTCGTCCAAGGTTTTGGCGAACTTCACTGAGCTCTGCCCCTGGAACAACCTTTCCCTGAAAAATAACTTCAAACACAAGGATCTCCTACAAAAAAGATCTATTTAACAATAGTTTAAATCATTTTCAGCAAGTCGCTAATGTTTCAGACCAAGAAGCGTGTCGGGATTAAATCGATCCAAGTCAATATCAACCAAAAAATGGGGTCTATACTGGGAATACAGCGATCAGAAATATCATCTTAGGCGTTATAACAAGGAATATGACATGAGTATCGAGTCTATCAAAGTAAGATCCTGCATGGACGAAAGTATTTTGCCCTTAACCCCCGATACCCCCTTAATCATTGCAACATCAGCACTGTGTAAGAACAAATTAACTGGTCTACCGGTGGTGGACTCTTCGATGAAAGTCATTGGTTTCCTATCCGAGCAAGACTGCATCGGAAAAATACTCAATGAAAGTTTTTACGGTTACACCGATGCCACCGTCAAGGATGTCATGAAGACAGACATCGTCAGCATCTCACCGGAAACCAGTATTATCGATCTCGCCCAGCAAATGAAAACCAACCGGCCTCGGGTTTATCCGGTGGTAGAGGCTGAGCGATTAATTGGCGTGATTAGCCGAACAGATGTACTTACGGCTCTTAAACGACACATTAAGCAGATGAAGTCGACTCATATCTAGGGAACCTCTACAAGCAATAAGATAGACAACGCCCGATTTTGCCGACATTATGATCGGCAACTTCGGGCGTTTTTATTTCTATCAGGAAACATCAAGGAAGACCTTACTCATGCCATCAAAACTCTTTCAAACCGTTCTGATTACCGGCTGTTCTTCCGGTATTGGGGAGGGCCTGGCTAAAGAACTTAATAAGCAAGGCTATACCGTCATTGCAACAGCGCGTAATACCGATAAGCTGACGTCTCTTAAAGAGCAGAGCATTGCTACCTACCCGCTGGACGTTACCCAACAATCTTCAGTCGATCAGCTTTTAGATACATTAGAAAAGGAGGGTATTCAGGTCGATGCCGTGATCAACAATGCCGGTTACGCAGCCATTGGCCCTATGGCTGAATTACCGCTGGAAGATCTGGAGCAACAACTGGATACCAACGTCGTTGGCCTGGTAAGAATTTCACAAGCCTTTGCCAAAAACATGATCGAGCGTCGACATGGCCTAATCGTCAATATAGGCTCTGTCTCCGGTATTCTGACGACGCCATTTTCTGGTGCTTATTGCGCCAGTAAAGCAGCCGTTCATTCGATCAGCGATGCCATGCGGATGGAACTGGCTCCCTTTAATATTAAAGTCGTGGATGTCAGACCCGGTGCGATTGAATCAAGCTTTGGCGATAACGCCATGTCAGGTACAGAAAAGAATCGTCAACGCTTTACCTATTACACCAAAATCTTTGAAAAGATTATGGAGCGTGCAAACGCCTCTCAGGATAACCCGACCCCCACAGAAGAGTTTTGTAAAACCTTAATCAAACAGTGTTTTACTGAACGCCCTGTGGAAGTTCAATACATAGGAAACGGAAGCATTGCTTTTCCACTGTTAAAACGGTGCCTGCCCACACCATTACTGGATAAAATACTGTCTAAGAAATTTGGTTTAAACCTGCTTGGCAGCCGATAATTTCAGCACCACTAGCATTGACGACCTCATATAAAAAGCATAAAAAAAGCGCTCAATTGAGCGCTTTCTGAAGATAGCAGGAATCAAAGTTCCACAATAATTTTCTGACAGGCCACTCGTGCTATCTCCCGAGCTTGCTCCACACTGTCACTTCTGGACAAAGTCACTCCCATACGACGCTTACCAGACACCTCTGGCTTACCGAACAATCTCAGTTGAGTATCCGGCTGGCTTAACGCCGCATCTAGCCCTGAAAAACGTACCTGTTGAGAACTCCCTTCAACCAACAACGCGCAAGACGCAGAAGGTCCTTGCTGACGAATATTTGGAATAGGCAGGTTCAAGATGGCACGTGCATGCAAGGCAAATTCAGATAAATCCTGTGAAATTAAAGTCACTAATCCGGTATCGTGCGGTCTTGGTGACACTTCGCTGAAAAAGACCTGATCGCCCTTCACAAACAGCTCCACACCAAATACACCTTGTCCACCTAAGGCGGCAGTAACCTTTTCGGCAATGTCTTTAGACGCCGACAATGCAGAGTCCGACATCACCTGAGGCTGCCAGGACTCACGATAATCACCATCCTTTTGAATATGGCCAATCGGCGCACAGAAACTGACGCCATCACGATGACGTACCGTTAACAAGGTAATTTCATAATCGAAATCAATAAAACCTTCTACAATCACTCGGCCTTTACCTGCACGGCCACCTTCCTGCGCGTATTCCCAAGACGACTGAATGTCTGCTTCAGAACGCACAACTGATTGTCCCTTACCGGAAGAGCTCATAATAGGTTTGATCACACAAGGCATTCCGATGGTTTGGATGGCGTCTTTGAATGCATCAAACGTATCAGCGAATTGATATGGTGAGGTTGCCAACTCCAACTCTTCAGCCGCCAAACGACGAATACCTTCGCGATTCATCGTAAGCTGGGTCGCTTTTGCGGTTGGAATCACAGTGAAGCCTTCAGATTCCAATTCCACCAACGTTTGGGTCGCAATGGCTTCAATTTCAGGAACAATCAAATCCGGTTGCTCTTGCTCGATCACCTGACGAAGCGCATCGCCATCCAGCATATCGATCACATGTGATCGATGGGCCACTTGCATGGCTGGTGCATTGGCGTATCGATCCACCGCGATGACTTCCACACCCAAACGTTGAAGCTCGATGACCACTTCTTTCCCAAGCTCTCCACAACCACACATGAGCACTTTTGTTGCGGTTGCACTCAACGGTGTTCCAATCGAAGCCATAGCAGGTTCCTTATCCAATACAATTAACCAATACAATTAACCAATGAAATTAAATGATGCTTTTTCTCGCTCACGTACTTTCGACATGACCGTCTTTTTCTCAGCGTTGGAATAATTACCCCACTGGGAAATTTCCTGCCCGGAACGAAAACACCCCTGACAAATGTCGTCATCGTCTAAATAACAGATGCTGACACAAGGTGAAGGTACCGGTTTTTCTTGCTGTTCAGACATAATACATACGTTACCTTATCTGGAAAGGACGCCATTTTACTTAACTGACCGGATAATGAACAGATGATTAGTTAACAGGCGCCCTACAGCCCAGTAACACATCCAGCTAACCCTTCCATCTAGCACACCCTCTTAACTCATCGGGCTTAATTCTCGTCTGAATCGTTCAGCATTTTTAACGTAATGCGCAGCACTCAATTCCAACATCTTTTGTTGTGCTGCCGATAACTCGCGCTTAATTTTTGCTGGCGACCCCAGCACCAAGGAGCCATCCGGAATTTCCATCCCTTCCGGAATCAATGCATTCGCGCCAATCAAACAATGTTTACCAATTTTGGCACCGTTAAGAACCACAGCATTAATACCGATTAAGCTATAGTCCCCGACCGTACAACCGTGCAACATGGCTTTGTGACCAACAGTAACACCTCGCCCTAACGTCAACGGATACCCTGCATCGGTGTGAATTACTGTCCCATCCTGAATATTGGTTTCCTCTCCGATATGTATTAATTCATTATCCCCACGAATCACAACGTTAAACCAAACACTGGAGTGCGCTTCCAAAACTACATTACCAATTACAGTGGCATTGTCTGCTACAAATATATCTGAAGAACGTTTTACGACACGCGTATCCCCTAATGCATAGAGCATCTTTCACCTCATTCTTTTTATTGGATGTTTATTTTCAGGATGTCATCGGTAACGAATGTTTGGATGATCCGGCTTTTCGCTAAGATCAAAGCCAGCATCAAACCCGACTTGCAGAAATTCGCTCAAGATCATGGCACTCAACCCCCAGATCTCATACTCCTGATAAAAATAACAAGGAATATAGAGAGCACCCGCCGAATGTCGGATACAATCAAAACAGTCGGGATCATTCGTTAAAAAGTGAGCGACAGGCACATTGAAGATAGCATCAAGCTCCCCTTCATTAGCGGTTAATTGGTGCTTGCCTTCGACCACGCCAATATAGGGATTAACCACAATACCCTGTCTGGAAACCACCTGACTCAGTTTCCCTATTAACTGTACTGACTCTCTGGGTAAAGCAATCTCTTCTTCTGCCTCACGCAATGCCGTTTCATATAAATCAGAGTCTTCAGGGTCTTTTTTCCCGCCGGGAAAAGCCACTTGTCCGGCATGAGAGGTTAAATTGGCAGAACGCTGGGTAAAAATAATTTCGGGCTGAGGCTGCTGAGTTGTTAAAGCTAATAATACAGCCGCTTCTGGCAAATCCTGCGGAATGACTGACGGCGTATAGTTTTCCAACCGCTGGTGTAAATCACTAATACAGACAAAATCAGACAAGGGAATTACCACAAACTATGACAATAAACACCATTGAACCACGAGACGAATCCCTGATTCAAGCAATCAGCATTGATGGCTTGCGTTCGTTACCTGGAGCATCTTACTATGTCTTTAAGAGTGCAGATTACGTACTTAGCCAGGTTTCTGATAAGCCATTTGAGGTTTTTTAACCCACTGTATGTTTACCGGATCAATTCACCCCACTTTTAACTGGAAACACATTAATGAAGTTTTGTAGCGCCTGCGGTGCCCCTGTGACACTTGAAATTCCTGACATGGACAACCGATTAAGGCATGTGTGTACACAATGCAAAACCATTCATTATCAAAATCCTCGCATCGTTGCCGGCACTCTTCCATTTTATGAAGATAAAATTCTTCTTTGTAAGCGAGCGATAGAACCGAGGTTAGGCTATTGGACTCTGCCCGCTGGCTTTATGGAAAATGAAGAAACCACTCCGGCAGCCGCTATTCGGGAAACATTGGAAGAAGCCAATGCCCGGGTTGAGCTTGGTCAGCTGCTAAGCATCATTGATGTACCTCACATCAGTCAGGTACACATGTTCTTTGTCGGTGAGTTATCGGATCTGAACTATCATTCCGGACCAGAGTCCTTAGAAGTCGAACTCTTTAAAGAAGCTGATATTCCCTGGGATGAGATTGCCTTCCCAACCGTTAAG
>JBFHTA010000010.1:0-30512 GCA_041590855.1 Pseudomonadales bacterium
AATACAAACAGCAGTAATCCGGCAATCACAATGGCTCCGATCACAATCATGCTCACTTGTTGCAGGATCACCCCGGTAATATCACTGTTTGGATAAGCCGCTATGATTTGATAATTCCATGCCGGAAAGTCAACTCGGGTCACCTCCCAACCGGATTTAGATCCCTCGACTACAGCCTTGACCAGTGCATCGTCCTGGGAAGAATGGAAACGGACACGCTCCATATCGTCCACCAGGCCAACAAAACCGGTGTCCAGGATTTTACTGTTGGTCACGGCTGCCTGTAGCTCCTGCAAATCGGCTTTGTAACCCACATACCAAATTCCCACGACCTGTCCATCAGCATCAATAATGGGTTCATACCCTGTAACGTAGGGTGTTCCTAATATATCGACCTGCCCGTAGTAAGGGCGTTTGTTGCGAATCAGCTTGATGACCTTGCCATCGGGCGCGAGTATCGTACCAATGGCCCGTTTGCCTTGCTTCATGACATTGGTGGAGACACGAACGAAGTTACTTCCGTCGCGCACAAACAGTGTTGCTGTGCCGCCCATAAGTTTGGTTACACCGTCCACCAAATCAAAGCGATTGGCCTGTGAGACACCGCCAAGCAACAGGTCTTTGGTTTGTCGACCATTCACCGAAACCGACGCGCCAACAGCAGGCGCACCCATCGACTCACCGCGCTGTTTTAACAAAGCCATCGAAGACGCTACCCGTTCTTTCATAATCGAGTCGGTAATTGCCAATAGCTTTAAGGAAGCGGACACCTTGGTTTCTATTTCAGCCTGTGTCTGGTTAAGAATGGTTCGGCTTTCCATCCAGGAAACCATCACAGACACCACGATCAACATCACCGCCAAAACGGCCAACAAAGTAAACCTTATTTGGTGTTGTAAGGAATTAAAGGCCATAGCAACGTCCTTGTTCAAAAGAATCAGTAGTTGTACTCACCCGCCATCATTAACCAGATGCCTCGTGCCAATATCGATAGCACCTGCAACACCTGTCGCCGAGAGGGAGACATAAAACTGAACTATAGCGTTTAACTCCGAAAGCCTTTCTATGATGCCAGTCGCACCTATCGTTAAAGTGAGTACGACAACAGTAGAATGAGAATTAAGAACTCCTTAGATTTCATCTGGTTAACCAAAAAGTTCTGTTTTGAGTACAAGAAATGCGCCCTGAACTGAGGTATAACCACAGCCTTGTACTAGAGCTACTGGCGGCATTAGATTACTAACCAGACGGACAAGTCTTCACCTTCTCCCTGCTGATTGGAGACACCGCCAATATCTGTCTTTCTGCCTGTTCTTGAGTCTGTCTTTAAGACGCCCTAAAAGTACCAACTAAACCGCAGCTGGCCATAGTCATCATTACGGATGGCATACAAGGCATCCTCGGAATCAACAGCAGAGAAGCTCCTTACCCTGGCTTCCAGGCTGTAGTGTTCGCCAATGCGCCGTTCCGCTTCCAGATTCAGGCCAAAGGATTGATTCTCCACATCCCAGGTGGCCCCAACTAACACACTGGTGTCTTGGGTGTCATTCAAGGTTAAACGCGTACCGACAAAGACATCATTTTGGTATGGCGCAGATGTAATACTTTGATCGCGATCGTCGTAGAGATATTCCACTAACACGCCAAGGTCTGCATCCGAATCAGAGATTTGATAGTAGGTGTACTCAAAACCCCCGACTGCGGCCCAAAAGTCATCTACATCCGTCTGACGGCTTATGGCCTCCAGCTTCCACAACCAGGCATCTCGCGTGTATTGCAGATCCACCCCTTGTTGGGACATCTGATCATAGATCGGAATCAGAAACTCACCATTATTCGCCAGTTCAAACCGCGCTTCTCGGTTAGTGCCTTCAAACCAATAGGCACCTACGTCCAAGTCCCCAAAATAATGGCTATAACGTAACGCCAAATCCAAATGATGCTCTTTCGCCCCGGACTGATAACGGGCGTCGTCTGCTTTTACGGGTAATGGCCCACGGAAGCGACCACTTTCCCCGGTATAGGTGGCTTCCCGAAAATACGGCAACGCGAAGAACGAAAGTCGCCCCCACTCCCTTTGAGTATTCAGGTTCACCATCGGCTGGCCCAGCTTGTCTTCCTGATCAATGTCTTCAACCCCATCGGTTTGGTTGATGACATCCACCAAATGACGGGATTCAGTCACCCCCCAGAACACCTTATTGATACCCAAGGTGATGTCCCATTCATCCCATTGGTATGACCAATACAGCTCGCGAACGTCGGCATGGCTGCGTTCACTGTCCTGTTCATCGGCACGAACAAACCCCACAAAACTGACTTTCGAGCGCCTATCTTTGCTTCGCCAGCGTACTTCCGGCTGAAACGAGAGCGAAGGTTCCAGCCCATCGCCCTGGCCTTCATATAATGGGTCCTGCCAGAAATAGCGGGATTCCAGCGACAAACTTCCAGACACATCCACGTTCGGTGCCACTTCTGAGGACACTACGACTGAACTCATAAGCAAGCCACTCCACGCCATCAATAATCGACGGGCAGATACATCAACATGCTTTGCTCGTTTCTGACTGACTGGCTTTGATTTCTTAAACATCTGTCTCATGTGCCTATCTCAATCGGGACAAACGTCCTTTCACAAAATCCGAGTCCGTTAGCCCCACATTGAATTTGTATTCGCCGTAGACCAGATCGGTGCTTTTGTTGGTTTGATGATTCACCATTCGCACCGTATGGGCCCGCCAAAAGCCGTTGTAATTGCGGTAATCCTCAAGTGTCAGAGTCTTCAATAACGCATCCCGACGGTTGTAGAAGTCGATTTTACGAACCTGGAAATCCTGCTGGTCAATCCAGGTGACTTGCTTGGTATAACCGGAGTTTTCATAGCGTGGATAACGCGCCACCACATCACACATCAACTCACCGCAGATTTCTTCACGAAGAAACTCGTAGTCATATTTGTTCAGTTCCACCGAGGTCATATCCTCAAACGCAAACTCAGACCCCACAAACGGGCCAGACTTATTACGAGACGAAATACGCTTTACTCGCTTTAAAGAAGGCAAAAACAACCACTGATTGTCCGGGTCTAAAATCTTGGCATGCGACAACAATGCCGTGCCCTCAATATCTCGTGGTGTATTGAAAAGAATCAGGCTTTTATCGCCCATACTTTCATCCGGTACTTCCAGCGTGGTAATGACCAACGCACGCGTGCTTTCCTCACCCGCCGCATTGCGAAGCACCATGTTCAATGACACTTCGTTGTCTTTAAAGCCCCGATCGGAACGGTCTGATCGCGCTGCGATGGCAAAGCCTTTGCGTTGGGCTTCTGTCTCTCCACGAACAGCGGTTTCACCGGAAGCAGATGGTTGAGCATAAGCGACGATATCGGTTGCAGTTGCTCCCAGAACAGCTGCTGACCATAGAATGCCCATCGCAATCACTGGTGTGGCTGCCC
Organism: Pseudomonadales bacterium; assembly: GCA_041590855.1. Classification (GTDB taxonomy): domain Bacteria; phylum Pseudomonadota; class Gammaproteobacteria; order Pseudomonadales; family Litoribrevibacteraceae; genus Litoribrevibacter. Next base: position 3,458 of record JBFHTA010000010.1, read on the forward strand.
ACAGCAAAGGATTAATGAGTTTTCGCATAGTTTTCTCCTTCGGAAACGGTTACTTGTTTCTTGCCATCCATTACGTACAACAGGGCTGGCAAGAATAGAAAATCTAAAATCAAGGCAAAACCAATGGCCAACGCAGTCAATAAGCCCATATCAGCGTTTACTTTGAATGCGGACGTGGTTAACACCAGGAAGCCAATCACCAAAATCACGGTATTCACAAGAATGGCCACACCTACACTGCGGAAGGCATAACGAATAGAGTCTGCAGCTGTTAGTTGTCGTTCATTACGAGCGCGCACGTATTTGGATAAGAAATGGACGGTGTCATCCACAATGATGCCCAGTGAGATAGAAGCTACGGTTGCGACACTAAAGCCCACTTCACCCACCAATAAGGCCCAGGCACCGAAAGTCGCTAGAATCGGCAAGCCGTTTGGCACCAAACTCAACAAACCAAGACGTAAATCTCTCAACGCAAACATCATAATCAGCGAAATCACCACAATCGCAGCAATCGTGCCGCCGATCATGTTGTCGACGTTTCGCTCAGTAATGTAGGTGAACATCACCTGGGCACTGGTAGGCTTGGTTTGCTGCATGTAGTCAGGGAAATTCTGCTTGATCCACTGATCCGTTCTTTCAAGAAACGCCTTGGTTTCTGCAGTCGTGGCATTGTGTAAAGTTGCCGTCACTCGGGTGGCCGATTTATCAATATTGATACGATCGTTCAGGTCTAATCCATACGGCAGGGACAACTCGTACAGCAACAAACATTGAGCTGATAATTCACGGTCTTCCGGGGTGCGATAGTAGCTGGCATCATCTTCGTGAAGGTTCTTATTCAAGCGTTTCATGATGTCTGAAATGGAATAGACATGCGCCACTTCCGGTTGCTGCCTTAAAAACTCGGTAAAGGCTTCGAGTTTGGTAAGAAACTCAGGTTCACTGACACCACCCGGCCCTATGGCAGGCACTGAGAACTCCACGGGATACATACCAAAATATTGCATGGCGCGGTCGGAGTCGGTCCGAAATTCAATGCGTTCATCAAAGTACTCCACCCATTGATCGTTAAACTCAATGGTTGGAATAAAGGCGATCAGTACGGCTGTCCCTGTACCTATGGTCAATAGAAGCAGCTTGGCGCGCTTGATCACAAACCCGGCCAGCTTGTCCATATAGTGAGCTTCTGAAAAATGGCCTTCTGACGCGTGGCCGTCTTGTACAGACGACGCATCATTTTTGGCTTGGGCCACCTTTTTCACTTTGTAAGGCAAAATCGACATCAGCGCGGGTAATAAAGTGATAGACAGCAACCACGCAACAAAAATACCCACAGCGGTAATATTGCCCAAATGCCAGAACGGCGGCGAGTCGGAAAAATTCAACGCCAGGAAGCCCACAATGGTGGTTAACGACGTAATAGTGACTGGCAAGAAGTTCAATCGTACGGCTTCAACAATCGCTTCTGATTTCGCCATGCCCTCTTTCATCGCCACGCGTAAAGAAATCAAAATATGGATGGAATCGGCAATGGCCAGCGTCAGAATCACCACAGGTGCAGAACCCGAGATGGGGGTCAGTTTTACCCCCATGAACCCGGCGACGCCCATCCCAACCATGGACGACAACATGATAATCACCACGGTTGTGAACGTGGCCGACACTGATCGAAGAATCACCAGAGTCAGCACAACTATCACTAAAAACATCATCGGAATCAGTGTTGAGGCATCGTTCATTCCCGCCTCGGTAAATGCGTTGTTCAGCATGGAAACGCCCGTCAGGGAAACCTTCATACCCGGATAGTCTGCTTCCAGTTGCGCTTTTAAATCGCGAGCGAAGGCCACCGCTTCCGGCACTTCAGTGAGAGATTTTTCAGGATATTGCAGCGTCACGTTTACTGCCGTTACCTGACCTGAGGCTGTCACCAGCTGATTCAGTAACAAAGGCTCACTGCGTGCGATCTCTGACTTTTCTAGCAGATCTTGTTCTGTCAGCCGATCACGCTCGTAAATCAGGTCTTCAACAATTAAGTCATCCTCGGTCGCATAGGTATGCTGGAAGTTGGATACGGAATCCACTCGACTGGAAAAAGGAATCTGCCACGCCTGCTCGGTCAGATACTCCACCGCTTTCAGAGTGGATTGCGAGAAAACCTGGCCATCGGCAGGTTCAATGACAAACAGAAAGTTGTCGTTTTTCGAATAAGTCGCCTGAAGCGCTTCGAACGCAGTTAGCTCAGGGTTATCTTGCGAAAAGAATACTCGATAGTTATTGGCAAACTCTAAATGACGACCACCAGAACCAACCCAGACCGCTACGCCAACCAGCAATAGCACTACCAAGTACCGAAACCTTATCGCGCTTTCGGTCAGCCAGACCGAAAAACGGTCTATGTTATTGAAATACCCGCCCACTGCTCTTCTCCTGGTGATGCGTTATTCATTCGGCATCGCGTAATTCGCAAGGCCACCTATAAATACATGTGTTAAACAAATATTTTACCAACCGGTAAAAAAGTAGACCCAATAAACCTTTTCTAGCTTAGCCAACTCTACATTATGACCGATCGGTAAATAAGTAATGTTAAAAAAATCTCCCAGCTTGAGAGACTTTCTTTTACTTTTCGGAAATTACAGCAGCCTACGTCACTAACACGCCTTGTAATCAAAGATCAAAGCGCATCGACCTTAAAACCTAAAACTGCCAACTGGCTTTTAGCCACTTGTTGAGCCTGCTCCAACGTGATCATAGCCTTTAAGGTAACCGCTAATCCCGCCATAACCGACATCAACATCATGGCCGTCATTTCCAATGGCTGAACCAGCTCAGCGCCGTCTTCTTCAATGGCTCGCTGGCTTAACTCCATAATCAAGGCAACGATTTTCTGATCCGTCTCTTGCAGCAAATCCCGGATTTCCGGATCTCGCTCTGCAAACTCAACCATGGCATTTACCGCCATGCATCCCAAAGACCCTGATGAGCCCTCTGAAGCAATGGTCAACATGCAGTTTAACGTCCGTTGCAGCCCTTCTGTCGCTGTCGCTGCTTTGCGGCTTTCCGCAAACATACTCTCGTATGTACGACGGGTATATTGCTGCAATGCTGTCTTAAATAAGCCGTGTTTGTCACCGAATAACTGATAAAGACTGCCTTTATGAAGGCCGGTTGCTGCTACCAAATCAGACATAGAAGTACTGTCATAGCCTTTCTCACGAAAGACCATCAAGGCTTTTTCAAGCACAACGTCCGGATCAACTTTTCTGGGTCTGCCCATTACCATGATCAAATCCTATGACTTTATTACCGATCGGTCAATAACATAATTATAGTAAACGGATGAACGGGCCGCCTACCAAACTCACTTAATAGGGAATATCTACATAAGCGAGGCGGTAGAGTGTATCACTCAAGAAACTTTATCGCAGGCGCTATTCTCTACCTGACTCTGACTTGCTCTAAGCGGTCAGGCATCTTATTTAAAGAAGATTAAATCAATACGCTCCGACCGCCTTCCGTCCTCACCAATTCCGGTCGGTATCCCCAAACCCGTTCAATGATGGATTCAGTCAACACATGATTGGGCACGCCCTGCTCAATCACACGACCTTGCTGCAACAACCACACTTGATCGCAGTAACGCATGGCTTGGTTTAGGTCATGAAGAATCGCAATTACCGTCCAACCTTTTTGGTGACACAAGTCTTTGGCTAAGTTGAGAATTTGATGCTGTTGTCCTAAATCCTGAGCCGACGTAGGTTCATCCAGCAACAACACCGGAGAGTGCTCCGCCTGAGACAACTGAACTAAGACACGCGCCAAGTGAACACGCTGCCGCTCACCACCCGACAATTGAGTGTAAATGCGATCCGCAAATTGGGTAGTATCGGTTTGTTTCATAGCATCTGCCACCAAACGCTGCCCTTCACTGCGGCTGGCCGTCAGCGGTATCAACCCCAAACCCACCACTTCTTTTACTGTAAACGGAAAGCTGAGCTGGCTTGCTTGCGGCAATACCCCAAGGTGACGTGCCAGTTGCTGGGGCTGCCATTGAGAAATACTTTTGCCATGCAATGCAACACGAGACGTTTGAACATCATCTGGCAGCATTTCGCCGGTAATGGCTTTGAACAGGGTGGATTTCCCCGCCCCATTGGCCCCGAGTAAAGCAATCAGCTGTCCTGATTCAGCCGCCAACTGATCAACCGACAGTAAGGTTTTATGCCCTACCGACACATCAAGATGACCAATGGATAAAGCCGGTTTTGAATGCTTAAAACCAACGTTTGAAGACTGAGAAACAATCGACATTTACATCATTCCCTGTCGGCGTTGAAACAACAGCACCATAAAAAACGGCGCACCTAATCCGGCGGTCACCAACCCTACTGGTAATTCAGCCGGGCTCATCCAAGTTCTAGCGCCAAGATCCGCAAGCAGTAACAAGCCACCACCCACTATGGCCGACAAAGGCAATAGCACGCGGTGATCCGGCCCTACCATCATGCGTACGAGATGAGGAACCACCAAGCCGACAAAGCCGATCACTCCCGACACAGACACGGCCACCCCCACTCCGATTGCCGTAATCAAAATGAATTGTTGTTTCAGTTTTTCGACTTCGATACCTAAATGACGTGCTTCGGCTTCACCCAGTAATAACGCATTCAATGCATTGGCTTTTTTCTGAAATACCACCATCACAATCACCAACACAGCGCCAGTTAACATCAGATCAAACCCGGATGCCGATGCTAAAGAGCCCATTTGCCATAGGCTTAAATCACGCAACGCCTGATCGTTCGCGATGTAACTCAGAAAACCGATAATGGCGGCACTAAACGCTGCAATAGCAACCCCGGCTAGCAATAGAATAACAACGGAGGTACCCGACTCATTCTTAGCTAAGCCATACACTAACCAGGTTGTGAGCAGGCCCCCTGCAAACGAGCAAAAAGGCACCGTGAGATATTGATAGTCAACAGGCAACACAACAATGGCAATGGCTGCACCTAGCGCAGCACCTGACGCCACGCCGATAATACCCGGGTCTGCCAGCGGATTTCGGAAGATACCTTGCATCACCGCGCCGCACTGCGCGAGCAAGGCCCCAACCAATAAGGCAAGAATGGTTCTTGGTAAACGGAGATCCCACACCACCACTTTTTCATATTGTTGGAGTGAACTCAGCTCACTACCAAACACTCCGTCCCAAATTGAGATAAGGCTCTGTGTTAATGGCAACTTCATGGGGCCACTAGCCACCGACCAGGCCACCAGCAATACCAACACGCCTAAGAGTGGTAAGGTTAAGGATTCAGCAGGTAATCGACGACTGTTCATTACAAGGCTTCAGACACACGCACGGCTTCTTCCATCGCTTTCAGGCTGATCCCCGACACCAAGGCTGCGGCATCTACAATCAGCACCTTGTTATTTTTAACAGCGGGGGTATGAGACAACGACGGGAATTGCGCCAACAATGCCTCAGCCGCTTTAGGGTTTTGGCTACCAATCAAAATCACTTCGGGTTGCATCGCCATGAGTCCCTCAGCCGAAACAGAGCGGTAGTTAGGATGAGCTGACACATTCTGCAACCCTAACAGGTTCAGAAGTGAATCTCCGGATGTACCGAGTCCGGCCTGTTTCAAACCACGTCCTTCCAAATACAACAAAAACACCGCTTTTGCAGATCGATTTGTCGATGATTCGTTCAAAATGTCTTGAGCGGTTTGAACTTTCGAAACCAAGTGATCTCCGGATACATTCAGTGCATTCGCGACCTGCTGAATATTTTCAATCAGCTGAGTTGAATCTGTCGCAGTGGGTTGCAGAATCAATTGCGTGTTCGCGCTCTTCAATGCATCCAGGGTTGTTTTGGGGCCAATGTGTTCGCTGCCAAACACAAGGGTCGGCGCAAGACTCAATAATCCTTCTGCCGCTAATTGACGGTGATACCCCACTTTCGCAGGCTTAAATTGCTCAGGCACCGAACTGGTAACATCAATACCAACCAGCGACTCGCCCTGCCCCAAAGCCACCAGAATCTCAGTGGTGCCGGCATCGGTACTGATGATGCGCTGAACTTCGGCTGAAGCATTGGCCTTGCCTACAGAAATCAAAGAACCAAAAACCACCACACTGCACACCAACAATGCAGCCATCGCCGGGGCCAGGTGTTCAAAGAAGGTTTTGCGAAATAACGCCAAGTTTTTCCTGTTCATGGGGTCTTCCTTAAACGTGAGTTTGTACATCGAGATATGGTTTCCTGATTTAATTATTCCGGTTGACGCATCAAAATCTGAACGTCTTTCAATTGGTGTTCATTGAGCAACGACATCACTTTGACCAAAGATTCAGCGGTTGCTGAGTTGTCTGTGGCAATGGAAATACTGTGTGAGCTTAATGGGCTTTGCTTGCTTTGAATTCGCGTCAAAAGTGCGGTTTTCAGATCATCCCAACGCTCAAATTGAGTATCATCCAGCGCCCATTGGCTTTCATCTGAGGCGACCGTGACCACCAGAGTTTCGTTTGAAACAACGTCTGCTGACGGGTTTTCAGTGGCTTGAGGTATATCCACAGGTAGCTTCAACAGTGGCGCATTGGCCGTGATTAACAGAAATACGATGACAATAAAGACGATATCAATCAGAGGTGTGAGCTCTAGGGTTGGAATCTCCTCATTGGCCGACGTCGATGCCCTGATCATGCAAGCATCTCCTTTAACTCTGCCCTGATATCACGACTTTTTTTGTCTGCACCTTCACCCTTCACCACAGACACGCCTTCTAACATCAGATTAAAATGGCTCATAACATGCTCGGCATGGTGGATCAGCCGATCCACCCACATGGCATAACAATGGGCTCCGGCCACCGCAGGCACCGCAATTAAAAGACCTGCGGCGGTGGTGTACATGGCCAGCCCCAAGCCCTCCGCCAGCATCGAGGGTTCGATGGCCCCTGTTACCACAGACAAATCATCAAACACTTTAATGAGCCCCAGTACCGTTCCAAATAACCCCAATAACGGAGCGAGCACCGCAATCACTTGCAAAAAACGAAGCCCCGAAGACAGCTTGCGTTTCTTTTGAAGCAGCCAGATACCCGATATTTCTTCTCTGATCGGTTTAGTGTGCTCCGAGTGGCTTGCCAACAGCTGAACGCCCTCTGCTGTGATTAGGGGCATACGTGTTAAGCGACTAGACGGCTCTGGGTTACGAGCATCATCAAAGACCATAGACAGAGGGACAGAAAGACGACGAAGGCTGGCATAAACCAGCACACAGAAACGTTCAATCAAGATAATGAACACCAACAAAGACAACACCAGCATAGGGATCGCTAATGGCCCCAGTTGTTGTTGAATGATTTCAATGGACATATTGCTTACTTTTCCTAACGCTTAATTAATTCAAAACAAAGTGAACCGGGATACGAACTCGCGAAGCCACCGTTAAGCCCGCTTTACGCTTAGGCAGAAACTGCCACTCGGAAACAGCCTCAACCGCTGCCCGATCAAGGGAACTGATCCCGGAACTGTCATACACTTCCAGCCGGGTTTGCTCGCCCCGGCTGTCCAGCCAGACATCCAGCCACACAATGCCTTCTTGCCCACGTTTACGGGCAAGTCTTGGATACACGGGTGATTGCGGTGGCGACTTAAACTGAGGATCAAGAATGATTTCCTGATGCATTCCAGTTTGCTGTGAAACCGCTGCGGACTGACTAGCACTGGCTGACTCGGTTGACGGTTCATCAGCGGTTTCAGCGGTCTGAACCGTGTGATTGATGGGGTCGTCTTCCTGCAGATGTTCTGCAACTTGTTCCTCTGATTCAGCTGAGTTTGTTTCTTTTGGATGATCTGCAGCGAGCGTCTCAGGCTCGTCTATCGGATGCTGACTGCTTTGCTTATCGACAGTCTTCAGAGGGGCGCTACCCTGCTTCGTTTCGGTAGTTTTTTTTTGCTGTAAGGTCACAGACTCAATCGCTTCAGGCTTTCTAACCACAGGATGTACCCGAGGCTTTGTTTCAATTACCGGCTGATCTATTGGTGCTTTGTTAACACTGGCTTCGGCTGTTTGAACTAATGGGGAAGAAAACGAGAACGACAAGGATAAGGTATTGCTGGCCACCAGCCCGGAACTGACTTGCTCTTTTTGGGAGTAATTTAAATATGCAATAAAACCGGCATGTATCACTAATGCCACAGCAATTGAAAACAGACGTAAGAAAAACGATTTCACCATCACATCCTTTATCTGAACCCTTTTACGATCACCAAACCGATCGATGTTGCACTTTTATCTGAATGTCAGCATCTGAAATCACACGGTATATGAGTGCTTATTTGAGCTCTCATATTAGTGCTTGAAACATACAAATAAAAACGATTCTCATTTCTATTGACTATGTTATTGATAATAATTAGCATTTGCAACAAATAATAAGTCACACATGGAAGTGACGTGAAGATCTTACTGATCAGCAATAACAGAAGCCCGGTAAGACACGTAAAGATACAGGATTGGATGAAGTAAAAGTGACGGCTTGAAACACTGAAAACAAGATCGAATTAGGGAACATGTCTCATGTCAAAAGCGATTACCGCCATTGCAGTCAGCGGTTTGGGAAGCTTGCTATTATCCAGCAACCTGTTTGCCGAAAGTAACACACAAGCACTATCGAGCGGCGACGAAGCCGGGGTCACCAAGTTCAAACAAGTAACGGTCAGCGCCACACGCGTTGAACAGGACTCCGACAGCGTGACTCGTAACGTTGCAGTAGTAGAGCAAGAACAGCTCGATGAAATACAAGCCAATTCGGTAGCTGAAGCCACAGCCTATCAAGCCAACGTATCCGTGGCTGGCGGTGCAATTCCTGGCAACCAGAAAATCAATATTCGTGGCCTGGAGGGCGACAAGGTTCTGCAAGTAATCGACGGAGCCCGTTCCAATACCAACTTTTCCCATCGCCCGTCGTACTTTTTAGACCCGGAGTTATTAACGTCTGTCGAGGTTTTAAAAGGTCCTTCCAGCAGTTTATGGGGGTCTGGCGCTATCGGTGGTGTGGTAGTTCAAAACACACTGAATGCAGATGACCTGATTGAAGAAGGTAACTCGGTTGGCGGCTTTGTGAAGAAAGGCTACCAAACCAATGGCGATGTTCGAACCACCACCGGAAGTATTGCGGCGAAACACGACAATCTGGATGTGCTCTTTGCAGCAACCCACTACGACAGTAACTTTATGAAACAAGGCGAGAATGTTGACTCACGTTTAACGCTTTATGGTACGGAAGCCAAGAACACCACTTATCTGACCAAGTTTGGAATCGACTTTGGCCAATACCAACGTGTTCAGGCCCAATATCGCTATGCTGACCTAAACGGCCACCCACCGACTGTAGGCTCTGCGGACGATGCAGAAAATGAAGATGATCTGTTAATTGATCGGGAAGTGAAAGACCAACACGCCGCCATTGATTACTCGCATAAAGGTTCATCTCCGTTTTTGAATTTCGACGCAAAACTCTACCTCAATGATACCGAGAACAAAGAAATCAACCTGCTGGAAGGCACTGACGAAAGTGATTTAAGAACCGTCGGCCTGAACCTACTCAACAACTTTGATTTCAACCACACTCAGGTGCTGGTTGGCATGGACGGCTATCGGGACACCATTGAAACCAAGCGCACCGAAGACCCGGGGACAGGTAATCGCCCTAACCCGCCGTCCAAAGCGGAAAGTGACATCTGGGGAGCCTTCACGACACTTACCCATGATCTAACCTCCACAATTCAACTAGACGCCAGTCTGCGTTACGACAGCTTTGAAACCGAGTCGGATGATCTGGACACCAGCGCTGATGAGACGCACATATCAAAATCGGCCGGTATTCGCTGGCAAGCCACTGACTGGATGCGTTGGAGCTTACGTTACGACGAAGCCTTCCGGGCACCCTCCTCCTACGAGCTATACATTCAAGGCACACACTTCAACTACGGTGCTCCGGGCTGGGACAACAACTTTGTTGCGAACCCGGACTTAAAACCGGAAACCGCTGAAAACATTGAATTGAGTGTAGACCTGGCATTCGACCAACTGATCGGAGACGATACTCTGTCGATTTCTGCCACCACCTTCCAGAATGACGTAGAAGACTTCATTTATCTGGACGTCATCACGAACGCAGAATTTGGTCCGCCACCTGCGTGTAACTGCGTTACCGGTACGTCAACCCATACCAATGCACGCGATGCAGAACTGTGGGGTTATGAAATTGAAGCCCGCTATCAACTGGGCGCTTTTGACGCCAAGTTAAGCTATGGCCAAACCCGAGGTACCCATAAAACCAAGACAAATGACGGCACCACACGAGATCATCTGCCAAATATTCCGGCGGACAAGTGGGTGGCCGACATCAGCTATGGTTTCTGGGATATCGACACCAAAGCCGGTGTCAGAGTATTGAGCGCTGAAAAACAGGATCGTGTTGAAGAAGACCAACACATCTATGACGGTTATACCACCACCGATCTCTACGCTACCTGGGAACCGTCCTCCCAATCATTGGAAGGGCTGAAAGTCGACATGGTGCTGGCCAACCTACAGGACACAAATTACCAGCAAGCCTGGTCAGAAGTGTACGAACCAGGGCGGTCATTAAAAGTAGCCGCCAAGTACAGTTTCTAACAACCCCAAAAATTAGAGTAAGATCGGCTTACTCTAATCGCCTCAACCTTACGAGCTAATGACTATGACGATACCAGGTAACAAAGCCCTCGAGTTACTTCAAGAAATTGCCGACTGGGGAAACACCACCACCATTATTCTTCACGGAGGCTGTGTTTTCGAGTTCAAAGGCAACTTTCCTCCGGGCTCTATGGCTCAGGGGTTCTACAACCTGAAAGGTGACAACGGATTCGAAGGCCATCTAAACCTGGAAAAAGTTCATCACATTAGTTTTCAGGACAAACAACACAGAGGTAAACAAAGCTATGCCCTGGTGTTTAATGACGCAGACAATCAATGCATGTTTAAAATTTTTGTAGGTCGGGATACCCGGGGTGAACTGCTGCCCAATCAGGTTGCCCGTTTTCAGGAACTGCAAAGCCTCTACCGCCAATAGATCATCTATTCTCAATACATTAGGATCGACTTCATGAAAAACAAAGGCCTGGAACAACGTTTAGGAGACGAAATCATCGACTTCCTGAACACTCGTAAAACCCTTAATCTCGCCAGTCTGGACGAAGATGGCTACCCGTATGCCTCTTACGCGCCCTTCGCTATTGGCGACGATTGTATCTACGTGTTGTTGAGCGACATTGCCATACACGGAAAAAACCTGCGCAACAATGAAAAAGCAGCGGTTCAAATCGTTGAAGATGAGTCGGAAGCCGCCACCATTTTTGCTCGTATTCGAGTGAATTATCAGGTTCGAGCAGAAGAAATCGCCTTGAACACGGAAGAATACACAGCAGGCATTGAAATTCTTGCCAATAAGCACGGCGAGCGTATCAATAAACTGGCTGAGCTTAGCGATTTTAACCTCTTCCGCCTTACACCATTGGGCGGCCGATACGTGAAAGACTTTGGTCGCGCCTTCGCCATTGCCGGCAATACCTTGAGTGGTGAAAGCATTGATCGCCTGCGTGATGGCCACAAAGCCCGAGTGATTGTATCGGAGCCGAACACATCGTCTGAATCGGCACAAGCAAACGATTCAACCGCCAAAGCGTCTTAACAATTGACGGTACCCCACAGGCACACAGGGGAGTTCTCCTCCCCTACGAACTTTCCCAAAGTCTGACCGTCTACACTTGTTATCTATGATTTCACCCCCATTTCCAACGGATACCCCATTAGCCAAGAATAAAGGATTTAACATGAGCAGAACGGTCGTAATTACAGGTGCCAACCGTGGCATCGGACTTGAACTTGCTAAACATTATCAAGCTCAAGGTGATCAGGTCATTGGCATTTGTCGTGAAACTTCTGACGAGTTAGATGACGTAGCCTCTATGGTTATTGAAAACATAGACGTCACCAACCCGGATTCCCTAGAGCAACTCGCCATAGTACTGAGTAACCAAACGGTTGATATTCTGATCAACAATGCCGGCTTATTCTGCAATGAAACCTTGGCTGACATGAACTTTGAAACCATTGAACAACAAATGGAAGTCAACGCCTATGGCCCGCTTCGCACCACACTGGCATTACTACCTCAGCTCAAAGAAGGCTCAAAGATCGCCAACATCACCAGTCGTATGGGTTCGATTGCCGACAATACCTCCGGCGCGTATTACGGGTATCGCGCATCCAAAGCAGCGTTGAATGCCTTTGGCAAATCCCTGGCGCAAGACCTACAACCGAAAGGCATCGCGGTGGCACAATTGCATCCAGGTTTCGTTCAGACTCGCATGGTCGGATTCAACGGCGACATCACTCCGGAGGTGGCAGCCAAAGGGTTAGCGCAACGTATTGAAGAACTGACGCTGGAAAACACCGGCGGCTTCTGGCACTCCAACGGTGAAGCGCTACCTTGGTAAGTTGAGCAAACCGAGATAAGACGTTTGAATAAATCTGTTCAAATAAATAGCATCAGACAAAGAAAAGGCGCTGATCACCAGCGCCTTTTTAGCATCTTCTAGAATATTCAGCTTGCTATAGTAGTTCGACTTTAAAGCCGTTCTTGAACCAGCTGATTCAACTCTTTGTAAAGTGTTTCCGACTGAGCAATTTCACCGTGACTTGGAATCATAGTCGTCGGTTTATCCAACTGTAATTGATTCAACACCCAGGTTTTGAACTTAGCGCGATCCTCAATGATAAACCACTTTACCACCTGGCTCATTTTCAGCCCTGGCGCAGCATCCAGTAACTTCTGAGTGAAACGGGCCACTGGCTGCTTTGAGAGTCGATCGTAGTTTAAAAAGCTATCACAGGTTATCCATAAACATCCCTGCTTTGATTCTTTCTTAATCCAGGCATCGCCTGCTCTATGGCCAGGCGGTAATAACACAGAATAGCCCTCGGGCAACGGTGGCTGTCGCTCTTCCAAGGCATGAATTTCTCGCTCATGAGCCACCACACCCTGCTGAACCAAACGGGTAATGGCTTGACGACTGGCGTAAAGTTCAAAGTGTCTGAATCGCTGCTGCCAATGTTTAACGCCCATATAGTGATAGCCATTCGGCATGATGATGTGCAGCTTGATGTCGGGGCGATTCCAGGCCTCTGGCCAGGCATCCAGCAAAGGCTTACCGGGGCTGATCACCACAAATTCGTTTTCGTTTACCTGAATAGCCACAGAATTAGATACAAAGTTGGGCACTATGTATTGGCCGAATCGTAATTCCGGAAATTGAGGGACAGGATGCCAGAGATTTTTTTTCATTGGGAAGTCGTCCTTGAGGTGAAGCAGAACATACTACCTCACCTCAAGACATCAGAAATTAACAAATGTAAGGCTGTCTGTAATTTGTTACTGCCTTAATTCGTTACTGCCTTAATTTTTTTGCTGATAGTAAGAAGCCCCTTAAGTCACCAACTGGGCATCTTTATCCTTGTTGGAATAACAGGGTAACACCGCCTTCAGTATCGGGAAGTATTTCACCGGGTCTAATATGCCTTCAAGGCCCAGTAATGTCGGGTAGGCCACCACGTGTTGGTAAATAGCCTGCTGAAAATACTCCTGACAAACATCAGACAAAGTGCCTTCCAAATACGGCTGTTGTGCCTGAGGCTGGGTATAATCACACAGCAGTGCTGCCAAGGTTGCCTGAGTCACCATGATGTCTACCAGAATATTCGGTTTGGCCACGGGCTGATAGAGATCCTTCATTTGTGCCACAGAATCTTTGTTCCAGGCATGCGGCACAATATCCAGACTGTTTGAAAGTCGCTGCAGATGTTTCTCATCCAGCAGGGAATCAGAGTAATCCGCAAAGGCTTTATTTCCTGCTGTGGCTCCGGCGAATGCGTAGACATTAATGGTTGCCTTTCCATCCGGGTCCCATTGTTCTTGCACCGGAATATCCACTTTCCCGGCGGTTTGTTTCAGATATAGACCAAAGGTAGAGGATAAAGTCGCGCCCAAGCTATGGCCTGTGACAGTGATGTCCAATGGCTTATCTTTCGTTTCTGCCTGGATTCTCAAGAACTGTAGCATGGTGGTGCCTGCCCCTGGCACGCCCACGGGTGCAACCATTTTTTTAACCCGATCCATGCCTATGTGTGTTCCATAGGACACTTTTGCCGGACGATCTCCGTACACCTGAACGTTGTTACTCCCCTCTTTCCAGTGTTTTTTCCGAAACACAAAAAAGTCTTCAACAATCCAGTTGGATAACGCCACAGGGTTCGTCCCGCGAAACGCAATGGCAAAACGATGAGGATGCTTTCGGTGCTGAACGATGTACGCCATATTGTCATCGAACAAAGACCACCAGAATTCACTGACTGCCGGCCCCCACACCAATTTCCACTCATCAGCGGTTGGTGGTTCCAGTGCTAAATGCTCCACCACACAAGGAGCGATGCGCTGTGCATTGTTTTTATCTGATCCGGTCAGTGCGTATCCGCAGTAGGAAATGTACGAAAGCGTCAGCATTTGCTGTTGGATGGTATATTTCATTGGAATCCCTTGCCTTGATTTAAGATTGAAACGCTTACTTCAGTATTGATCAGCTCAAGACAACGAACTTCCGAGAAACCGATGAACCTTCTGTAAGCCAATGCCCTTATTTCACTGGCGTTAATCAGAAGGTCCACTGACTATGAGTAAATTGTTTAGAACAAACAATCTACTGAAAGAAACCTGCATGAGCGAAGCCCACACAAGTTCCTATTATTTCTATTACTTCACAAGTAACGAATGCACCATTCCGGCTTCCGCATGACCTGGAATGTTGCAGGCAAACACAACGTTTGGCTCGCCATTAAACTTCCAGATCAGTTCACGGGTTTCACCCGGTTTGATGGTGATAGAGTTACCATCTTCGTGCACCATGTCCGGCATTTTGCGCATCATAGCCTGGTGTGCTTTCTGCTCTTCTGCGTTGCCGATGGAAAATTCATGATTGATTCGTCCTTCGTTAGTGACAATAAAACGCACCACATCGCCTGGCGTGATCTCGGGATGATCTTTGAAGTTGAAGCGCATTGCGTCCACAGTCGTCAGGCGTATGGTTTTAGTCACGTCAGAAGCCTTACCGGGTTCGCCGGTGACACTGACGGTCATACCGTGCGCATGTTGCTCTCCTCCCATGTGGTGCCCACCGCCTGAATGGTTCATTTTTGAGTGATCCATCGTCGAATGATCCATATGTTGATGATTACCTGCACCACCGGCATATGCATTAATCGACCACGTCATTACTGAAGCAGTCACCACGCTAACCACATATGAAACCATTGAGTTTTTCTTATTCATCGATTCGCCTTTCATTTTCATCATTCTGTTCATAACCAAACCGCCCATCATTATTAAAGCGTTCATTAAGTGCGTTTCAACACACGTTGCCATAGGTAATAGGTCACCGGAATGACCAGCAGCGTTAAAATCACTGAACTCACCATGCCACCGACCATAGGTGCGGCAATGCGACTCATGACCTCCGATCCTGTACCTGTGCCATACATCACAGGAATCAAGCCGACGATGGTCGCGATCGCGGTCATCATTACAGGGCGAACACGTAATACGGCCCCTTCTAACACCGCTCGTTTAATAGCGTCTTTGCTTGTGGCATCCGGCAACTCGGCACAGCTCTGTTTCAGGTACTGCAGCATAATGACCCCGGTTTCAGCCGCCACTCCGGCTAAAGCAATAAAGCCAACACCCACAGCAACCGAGAAGTTGTACCCCTCCACAAACATCAACAAAATCCCCCCCGTCATGGCCAAGGGTAAGGTAATCAAAATCATCGACACTTCAGCAAAACTTCGGAAGTTCAGGTAAAGCAACACGATAATGATCATGATGGTTAACGGGACAATATAAGTGAGCTTTTCCAGTGCCCGCTCCATGTATTCATACTGCCCCGCCCAGGCAATCGAATAGCCAGCAGGCAATGACAACTGCTCCGACACTATCTGTTTTGCGTTCTTCACGTAGGTACCAATATCGATACCTTCGATGTCCACAAAAGTCCAACCATTCAGACGCGCGTTCTCACTTTTAATCATCGGCGGGCCATCTTCTATGTAAATATCAGCCACATCCCCCAAGGCAATACGTTGCCCGGTCGGCGTCACCAATGGCAGCAGCGCCATTTTCTCCGGTGTATCCCGATAATGCTGAGGGTATCTCAGATTAATCGGGTAACGTTCCAAGCCTTCAACGGTTTGCGCCACGTTCATACCACCAATGGCCGTTGCAACCACTTGCTGAACGTCGGCAATGTTTAACCCGTATCGGGCCGCTTTGGCGCGTTGAATGTCCACTTTGATGTAGCGACCACCTGCAACACGTTCAGAATAGGCAGAGGCCGTTCCCGGAATCTCATTGAGAATCCGCTCCAACTCCTGTCCGATGTCCTGGATTTTAGATAATTCCGGCCCGGCGATTTTTATGCCCACCGGGGTTTTAATTCCGGTTGCCAACATATCGATACGGGTTTTGATCGGCATCACCCAGGCGTTAGTCACCCCTGGCAGTTTCACCAAACCATCGAATTCCTTAATCAGGTCATCTGTGGTTACCCCTTCCCGCCATTGCTCCCGAGGCTTCAATTGAATGAAGGTTTCGATCATGGTCAATGGCGCTGGATCAGTTGCTGTATCGGCCCGTCCCACCTTGCCAAACACATTCTCCACTTCCGGAACGGTTCGAATCAGCTTATCGGTTTGCTGCAACAACTCCCGAGCCTTTCCGATGGAGATGCTCGGATAGGTTGTCGGCATGTACATCAAATCACCTTCATCTAATGGCGGCATGAACTCACTGCCAATCTTGCTGGCCGGGTAAAAGGATGCGCCGGTCAATAGCAAGGCAAACAGCAGCGTTAAGATCGGATGATTCAATACGCTTTTTAATAAGGGACGATACGCCGCTATCAGTAACCGGTTAATCGGATTCTTCTTTTCGGAGACCACTCGTCCACGTATGAAATACCCCATCAGCACCGGCACCAAGGTAATAGCTAACGCAGCGGCAGCAGCCATGGCATAGGTTTTGGTGTAGGCCAAGGGAGAGAACATCCGCCCTTCTTGCGCTTCCAGCGTAAACACAGGCAAGAAGCTGACCGTAATGATTAATAAGCTGAAAAAGAGCGACGGTCCGACTTCCGAGGCAGAATCGGCCACTATCTTCCAACGGTTCTGATCGGTCAGCGGGGTTCGTTCCATGTGTTTATGCATGTTTTCAATCAGCACAATCGCGCCATCGATCATGGCACCAATGGCGATGGCAATGCCCCCCAGTGACATGATGTTTGCGTTCAATCCCTGAAAATGCATGACAATGAAGGCAGTCAGAATACCAATCGGCAGGCTGATCACCGCCACCAAAGAAGAGCGCACATGAACCAGGAAAATGACACAGACCAAGGCCACCATTAGCAGCTCTTCCGCCAGCTTTTCCCAAAGGTTATCAATGGCTTTTTGAATCAAGCCCGAGCGATCATATACCGTTACCAGCTCTACCCCTTCTGGTAAGCCTTTCTTCAGCTCTTCCAGTTTAGCCACGACACCATCAATGGTTTTCTGGGCGTTTTCACCAAAGCGCATAACCACAACGCCACCGACGGTTTCCCCTTCACCATTAAGCTCAGCGACACCACGGCGCATTTGCGGACCAAGAGCAATGTCTGCCACATCTTTCAATAACAATGGGGTGCCATTGGCATTAACGCCCAAAGGAATGTTGGCCAAATCCTGCTGGTTTTCAATGTAACCACTGGCACGAACCATGTACTCGGCTTCGGCCATTTCAATGACCGAAGCACCGACTTCCTGATTGCCTTGCTGAATGGCGGTTTGAATGTGAGCTAACGGAATATCAAAGGCTCTCAGTTTGTCAGGATCGACACTGACCTGATACTGCTTGACCATACCGCCGACAGCAGCAACTTCGGAAACCCCTGGCACCGTTTGCAACTCATATTTCAGGAACCAATCCTGAATTGAGCGTAACTGACTGATGTCGTGTTTTCCGGAGCGATCCACCAGCGAGTAGATGTACACCCAGCCGACTCCGGTTGCGTCCGGCCCCAATTGCGGACGAGCCGACTCGGGCAAATTCGGTGCGACCTGACTCAGGTATTCCAATACCCGGCTTCTCGCCCAATAGAGATCAGTATCTTCATCAAAAATGACATAGACGTAGGAATCCCCAAAGAAGGAATAGCCCCGAACCGTTTCCGCCCCCGGCACAGACAACATGGCAGTAGTTAAGGGATAGGTTACCTGGTCTTCCACCACTTGCGGCGCTTGCCCGGGGTAGCTGGTCTTAATAATGACCTGCACATCCGACAAGTCCGGAATGGCATCCACTGGGGTATTCTTTACCGAATAAGCCCCCGCCCCAATCAAAATAAAGGTCGCTAATAACACAAAGAAACGATTATGTACCGACCACCGAATGACAGATTCAATCATGGGTTGTCTCCGTCACTCATGGTATGGCCGGAGTGGTCCACCGCCTTGGTCGAGCTTTCCATCGAAGCTTTCATGGCTCCATCCGGAATGTGTACATCACTGATTTCAAAACTGTGATCCGGGTATTTGGTGATCTGGATATGAAGCTCCAAGCCCGGTGTTAACTGACTTACATCGACCGATTCTGCAACCGGGAAATCCATGTACATTTCAGGCCACTTCCAGGCTTCAATGGGCGCGTGAGTTACACCAACCATGGCCATACTCTTCATACCTGACATGCCCTCCATGCCTTCCATTAGATCGACGCTCTCAATTTTTGCTTCAACCCACTCCATCAAAGGCGCATCGGTTTCTCGCGTTTCCATTCGTTTGAAGTCTGAACTTTTGGACGACTCTGAATCCAACAAAAACTGGGCGGAGGTTACAACAGATTCACCTTCGCTGAGTCCTTCCAGTACTTCCACATAGTTCTGGTCGGCCTGCCCTAAAGTCACCTCAAGCGACTTAAACTGACCCTCTCCCATCGCCAACACCACTCGATCCTGGTCTTGGGTGCGGATCACCGCCTCTCTCGGAATCATCAGCAGGGGTTGTTCCTCTCCAGCGTGAATATCAACACTGGCGAACATATTCGGCTTCAACAAACCATCTTTATTTTCAAAACGAATCCGCACTTTCAGAGTTCGAGTCATTGCGTCCAAAGACGGGTAAATGTAATCGACCTGGCCTAACCAGCTTCTACCGGGAAAATAATCCAGTGTCATGGTGACATCAGCCCCCAATCGAACCAGACCGGCTTGCTTCTCAAACACTTCCGCTTCAACCCAAACCTCATCCAGAGCACCGATCGACATCAGGGTGTTTTCCGGTTTGACGTAAAAGCCTTCCCGAATCACCAGATTATCCAAAACCCCGGACTGTGGAGCGAAGAAAGTAATATTTTCAGCAATTTTCCGGGTATTCAGAACACGACGGATGCTTCTTTCCGGTACATGCAGTAATCGCAGCTTGCGAATGGCACCGTTCTTTAAACGCTCGCTGTTTTGATTTAGTGCAAGCAGTAACTCTTCCTGAGCATTAATCAGCTCCTGGGAGTAGATGTCGTACAGTGGTTGACCTTTTTTAACCGGATCACCCTCAGCTGTGACATGGAGTTTCTCGATCCACCCTTCTATGCGCGGGTGGATGTGAATCAGGGAATCCTCGTTGTACTGAACATATCCCACGGTTTGAATACGGGTTGATAATTGTCGCAGAGTCGCTGGTGCCGTTCGGACACCAAGGTTATTTATGACTTCCGGTGAAATACGGACAGTCCCCGGGCTTGAATTTGCCGAGCCGGATTCCTCATAGACAGGCACTAAGTCCATTCCCATCGGCGACTTACCTGGCTTATCTCTGCGATAGTTGGCGTCCATAGGTGCCACCCAATACAGAGGCTGAGGTTCACTTGATTCTTCCGACGCGGTCATTGAACCGCCGCCAATGTTTGGTAGGGAGATTACGCCCTGGCTTGATAAATAGGGTAAAACAAACACACCTACAACCACCCCTATGGCCATAGAGAACACAATAGACAATGTCTTCATATGAAATTTCTTATCAATAACGGGTAAACAATTCCCAACGTTGATCACCATTAGTAATAAAGGCGTTAACGCTGGACGGAATAAGGGTGTTTAAACCGTTATAGGAGGGCGATACAAAGAAACAGCAACGCGAACTACCTGAGCGTTGCGGTCTAGGAAATGACCGTGATGTGAGGGTATCAAAGAAAGAGCAGGTAGCGCATTCGTCATCAAGGATGTCGAACACACCCCAGAGGCACAAAGGCAGGTTTGCATGCAACATTCGTCAACATCGGCCGAATGATTGGTGCCGCTATCGATTTCCTGAGGCATGTCGGCCATCTCTTTACAATGCTCGGACATACCGGTTGCAACGGACATCCGGGCCTTAATATCAGAGTGACTGTTGAGGGCTTCAGAAGCTGATGGGTGTTCCCCCATCGTCATTGCATGATTACCTGTTGCCATTGCACCGTCCATATAGGCATAAGCAAGACTTTGGCTAAGAAAGCCAAGCAAGCTGATAATGACTATGTACACTTTACGACGCAATAACATGATAGGTTGAGTATCCAAAACACTGATCAGGCAGGGTAACTGACGATCCCCTGATTAAAGCCTTAGAGCGCCCAGGTTCCCGATTAGTTCCCACCGAATCAAGCATACTACCTCAATTTTGGCGCAAATCGAAACCGTATTTCTTCAAAATATTTGTATATTCAGGGGTTAACAGAAAGTCATCCAATGCGTTTGAAAATTGCTTAACCAACAATTCAGCGTCCTGAGTTGCTTTAGAAAAGGCGATGTAATCGGGGGCATAATCGATTTTAGGCTCCAGAAACTCAAAGCGTTCCTCCAACCCCATTTCTTTCGCCAATTGAGTCAGTACGGGTTTATTCCCCACCGCAATATCAATGCCCTTTCGATTCAGCACCTGCAATAATTCGGTCGTCGTGCTGAATTGTCGTTTGAGCAAAGTAGGATGTTCGGAGTACCCCGCGCCATGCCAATAACCATTCACATTACCAAATTTGAACGGCAGTAAATCATCGAGATTTCCAGAGAACTGAATGCCTCGCCCTTTCAGGGTAATCAGTGAACTTGATTCATAAAGATGCGGTTGCTCTACATAAAACACATCTTTCGCACGATCCGGCGTCTTAAAATACAGCATCACCAGATCAATTTTTCCCAGTGACAAATTATATTGAACCCGTCGCCATGGGAAGCGTTTATATCGAATGTCATAGCCTAATTGGGTCGCCAATATTGTCACTATCTCAGCCGCTGCTCCTGTAATCTCCCCTTCATTTCGATAGTAAAACGGGTAGTAATCCGTTTCACTGATACCGACAGTAAGGGTGCGTCGTACTTCAGCTTCACTTTGCGAAGCTACAACACTCCCAGAGAGAAAAAGCCCAAACAGCAAGCCATATAAAAGACGGAAATGCCGGAACATAGACGTCACCACTTCACACAATTATCTTCATTTGATACTAGTTCAGCAGTTACAGGCCAACAAGGTGGACCATAATCCGTTTCTCTTCTTTCAGAAAGACAAAAGCCCCGGCGTTTTAACCGGGGCTTGAGATCAACACAATCGTTGCATTAAAGCGTTTTGATTTCCAAGGCGTTATTTCACCTCATAAACTGTGGTTGTGCCTGACACTTCACTACCGACAATCAACAAGGCTTGATTGGTCGGGCTATCTTCGGCTGCAACAAACTTGAACCCTTCCGGAGCCAAGTCCCCTGCATTCGCCAGCGCTTCTTCAACATCGACCGAGAAATCACGATTGATGGTGAACTGCACAAATGTCGGAGTCGCAGGGTTGGTGATGTCATACATCATAATGCCACCGGTTCTTTCCAAACCGATGAACGCATAGGTTTTGCCATTAACCGAACCCACTGCCAAGGCTTCTGGTTCAGGGCCTTTGTCGTCAGAACGATCGTCAAAGTCGTTTTCATCATTGGTCGAATTAAAACCATCCGTCCCCAAGGCCTGGGCAGTGATCTGCTCAAAGTCATCACCGGAATCAAACACCAAAGCGCCGTTATCACCGTTAAAGATGGAGAAAGAACGCGTACCAAAGGCGTAAAGGGTTTCAAGCGATCCGTTTCCGTCGGTATCGCCTTCCGTTGAAATCACCTTCAAGCGTCCAAGTTGTTCACTGTCTGCGATCGACTCGTCCGTAAATATCGTTTCGTTCAGAGACAGATTCAGGTCTTCCAAATCTTTCACACGTACTTCATCAATCCAGGACAAACACCCATCGTCCTCGTCATAATCCAGACCGCCCGCCTGAGTACAGGCCTCTTCATTTTCCACATCGAAGAAGTACTCACGTGAATCCCCTTCGTTAGCAGTTACTACGTAATTCACACCCTCAATTTGAACAGAGGCAATGCTGTCCGGCATGTAAAGCCCACGAAGATTTGCATAGGTTGTGATGTTAATTCCATCGTCCTTATTCGAGGCATCCAACCCATTGCCTTCAACGCTATGATCTTTGTAACCCAAGCCAATTAACCGATCCACAGTACCGGTAGCAAGATCAATCACCGCCAATGCGTTGTTTTCCTGCAAAGACACAAAGGCTTTGGTGTTATCAGAAGAGATAGCCACATACTCCGGTTCCAAATCCTGAGCGACAGACGCATTCAAACCAGAGATACGTACACCCTCTGTTTCATCAGCACGTGCCGCACCGGCATTAAAGGCTTCAAAAGTGACTTGTGTACCAGTATCCGCTGGCACGCCATTAGTGATATTTACAACGGTCACTGAACCAATCGGATCATTGGTATAATCGTCCGATGGCTCCCCCTCGTTTGCTGCGACCGCATATTGACCATTTGCAGAAATCTGAACATTATCCGGAAGTGCTCCTGCCATCACCGACTTCAGATAGGTCGCTGTACCCTCTTCATTCAGGCTGTAGAAAGCAATCACGCCGTTCGCTTGTTTGTCATCGTTCTCAACCGCTACTGCCATTAGATTGCCATTGACCGCAACGCTGTTGATACCGCCAGCAGCAAAGTCAGCAAGGTTTTCATCTGCATCGACATCGGCACCCACGTTAAGCTGGTATCGACGAGTCAGATTAGACGCAGACAACGGCTCCGCCAATGCTTCGCTGGTCAGATTTTCCGCATTCAATACATCTACCGTTTTGGCGTTGGCGTTAATCACCAAAATACTGTCACTGTTTTTATGGAAAGCCACGATCTCGGCCATGCCTTCATCCAACTCTTGCCCTTCAGAGAAGCGGCCAATCAATGTTAAACCTGCTTGGTTATTCTCTTCTTGTAACGTTTCTTCCAAGTGCTGAGCAGCTGCACTGGCAGTGACCAGAGTTTCACCGGCGAACACGGTAGCAACTGTGGCTTCAAAGGCATCGGTATCCGACCAATCAGTGATCTCTGTGTCCGTTGCAGCTGTATGACTTGCTTGAGTGATGGTAATGCCG
The DNA here is from genome assembly GCA_041590855.1 of Pseudomonadales bacterium. Lineage (GTDB taxonomy): Bacteria > Pseudomonadota > Gammaproteobacteria > Pseudomonadales > Litoribrevibacteraceae > Litoribrevibacter. The sequence goes on from JBFHTA010000010.1 coordinate 27,112, forward strand.
TTTGACGGATCTGCGTCTGAATCTAATGTTTGCAGCAAACGAGCTACATTGTTAGCAACTGCATCATAAGGTGTTTCCGCATTAGCCAAATCCAACGGCGTAACTACGGCCCCCGCTTTACCAGCAGGCAGCTCGATATCACCAATAGAGAAGGTAACCGTCTCACCCGCTACATAATTAAATTCACCATTTTCATTGGTGGTACCGGATTGGCTTTCAGTACGATAGTTAATACCTACCACTTCTGAGTCAACAAAGACCCCGGTTCGAACGTTTGTTGCAGAAGCAGAATCATCATTGCTGCACCCTACCATCACTGATGATCCAAGAGCCACTGCAAGTACCAGAGGGCTGACTTTTCCAAAACCGTTTGCGGTTAACTTCATTCTTTACTCCAATTCATTAAGCCAAAATCATTAACCGCAACGTTTTACTACCGAAAGGTGACACTTCCGGGTCATAAATAAGACAATTTAATGAACCCCAGGTATTCCGAGCCCGATATTTCGACCTTTCTAAGATGAATTTCTGATATAGTGCGCACATTATTTTTCAGTCTTGGTTATGGCCCTTTCATGAAACGTCTTGATGTCATTCTTGTCGAGCAATCGCTTTCGAATTCCCGTACTCACGCGCAAAAACTGATCTCGTCTGGTCGGGTAAGAGTACAAATCGGCAGCCAATGGAAAGTAATCACCAAACCAAGCTTCAAACTGGAGGGATCGGAACCTCTGGACATCGAAGCGCATGAAGAAGACAAATACGTGTCTCGTGGCGGCTTAAAACTGGAAGGCGCACTGAACGACAACCAAATTGATGTGTCCGGATTCATTGGACTGGATGTCGGATGTTCAACGGGTGGTTTTACCGACTGTCTACTGCAATCAGGTGCAAGCCACGTGGTGGGTGTAGAAGTTGGACACGATCAGCTGGTCGATAAACTAAGACAGGATCAGCGAGTAACGCTTTATGAAGGGATCAATGCGCGTGAGTTGGACCCTCAATTAGTGCTGCCACACACCCAAGATGGCAATGGCTTCGACATTGTTGTGATGGATGTGTCCTTTATTTCCCAAACCAAAATTCTACCAGCTCTTGCACCTGTGATGCGTTCAGGCGGTCATCTGGTATCTCTGGTGAAGCCCCAATTCGAAGTGGGTAAAGGCGGCATTGGCAAAGGGGGGATCGTTCGTGACCCCGCTTTATATAAAGAGGTAGAAGCCAGCATACGCGACTGTTGTAAGGCTCTGGGTTTACAAGTTCAAAACTATACTGAAAGCCCGATTAAAGGAGGCGACGGAAACCGCGAATTCCTGGTGTGGGCCGTAAAAGCTGGGTGATCAAAGGTTCAACTGGAGTTGAGTGTATAGAACTCAACGAACCAAATGATCCAACGGAATCGCAGTTCGATTAATGATCTTCCTTAATACGAAGCTGGAATGCACACCCGTCACTCCTGGGATAGTCGTCAACTTATTAAGCAGAAACTCCTGATAGTGCGCCATATCCGTCACCATCACCTCCACCAGATAATCGGCGGCCTGCCCTGTTATCAATGAACAGGTTACCACTTCAGGGTACGCCTCCAGCGTCTTATCAAAGTTCTCAAATCGATCTGGCGTATGCCGATCCATACTGACCTGAATAATAGCGGTGAGGTTCAGGCCAAGTTTTTCCGCATCCAACAACACCGCTTTCCCAACAATGATACCGTTCTCTTCCAACTGTTTAACTCGTCGCGAACAGGGTGACGGCGACAACCCCACTTTTTCTGCCAACTCTAAATTGCTTAAACTTCCATCTTTTTGCAATGCATCAAGGATGCGCTTGTCGGTACGATCCAGCTCAATCACGGTAAAAACATCCTAGGAATTCCCCATAAAAACACATTAAAGCAATAAATCTCTATTATTGGAACAGCTTGTAATTATTTATTGCTACAAAGACACAAATCAATAGCACATTTGCAACCACTCACCCTTTGCCACGACGTATACTTCTTTCCGTCAACGCTGTGATCCAGCTGGCAGATAAGCAGGACCGAATACGGAAAAGAGACTATCTCCTGAGACGGATATCCCCGGAGACAGATAGCCTCGAAGACAGATAGCCCCTTTTCCAAATTCATTCAGCCTATCGAAGGTACTGAAACGTCAATCCAAAAGATTGGCCGAGCGAAAGGAAACGCGCTCAGGGAAGTTCCTCACGAAGGAACCCAAACGCATCTCGAACTCAAGAGAACAGCAGGCTCTACCTAAGCTTATTTACTCATTCAATACAATGGAAACGATTATGTCTGGCTCAAACGCACAAGGCTTTACCCATACCAAATATCGCCCCTTTACACCGATCAAGATGACAAACCGCACTTGGCCGGATCAGATCATTACTCAAGCACCAACCTGGTGTTCTGTGGATCTCCGCGATGGTAACCAAGCCCTGGTTGAGCCAATGACCGTTGCCCAAAAGCAAGCCTTATATCAGTTACTTATCGAGATTGGTTTTAAAGAAATTGAAATCGGCTTTCCTGCCGCATCACAACCGGATTACGACTTCGTTCGTTGGCTGATTGAAGAAAACCAAATCCCGGACGACGTGACCGTTCAGGTATTGGTTCAGGCTCGTGAGCACTTGATCGAGAAAACCTTTGAAGCGTTGAAAGGCGTAAAACGCGCGGTAGTTCATGTCTACAATTCCACTTCAACTGTACAACGCGAAAAGGTCTTTAAACAGGATAAAGAAGGCATCAAAGCCATTGCCGTACAAGGTGCACGCTGGGTGCAAGAATACGCCAAGCACTACCCTGAAACGGAATGGGTCTTTGAATACTCTCCGGAAAGCTTTACCGGCACTGAGATTGATTACGCAGTGGACGTTGCCAATGCCGTGATTAATGTATGGCAGCCCACTCCAGAGCATAAAGCCATCATCAATTTGCCTTCCACCGTTGAAATGGCAACGCCAAATATCTTTGCAGATCAAATTGAATGGTTCTGCTCTCACATAGAACATCGAGACGCCATTACAGTCAGTGTACACACGCATAACGACCGTGGCTGCGCAGTTGCCGCTGCGGAGCTGGCCGTAATGGCGGGGGCTGATCGGGTTGAAGGCACCCTAATGGGCAACGGCGAGCGTACTGGTAACATGGACATCATTACCATGGCGATGAATCTTTACAGCCAAGGTATTGATCCTCAATTAAACCTTGCAGACATGAATAAGATTGTCCGAGTTTACAAAGAAGCCACCCAAATGCCTGTTCACCCTCGTCACCCGTACGCAGGCGATTTGGTCTTCACCGCATTTTCCGGCTCGCATCAGGACGCCATCAAAAAGTGTCTGGATCAACATTCGCAAGAGAAACCTTGGGATATTGCATACCTTCCTATTGATCCGGC
>JBFHTA010000011.1:0-30254 GCA_041590855.1 Pseudomonadales bacterium
AATAAACGGTTTGCCGAGACTGAGGATTATACATACGGCTGTAATCGAAGGGGTTTTTGCGATAGATAACTTCGAAGCTGTCCATAACCCAAGCCGGATTACGCACGCAACAAATCACTTTAAAATCATCATAAAGTTCGGTCAGCTGGTGCAAACGGGCAGTCCAGATACGATTGGTATCAAACACAATCTGTTTATCTGATTGCTCTTGGTAGTAGGTATTAAATAACGCCCGGCAAATATCTTTTCGTTTCGATTCATTGAAGAAGGTAAAGAATTCGCCCCCTGCCCCCATTTGTTCAAGACAACCATTCATCAAGGAAGCAACAGGGCTGGACATGGCTGCATGAAAACTGGGATTCTGGCGTAAAATTCCTGCCAGCAATGTTGAACCGGAACGCGGTAAACCTGAAATAAAATGTATTTGTTGCATAAAACCTATGCTGTGATCAGTAGTTAAAGTAGTTTGCTGCGAACCTAAACAACATGCCCAAATGCTGGAATACAATGGGGCAAACGTCTGTAGTTTCATTAACAACAAACATTGATCGCCCTTGGCAGTCACTACACTGACCACCTACATCAATATTGAATAGAAATCGCAAGATATTCGATTACACGGAATTACATCTCCGAGTAATTCACTCAGAAAAGCGCTGGCCATGGCATCAGCTTTAACGATAGACGATAATTTTTGGTAGGGTGATAAAAGACTAACCACCTCAAAAAAGAAAAGTCTCAACAGGAAGGCAATCATCCTTTCTAAATGACGATCTTCACTCACCCTAAAACCATACTAACGCGGCTGTTTTTTTAACTTACCTCAACCAATAAATAGTCAACAGATTGCTTTCTAAATAGATTGTTATATCAGCCTTCAATAGTCAACAGACTGCATGCCAAATAGTTTGTTTTGGTAATCCTAAATAGGTAATTACGAAGCGCAGAGTGGGCAAATATCATTGCCTGTTGACCACGCTCCAAAGGAGTGTAAATAGACGCTAAGAAAAGGGAATTTAGAAATACTGTTTAAGATTTGAGAAACAGCAAGAAGAGAAATCCCCTAACCAGGCCTGCTTCACTGCAGTGAATCCCGGTTAGGGAGGAATCAATTACCGGTCTTTGGTTTTTGAGATATCCCGGTCGTAACTCAGGCGTTTAGCTGCATCCAACGTCAGCAATTGCATAAACGCACGTGTTTCTGAGTCGCCACCAACAGGGGTATCACCGCTTGCGCCAAAGACATTGGTCGGAACTGCGCGCTTGGCATAAGCATCAGCCCATAATTTCTGAATTTTAACCTCGGCATCCAGCTTTTGAGCCAAGGCATTATCCGCACGAAGAATCTCGCGCTTTTTATAGGCTTCCGCATCGGCCAGGGTCTTAACGGTTTGCGCTTCAATCTTGGCTTTCTCCAGTTGGATCTCGGCCGTTTCTTTTTCAATTTGCGCTTGCTCTTTCAGCTTCAACGCTTTGGTCAATGCCAATTGCTTCTCGGTTTGAGCTTCGGTAGTGCGCTGAATCTGCTCTACCTTGGCTTGAGCCTGACGCTCTGCCACTTCACGTTCACCTTTCGCTATGGCTAGCAAACGCTGCTCTTCTTCCTGAATACGTTGCTCACGTGCAATGGCACGATCCGCAGAAGCTTTTTGCTTCAACTGCATACGTTCAACGAATTTACTGTTCGGACGCATGTTAGTAACACGCGCATCAACCACTGCGATTCCGAAGTTAACAAACTTCTGTGATTTCTTCTTTGGCTGACCGTTTTCGTCCAATACTTTATTGACTACAAAGGCTACTTTGGCTTCATCGCCATAGGATTCCTGATTCTGACCTAACGCGGCATTCGCGGACCCCTTTATTTTACGCTCAGAACGAATCGTGACCTCTTCGCGACGCACAATGTAAATACCACTGGTCATTTGTTGTTCGAATTCGGAATTGAACTCCGAACGAGCGCCAGAGTAATAGTTTTCCGCACTGAACAAAGAAGCTGTTGCCTGTAAGGTTTCTTTAAACGCAGGAATCAGTGCTGTTCTCAACAGGTTTTCCGGCGTCCGGTATTCGTGTGCCAATTGAAGAAAGGATTCCTGATCACTGGGAATCGAAAAGCGTACCGTTGCTTCTGCATTGGCATCTACCTGATCAAGAAACATGATATTTAACGGAGGAATCGCCGCACTGGCTTCAGACGTATCGCGTTCGGCCTGCAAATGATCGGTTGCACCGGCTTCTGCCTGTACCGTCATGGCACGCTTCCAAGCGTTATAACGACCAAAAGGATAGAACTTGTAGCCTGGTTCAGACACCACTTCCTCGTCCCCCATAACGGTACGCACATGGTACACATAACCGGGTTCTGCATAGAAAATGCCTGAGCCGGTAAAGCCCAAACCAAATCCGATTGCCGCAATAGTCAGGATTAACCGAAGAGCGCCCTTTGGAACTTTCTCTTGGTCTTTAATTCCGAAATGAAGAAAAATAGCAATGACCAGCGCGATGCCTGCAATGCCGAAACCGATGGATGTCATAGGCAGTTTCCTTGTGCCGAAGATTTGATATTTAGCTGCCTTCATCATCTGGCTATGTTGCTATAGCACACCGACAAAAGCGCCGACATTCTAGTCGAGACCAACGCTAAATGGCCAGAATAAGTCTTTCAAATGCGCAAAGGTTCTCGAAATCAAACAAACCTGTGACGTACCGCACCTTTCACATCTAACCAAGGGGTTAGATTTTTACTGATAACTATGTCAATTAATCCTTTTCCTGGCACAAAGTTACAAAACAGGGAGCAAGTTCACGTTTTAACTGACTAAGACTCACTAAAATGCGCAGTGACAAATCACGTCACATTCATGGAAATTTCTGACAATTTTTGACGCCTTTGCCCATAAAGCCCAGTCATTCGATGGAATTTCCGATTAACCTTTTTAACGTTGAAATACTAACTGCATGAAAACCCTAATCTTTTCTGAATCCAACCAAACTCCGGTCACTTTGAAGCAAATCCCTCGCAGTCAGTATATGGGCGGCCCGGTGTGCAGTGCGCCACTCGACAACAAGAGCCGTTACGCCTTCTTCAAACTTTTAAGAAAGAAATCCCGCACATCCAAGCCAGCCCACATTGGTCATTCCACCCATAACTTCAGTGCGGCTGCCTGGCTAAGTTTTGATCATGAAATACATTGTTCACTTAAGCTACTTATCACCTATGAAGACGCCCTGGGTGAACAACATGCTTTGGTCGACACTACAGATGCCCGAGGGACCCGTTCAGTAATGCTCTCTGGTCAGGTGACTCTCGAAGTTCAAGGCGATCTGGAAAGTCTGAAAGTGGAATGCCTTGGTCTCCCTGCAGATACCCGCTGCTGGGTGGATGACGTGCATTTTCAGAAAAAAGAAAGTACAACGCCTCAGGCACACTCTGCTTAGGATCAGCTCAGGCAAGGCTAAGGCTATAAACGCCTTATCCTGCCTCAAATATCTCTGCAACAATTCGCTTTAATTCAGGTACTACCTCATCCTCAAACCAAGGGTTCTTTTTTAACCACAGGGTATTTCTAGGCGATGGGTGGGGTATTGGCAAAAAACCATGGGCTAAATATTCACGATAATTTCTGACGGTTTCCGTTAAGGTCTTTTTCTTACTGTCCCCAAAATGCTTTCCTAAGTAATAGTTCTGCGCGTAACTCCCCCCCCGCAGGGTTAACTGTATATTCGGCATTAAAGCCAGCACAGATCCATGCCACTGACGGGCACACTCTGGTCGAGGTGGAAGATCGCCACTGCGTCCCTTTCCCGGATAACAGAACCCCATGGGCACAATAGCCATTTGTGACTCGTCATAAAACTGTGTTTTTTCCATATCTAACCATTGTCTCAACCGATCACCGCTGGGATCATTCCAGGGAATACCCGTCGCATGGACACGCGTTCCCGGTGCTTGTCCGATAATCAGCAATCGTGCCCGGGTATCTGCCCTGATCACCGGATTGGGCTCCAACACTGATTCACACAAACGGCACGCACGAACCTCATCCAAAAGATTCCTTAGCTGAATCACTTGTGACTGTGTTTGTGTTTGTGTTTGTGTTTGTGTTTGTGTTTGCGGGATTTTCAAACCGGAATCGGGTTTCGACATACGTTTTATAAACTTCTACACTGGGAATTTTCTGAGCATGATTTTACGCCACTCGCACGCTGGCTATAGGATTTTAAAGTGACGATCAAGGAAAGACTACTGACTCAACTTCTTCCCATCATTCTCGGCACTCTGGCATTTTGGGGTGGCTGGAAATTGATGCATTTTGGATTCGATGAAATCCAGGCTCTCAGACAATTAGAACGAACTCCAATTGTGTCTTTAAACAGTTTAGTACCAGGGCCAAACGCTGTCAGTGGTTTTGTTGAGACTGCGCCCGATACGGCCCTGGTAAATAGTTATCATACCAACACACCCAGCGTGTATTACTACTATACCCATGAGATCGAGAAGCGGGATTCAGAGGGCAACACATCGTGGGATTTGGTCGATTCCAGAACCGAACACGTTAACTTCCTGCTAAAAGATCACTCCAAATCCGTATACGTTGATACCCGTACTTACGCCCAATGGACCGACTGGTCCGTTGAGCAAAGTTTTCAAACCGTCACTGGCGATCACAGATACACCGAGTACCGGATTGAACCTGACGACAAGCTATTCCTATTTGCCCAGGCTCGACCTGTTGCCACCGCAGACTCAGACAATCAGGCATTATCTTTGGATTTTCGTCCGGCCGACACCTACACGCCGATTATTTCAACCTATGATAAAAGCTACGAGCAACAACGTATGGGCAGTGCGGGTGTCTTTTATCTTTGGGGCGGGCTGGCCTTAATTGCGATGTCCATCTACGCGTTGGCAATTTTGATACGTGTGCATAAGGTCTGGAAATACCAAACTCTACTCATTACCTGCGTCAGTCTGGTACTAATCCACTTTAGTTTGCTGATGATGGATAAAGATCTCAAGCAGGCCATCGACCGATATCAGCAACAATGGACCCACACACTGGATCAACTCACCCGACTCAATAAAGGCGACCAGACCAGTGCACACCAGCTTCTTGTTCAGGGTAATGCCCAATTTGAAGATTACTATCTGAATCAGGAGCTGGATGAGTACAAACTTAACATGGCACTCTCTCAGTACCTGGTTCAACAGCAACTGGATCGCTTTCCTGAATGGGTCTTGGCACCCTTGTGGGGACATTCATTAGACGAAACTAAACAAGTTCAACTCAACCCGACACTGCAAAGTAAACTTAACCTGAGATTGCAAAAACTGGCAGATTCCCGGCTAACCAGTGGTTGGCACCATTTCTTCTTTTTCCTCGGATTGGGCATGATGCTGCTGTTTAGCTGGTTAGGTTTCCGTCGTATCAAATTCAAGCGCCTGATTGAAAACATCCCGACTCAAAAGACCTTAGGTCTGGTGCCAGGGATGACCGAAGTACAAGGAAAAGTGACTTTACCTGAAGACACCAAAGCGCTATCCAGCCCCATGACAGGAAGCCAATGCAGTTGGTATCACTATCAGGTAAAAGAAAAACGCGGCAGCGGTAAAGACGCAAAATGGGTCACGATCGTCGACGACTTACAATATATCGATTTTGAATGCGAAGACGACGAAGGCCGGGTCAAGATTGTGCCTCAGGACGCCGAAATCATTACCAGTCACTCGACTTCGCGTTCTTCTGGCAAACGCTCTTACTCCGAATCTGTGCTCAAGCTTAATGACCCGCTCTACGCCATCGGAGAAGCCAAACCCGATCCCGAACGACAAGACACCCTACACATCACAGAAGCAGGTTCAAAACTGCCTTTTATTCTTAGCAACTTACCTGAATCCAAAGTGATGTTCCGCAAAGCCTGGGTCGGTCTGTTATTTTTAAACCTGGCTTTCACCGCTGTCTTCAGCAGTGGCCTGCTGTGGTTTGCCCAAAGCGGCAGTTTCTCACCCAGTGACTTCCTGCTCGCCGCCCTGGTTGGCCCCCTATACATGTTCCTATTCACCATGTTACTGCATTACAACGATCTCATCTTTCTTCGACAACGGGCAGAACGAAACTGGGTCAATATGGGCGTAGCACTACGTAAACGAAAGAATCTGATTCCATCTCTGGAAACCTTGGTCAAAGAGTACATGAAACACGAACAAGGCCTGATGACCGACATGGCTAACTTCCGGTCTGCCGTTCAATCCGACCATGAAGACAAAGACTCTCTGCAAGCCTGCATCGGCGCAACGCAACAGCTCTCGCAATCCGTCAATGCCGTGGTAGAAAACTACCCGGACCTTAAAGGCCAAACGCTTGTGTCCAAACTGATGGAGGAGCTGACACGCCTGGAAACAGAACTGGCATTATTGAAGAACGGCTATAACGACTCGGTGACCCTGTACAACGAACGGTTAGAAACCTTCCCGGACATCATCTTCACCTGGGCATTTAAGTTCAAACCTCAAGAGTTGTTTGCGTAACTCAAAACAAAATCAGAGGCGTTTAGGAACTAAAGGGCGAAATTCAGGCTAAATCCAAACACCCAAGAGCAATCAGAGCTCACTTTGATTGCTCGAATACTCATAAGGCAGCTTGGAATCTCTATACGGTATTCCTAGCGCCTCCAGTTCGTTGTAGATCAATTCCAAGTCCACACAACACTCATTGGTAAAATCAAAGAGACTTCCGTCTTTCTTAACAATGACTTTTATAAAGTCTCTATCAGAACCGCGCCTGTGACTCTCAAATCGTTGTTTAGTACCGATGTAATCAATCTCGTCAAAAGGAAGGAAAAAGGAAGCGTCTATCTTCTGACTGGGCGAGAGCCAATTAATGCCGCTGCCGTCCACTGTAATCTCCCACTGACCACCAGTACGAATCAGGCCTATGCCTTGAGAAACAAAGAAAGCAACTACCACTACAGCGATCAAACTGTAAATGCAGATAAAAGTTGTTGTTAGCCAATCAGGCGAACGAACCCAACCGCGCCCCGGAACAAAATGCCCATCGGCAAAAAAATTGATAAATACCCAGTGAAAAAACAGAAACATCAACGCCAATAGAATGCCAATAAAGATTTTGAATTGGCCAACTTCCTTTGCAGATTTCTCAATTTTCATCCGTATTCCTGACGTCCTTGTGATCTGTACTTATTTGCCCATCATAAATATGAGGGCATAAAAAAACCTCCCGAAGGAGGTTTTCCAATCTTAAAACAAACGCAATTAAGATTCTTTACCTTTAATGCTTAGTAGCTCAACTTCAAAGATCAACGCAGAGTTAGGCGGAATCTTAGGGCTTGGGCTTTGAGCGCCATAAGCCAGTTCAGCCGGTACATACAGTTTCCACTTGTCACCGACTTTCATCATTTGAAGAGCTTCAACCCAACCTTTAATCACACCGCCCACAGGGAAGGTTGCTGGTTGGCCACGATCAACTGAACTGTCGAAAACCGTGCCATCAACCAAAGTACCATGATAGTGAGTCGTCACCATGTCAGAGATTGCCGGAGTTTCAGAGCCTTCTTCACCGCTCTTAAGCACTTCATATTGCAAACCGCTATCTAGTACAGTTACAACATCACGCTCGGCATTCTTCTTAAGGAAATCTTCACCCAAACGAAGGTTCTCGTCGTTAAGAGCTTTCATCTTGTCTTCCTGACGTGCACGAACTTCGTTGAAAGCCGCTGTCAATTCTTCCATCGTCAGGCGACGTTCTTTGTCTTCAAGAGCATCCTGCAGGCCTTGAGCAATAGCCGCTACATTCATTTCTTCAAGACCTTCCTGGCGCATGCCGGAACCTACGTTATAACCAATGCCATAACTTACTTTGTCACTGTCTGTTTTCAGCTCTACTTCTTTTTCACCACAGCCAGTCAACGACAGGGTAGAAACCAATGCCGCACTTCCCAGTGCAGCAGCAATCATATTCTTTTTGAACATAGCAATCTCAATTGTGAGTCATTAAATGAAATAAACATCCATCGTAAACCGCCGTTAGAGATTAAACAATTGCTTTTAGTTCCCCGGAATTGAAAATTTGATGAAGACGCAAGAAATGACGACGATGGACGTGAACCTCTCGACAATCTTTCATTCCCCCCGTTTCTTTCCTCACATATGTTCAGTTAGAATCTGACCAATTACTCATTTTCAGTCACAACCCGGAACGTGATTGATCACAACAATAAATACTGAATAACATGCCTAGCTTGCCATCGAAATTAAAGAATCGTCTCGTTAAACGGGCCTCTCTTGTAGCGGTCTCATCGGTCAGTATTGTATTGGCGGCACCAGCCGTTATGGACTCACAACTTTTTCGAAAGCTGTCCGAAGGCCATCATCTTCAACTCGCTGCCAAAGCCGCACCGGATATGGACAACGACGGTATCCCGGATCACAGGGACATCGACATGGACGGCGATGGCATCGATAACCACTATGAATTACAAACGGGTTACGACCCCCGAAACGCCAAAAGCACGCCGCCGGATCTGGATAAAGACGGCCTTCCGGATGAGATTGATGTGGATCGCGATGGTGATCGGGTTAATAACCTTCAGGACAGATTTCCCGATAACAGCCGGGAATGGGGCGACATCGACCGCGACGGCATTGGTGATAATGCGGATACCGAGAAAGACGGCGATGGTTTCTCTGACAAAATTGAAATTCAATTGGGCACCAACCCCTACGACCCTAGCGATTACCCGAAAGATACCGACGGCGACGGCATTCCGGATGTTCTGGACGACGACATAGACAACGACGGTTACGCCAACGACGTGGATGTATTCCCAACCGACCCAACAGAATGGGCCGATCTGGACGGCGATGGCATTGGTGATAACTCTGATCCGGATCGTGATAACGATGGCATTCGAAACGATTACGAAGAACAAGTAGGCACTGATCCGAACGATGCCAGCAGTGTTCCTGTAGACAGCGATGGTGATGGTATTCCCGACGCCATTGACGATGACCGTGACGGTGACGGCTGCCTGAATACAGAAGATGTCTTTCCCGATGATCCGCGTTATTGCAAAGACAGCGACGGCGATGGCATTCCGGATCAAAACGATCAGGATCAGGACGGCGATGGTTACAACAACGATGTTGACGCCTTCCCGCTTGATCCCACCGAGTGGCACGATACCGACGGTGATGGCATTGGTGACAATTCCGACCCAGACATCGACAACGACGGCTATTTAAACGCGCAAGACGCCTTCCCGTTCGATCCGAAAGAATGGTCAGACATTGATAAAGACGGCATCGGCGATAACGCAGACCTTGATCGTGACGGCGACAACATCAGTAACGCCTACGAGTTGCAACTAGGGACTGATCCGAACGATCCGAAAAGTGTTCCGCCTGACTTTGATTTTGACGGTATCCCGGATGCACTTGATCCGGACATGGACAACGATGGTTATCTGAACGAGCAAGACGCCTTCCCTCGTGATGCCAGAGAGTGGTCGGACATCGACAAAGACGGCATCGGCGACAACTCGGACAAAGACCGGGACGGCGATGGCATTTCCAACCATTATGAAGAACTTGTTGGCACTGATCCGAATGATCCTAAGTCTGTACCTTCGGACATAGACGGCGATGGCATTCCCGATAGCCTTGATCCAGACATGGACGGCGACGGTTACAACAATGAAGTGGATGCCTTCCCTCGTGATCCAAAGGAATGGTCAGACCTGGATAAAGACGGCATTGGTGACAATTCTGATCCGGACCGGGACGGTGATAACATCGACAACCATTACGAAATTCAGGTAGGTACTGATCCGAATGATCCACTCAGTGTGCCACCTGATATGGACGGCGACGGTATTCCAGACAGCCTAGACCCGGATCGTGATGGGGACGGCTACGACAATGGAACCGATGTTTTTCCGAATGACCCAACCGAATGGGCAGACATGGACAACGATGGCATTGGTGACAACAAAGACATCGACCGTGATGGCGATTTATTCGCTAACGATGTGGAAGAAATGTTTGACTCCGACCCGAACGATCCACGAAGTTTCCCGGATGATCTGAAGCCGGCCCTGGAATTATCCGGCAAGGACGGTGAAGAAGTCGCCAGCGATGTTACAGAAATCCGTTTACGCGGCCAAGCCTATGACATCGGGGTTGGCATCGACAAGGTCTACGCCACCAGTGATCGTATTTCGGGCAAATTTGATGGTAAGTTCTTCTATCATTCTGCGTTTGCCATTGTGGTGCCTCTCGACTATGGCGAAAACACCATCACGGTACACGCCATTGATAACGACGGTAATGAACTCACCATCAAACGGGAAGTAGTTCGAGCGTCTCCTCCACCTCCGCCGGAACCCCCCGAACAATAAGGTTACACAGGGCTTAACCTATCGGTTACGCCCTGAAAACCTGATATAAAACAATAAGTAGCAACCGACAACTTCATTTTTCACTGGCAACCGATACAATTCTGGTATTCAATTAATGGTATACGTCGGACGGTGATCGGCCGTACTGACCGCAATTTCTCAGCAAGGATTCCACTATGTCGTTTGACGAAATTTATCTGAAAGCCAATATTCGTGCGGTCCATGATTGGCCGAAAGAAGGCGTGACCTTTCGTGATATTACGCCGTTACTGCAGCAACCCAAGCCATTCAGAATGGTGATAGATGCCCTGACTCAAAGATACATCAACCACGACATTGATCGCATTGCGGCGATCGACAGCCGAGGCTTTTTAATAGGTTCGGTGGTCGCTTATAACCTCAATAAACCATTAATTCTGGTACGAAAGAAAGACAAATTACCGCCACCGGTAATCTCTGAAAGTTACAATCTGGAATACGGTACGGCCACTGTTGAAATTCAGGAAGGTTCCTGCCAGGAAGGCGATAAAGTATTAATCATTGATGACATCATTGCCACCGGTGGCACCATGATGGCTGCCAGCACCCTGTTAAAAAGCCAGGGGGCGGAAGTATACGAAGCAGCAGCCTTGATCGACCTGCCGGATCTGAATGGTTCGACACGTTTGCAAAATATCGGTATCGGCGTCTACAGCCTATGCGCCTTTGAGGGTGAATCGTAAGCTGACCTGAAAGTCAGAGCAGCCGATTCAGCTGATCGTTTAAAGAGAAGAGGAAGCACCTTTCGTCGGGTCTTTCTCTTTTTTTATGCATTTCACTTTTATATTTCTGATTGTCTACTAATTTAATCACTACTGTAGTATCAACGAGTTAGAGGGATCTTTTGATATTAAATATCATAAGGGGCTCTTCTCCCCTGATTTCAAAGGATAACGGGGTTTAATAACTATGGATGCACAACTCAAAGCGTTAACGGACAGCGTGATTAAACCGATGTCGACTCTCCTATCCGAGCATCGGAAACTGCCTAACCTTACGGAGTTCTACCTCTTAACCACAGCGGCTGTCAGCTTGAATCGTCAAACCGATATGTTTCATTTTGCCAAAGACACCTTTGGATTATTCCGAATGACAGAGCATCAACATCAAACTCTGTGGGACGAGCACCTGGTAAAAGACCCGGACCTGGCCTCAAAAGTCAGAGGATTGGCCAGTCAACACCAGTTTCTGAACGCACCGCACCAAGAGCTCAACATCAACTTGAATTATGCAGCTGCCATAGCGGTTTTGGCCCTGCAACGAATCCCCAAAAGCTATCAGATCGGATTGAGTCTACATCAGCAGATTGCCTTGATTAACGAAGCCTTTCCCGGCTTTAAAGGAATCCATCGCAGGGAATGGCAACAAGCCCATGCCCGACTCAACACACAATCCATACAAGCGTGTTTACTGGCCCCTGCTGGTAAAGAAACGATGGCGGTGTGTGCCTAAATTCAATAATGGCAAACTGCTCCACTGTGAAAAGCAGCTATTGTGATACACTGCCTCATCGTGAAAAGCAGCGCGATTATAAAAAACAGCTCTGTGGTGGGAAGCATTCAAACCGGTTAGACGGGTTAATACAATCTTCCGATTAACTGTGGAAGCACGGTTTCAACTTTTTGGATACGACGGCCCAGAGATACGGCCTGGAAGCCGCTCTCTATCAACTGATCCACCTCGTATTGAATAAAGCCACCTTCCGGCCCAATCGCCAGAATTAAGGGTTCATCCACAGCACGCGGGCATTCTTCATCAGTGTAAGGGTGTGCAACGAGAGCCAACTTACCTTCTTTAATCGCAGGCAAACGATCTTCCACAAAGGGTTTGAAGCGTTTTTCCAGTTGAATGGTCATAGGTTGAGTATCTACGGCCTGCTCTAGGCCCAACCGTACATAGTCATCCAAATGTTGAAGAAATGGCGATTGCCAGTAACTTTTCTCAACACGGTAAGAGTTCATCAAGACCAAATGTGCTACGCCTAACGATGTCAGATGTTGAACGATACGGCGCAGCATCTTCGGCCGGGGCAAAGCCAATAATACGGTGAGGGGAAGTTTTTCTGGCGGTTGTTCAGAGAGAGAGAGACTGAGCTCAACTCGATAATCAGTGCCATCTACGGTAGCAGACAGCACTTCACCCTGACCCAATAGCCCACCCAGCATACCGACTTTAAGACGCCGGCCTGGCTCGGCCTGATGCACCTGATGAATGTGCTTTGCCCTATGATCCGTCAATACAGCGAATGACGCATTTACCAGGTCATCTTCAGTCAGCAAAATCAGGTTCACAAGCTAAGCACTCTGGTTCAGTCAGGGATGGCCCAAGATTAATCGGGATATCAGCAGCTATTAATCCAAGTGCAAAGAGCGTCTTCTGTGCTCTTCTCTCTTGGCTTGTTTAATGGCTTTACGCTCTTCCATCGAAACCCCGATGTGCTCAATCCCCTGCTCTTTTGCCAACGCAATTTGACGTTGACGGTTACGGGCACGCTCACGAGTCGCTTCATCCAAAGAGTCATAACAGCTTGGGCAAGACACACCGTCTTCGTACTTTTCGGACGCTTTGTCGTCTTCAGAAATCGGCATACGACACGCGTGACATAATTCAAACGTCCCTTTGTTCAGATCATGATCAACCGTTACGCGGTTATCGAATACAAAGCACTCACCTTTCCAAAGACTTTCTTCTTTTGGTACTTCTTCAAGATACTTAAGAATTCCGCCTTCCAGATGATATACCTCTTGAAAACCTTCTTTCTTCATAAAGGCCGAAGCTTTTTCACAACGGATACCACCGGTACAGAACATGGCTACTTTCTTATGTTTGCTCTTATCGACATTGGTGCGAACATACTCAGGAAACTCGCGAAAGATTTTGGTATCCGGATTCACCGCATGTTCAAACGTCCCCACTTCCACTTCGTAATCATTACGAGTGTCGAGCAACAAAACGTCAGGATCAGAAATTAAAGCGTTCCAGTCTTTTGGTTTTACGTAGGTGCCCACCACTTCATTCGGATCAATATCATCAATCCCCATGGTGACGATTTCTTTCTTCAGCTTCACCTTCATACGGTAGAAGGGCTGATTTTCATCGTAGGATTCTTTATGTTCTAACTCAGCCAAACGCGGGTCATTTTTCAAATAAGCCAATAACGCATCTATGGCTTCCCGAGTGCCCGCGACGGTTCCGTTCAGACCTTCTTTCGCCAACAGCAAAGTGCCCTTGATGTTGTGCTCATCACAAAAGGCACGCAAAGGCTCACGAATGTCTTGATAGTCATCCAAAGTCACAAAGCGATACATGGCCGCAACCACATAAGGCTGAGAAGAAGTTTGTTCAGTCATTTTTAAATCTCAATTACTACGAAATGTGTTCGAATTTATGAAGGCTAGGCACAGCGTGCGATCAACTTATTGATCGTGCTTACTGCCACCCATGCAATTAGGGGAATCCGGCGCGGCCTGCACCTGTTTAAACTCTTCAGGAGTATAGGTATGCAATGCCAGCGCATGGATGGATGACATAACATCACCCAATGCACCGTACACCTGCTGATGACGAGCCACAGAACGCTTACCTTCAAATTTGTCCGTCACCAACACCAGCTTAAAATGCGATTCCGACCCTTCCGGAACATTGTGCATATAGCTTTCGTTGAGAACTTCGAAATACTGAGGTTCAAAATTTGAACGAATTAAATCTTCAATTTGTGCTTGAATTTTCATAAAGGTCAGCCTGCTTATCACTCAGCCGTACAGCGAAAAAACGTACAGTCAAAAAAATACGGGTTGGCTTTCGCCAAACATGGTGCTCCGTCCATATGTCTGCCAATAGCAGCGTTAACGCTCTATAACGGAACAAACTCTCTACAACGACAATAAAACAGAGGCATTGCCATCGCGATTTGAAAGGAAGCACGCTTTGAAAGGCCGGCATTGTAGCAAAGCCATGGATTAAGGCACAAATATTTGTACAAGGGATAACCGACGAACATGATGGATGACCACTCAACTAGCCCATACTCGCCCGATTACACAGCTCAATGCTTGTATTTGACGGATGGCCGACAACTGGAATTTTTTGAATTTGGCGACCCGTCCGGCGTCCCTGTGCTCTATCATCACGGAATGCCAGGATCTGCTCTGGAAGCGGCGGCCTTACACGATGTATTTGCGTGTCATGGCTTGAAACTGATCAGTCCTAATCGCCCTGGAATAGGGGGCTCATCCCCTACTCACAATTACTGTTTAGCCCAAATCACCACAGACACAATCGAACTACTGAATCATCTGGGCCACAAAAAAGTCTCAGTAGTGGGCTGGTCATCAGGCGGAGTACCGACTCTCTGGCTGGCCAAATACATGCCGGAACATATCCAACAAGCCGTGCTATTAAGCAGTTACAGCCATTTCTTTGAATTGGAGCAAGCTCCGTTTCATCACGTTGGTCAAGCCTCCTGGCTAAAGCACTTCACCCAGAAAGTCCCAAAACTCAGTCAATTACTGATGGCCTTTACCGGCTACCTGGCAGACAAACTACCGAGTATCTATTTCCACTTTGTGTTGCAACAATGCCATGGGCAGGATGTCGATATTCTCTCAAGTTATCCGCAATACAGCGCCATGCTGCTGCAAGCGCAACGGCAAACCTTCAAGCAATCCTATTCCAGTTTGTTTCAGGACTTGGTCAGCCAGTTTCAACAATGGCCATTTCACCTACACACCATCGAATGCCCCATCACAATTTTTCAAGGGGATTGCGATCCTTTTGTTCCTGAACGAATCGGTCAACACCTGGCTGATTGTCTGCCGAATGCCGAATACAACCTGCTTTACGGACAAGGCCACCTCTATTGGTTGGAGCGAAGTTTTCAGTATCGTTTAGCCCGCCTCTGCCAAACCTGATACAACAGTCAATTATTACAAGCAAATCAGTGACTAAACACTTTGGCAGAGTTGCAAAAGGCCGATATAGCAACTACTACTTTAAGTACTAGTAATCCCTTTCTGGCACAACTTGGCTTATTTATATGGATTCAAAAACTTCCAAACTTCTGGCATCAGCGCTGGATCTCACCGAAAACGGAATCATGATACTGGACAGCTCTGACCATGTGATATACAGCAATCAAATGGCTTCGGAACTCTTTGGTTATGAAAAGGAAAGCATTCAGGACAAAAAATACGACGATCTGATTCGTCATGCCTATGAAACACAACATGGCTTATCGATTCAGGCGGAAGACATCGAAGAGTGGCTTTCAGAAGCTAAACTGCATCGTCGCACAGAAGTGTATCGTTCCTTTGAAGTCGACAGTCTGGATGGACGCTGGTTCTTGATCGTTGAACAAATTCTGGAAGATGATCATCTCTGTATGTTCTTTTTTGACCAAACCGAAGAGAAAGAAACCCTCACAGAACTCGAACAGTCCCAATCCCTGTTAAACAATGCCGCTAGCACCGATCTAATGACCGGTTTATTGAACCACAGAACCTTTGTTGATCGTGCCAAACAAGAGATCAGCCGGGGCTATCGCGCCAACAAACCCACCGCGCTCTTAATGATCGATCTGTGTAAACTGAAAGAAATTAATGAAAAGCTAGGGCATCATGCCGGAGATCACTGTCTGATCCAGGTTGCGCATCAACTATCGGATCTTTACCGGGATTATGACCTGATTGGCCGATTGGATGGTGACGAGTTTGCCATTCTGCTAACAGACGCCACCTATGAAGATACCGAAATCATCGCGCGAAGAACGCAAAGCCTGTTTGAGCAACTGGATCTGGAATTTGAAGGTCGCACCTACAAAACTTCCGTTACTATAGGCGCACACGTTCTGGGACGCTCTCAACTGCCTTACGATCAAATGCATCACAATGCAGAGGAAGCATTACTGGAAGCCAAAGCCCAAGGGAAAGGGTCTATCGTCATCACTGCATAACACGCATAAAAAATCCCGCAATTGCGGGATTTTTTAATAACAGGTTAAGTACTAGCCGAACGATTAGAATACGTGCGCCAATTTAAGAGCAAACACGAACGCAACCAACCACACCGCCGCACTGACGTCTTTAAAACGCCCTGTAACCGCTTTACCTACCGCATATGTGATGAATGCCAAACCAATACCGTCTGCAATGGAGAAGGTCAACGGCATGCCCAACGCAGCCACAAAGACCGGAGCAGCTTCCGTCAAGTCATCCCAGGTCACGTGACGTAGCTCAGACATCATCAATACCGCCACATACAACAAGGCCGGAGCTGTCGCGTAAGACGGGACCAAACCTGCCACCGGAGCAAAGAACAACGCCAACAAGAAGAGTACGCCCACTACGACTGCCGTCAAACCGGTACGACCACCCTGAGCAATTCCCGAGGTACTCTCAACATAGCTGGTCACGGTGGAAGAACCCAACGCCGCACCTGCAATACTGGCACCGGAATCCGCCACCATTGCCTTACCTACGTTCTCGATTTTGCCGTCTTCATCGACCAAATCGGCTTTCTGTGCCACAGCCAACAGCGTTCCCGATGTATCAAAAAGATCAACAAATACGAACGCGAAAATAACGGAAATCATCGCACCTTCCATGACTCGCGAGAAATCCATCTGCCAAAAGGTCGGCGCTACACTAGGTGGAAGAGACACCAAACTGCCCACTTCCTGCCCTGTGATAAACACAGAAATAGCGGTTACAGCCAAAACACTTAACAACACGTCGCCCGGCACTTTACGGTACTCAAGCGCCAGAATCAGGAACAAGCCAACAGCCGCCAACAGCGGGCCTTTTTCGGTGAAATCCCCAAGGGTCACAAACGTCGCAGGATGATCGACCACGATCCCAGCATTTTTCAGAGCGATCAGAGAAAGGAACAAACCGATACCGGCAGCAATACCAAAGCGCAGATTCTTGGGAATGCTGTGCATGATCCACTCACGGATCTTAAAGGCACTCAAAATGAAGAAGATGATACCGGCAATGAATACAGCCCCCAGCGCTTCTTGCCAGGTGTATCCCATCGAACCACACACGGTAAACGCGAAAAAGGCGTTTAGACCCATCGCAGGTGCCAAGGCTACCGGGAAGTTCGCCAACAACCCCATTAAAATACAACCAAAGGCGGCAGAGACTGCTGTTGCAGTAAACAGAGAACCTTTATCCATGCCGGTGGTGGACAATATGTCCGGGTTAACAAACAGGATGTAGGCCATCGTTAAAAAGGTAGTTAAGCCGGCAACAACCTCGGTCTTAACGTTCGTATTATGTTCAGATAATTTAAATAGTTTTTCCAACATAGCTCTTCGTCTTTTGGATGTGTATTTTTATTAGAATAATCGAGTCTTTACGGGGTTAATAGTCCGGCCAACTCCTGACCAAACAGTCAGATTATGTACAAGGAAATTCTAAGATACCAGCACTAATTTATCAGTTTATGTGGAATTCTCTGTGGTAACTGCGTGTTTTTTGGTTTCAGAAGGGACGCTTTATATAAACCTATAATGCTAAAGTATTTTCTTATTTTTCAATCTATTAGACAAAACACACAGACTCTAAATAAGCTTTAATTCGTCTCGAAAATTCCGTGTATCAGATTTTTATTACAATAAGTAAATTCATCGAGAAAAAGTATTTTAAAACGTCCTGAATTCAACTCCAAAGTACAACATATTTACGTTCGCTGGCACAAAAGCGCCTCCATTGGACACGTTTGATTCATACCTTGGTATTTCATGATTCGCCCTCCAAGGGGCCATCATGAGCACATTCGATAAAATACAGGTCATAAAAAAGCTCATGTCGCAAAACATGAGCTTCCTAACATCTGACTTCCTGGCATCTGACTTAAAGAGTGTTGTCACCATGATTGAGTCAGAACCTTATATTCAGAGCCTTCTATTCCAAACGTTGCTGCTCAGTCACCCGCTGTTTTTGCTTCATTTTTTGGTTAACCGCATTAATCTTGGATTTAAGGCGCTTTTGTGAAAACCACACCGTCAATAAAACAAGTGGAGCCGCCACGCCAATAATCAGTTTATGATCCAGATCGACGCTCGCAAGATGGCTGGCACCCAGCATCAAATCAAACAGAGCCAACAAATAGTAACTGATGGCGGCAACCGACAAGCCCTCTACCGTTTGCTGCATATAGAGTTGCAACTTGGAACGTCGATCCATTGATTTCAACAAATATTGATTCTGTTGCTCAATGACCATATCAATGCGTGTTCGAAGCAACTCACTGGCACGATCAACACGTCGGGAAATGGTGTCCATACGATCCGAAGTAGCCTGACAGGTTCGGAACGCCGGAGTCATTCGACGGGTAAGAAACTCCGTCATGGTTAACAGGCCCGATACTTCTGCTTCCCGCAGCTCTTTTAACCGCGCCATTACCAAATCATAGTAAGCATTGGTAGCAGAAAAGCGATAGCTATGAGCTGAAATGATCCACTCAATCTGGGCCGAGATTTTCGACAATTTACCTAACAAACGTTTCTCGTCTTCAACGCCTTGAATGTCAGAGATTTCCTGAGTTACCTTGGCGAGTTCTTGCTCCAGCTCGGTCAAATCCCGATTCAGGGAGCGTGCTTGAGGCAAGCCCAACAGCGCCATGGAACGGTAGGTTTCCAGCTCTAACAGTCGTCTCAATAGTCGACCAGACTGACATGAATTAAGCGTTCGGTTATACACCAACACGCGACCGAAACCATCACTGTGAGGTCGAAACGCCGTCCATAACCGAGCCTGATTCTTATCCACCACACAACCAATCAGACGATGACCTTCGAAATAATCATGCAATTCACTTAATGAGGGGATTTCGGCCGGCTCATCCAACATTTCTACATGAATGGCCGCCACGACCTGACCTGGTACCCCGGCCACCCAGTCCGAAGGGATAGTATTCAAGGCAGTTTGTTCAAACGGCACGCCAGGATCAATGGATCGTATCACCGTATATGTACAAAACTCGGTATGCGCTTCCCAGCGTACTTCAAACGAACCGAAGTTCTGGTAATAACAATTAACCGACTCTGCCGGAGGATTCACTCCATAACGAGCGCACAAGGTCAGTAAGTGCTGGTGAGCTTTGCTCTTACCCTCAGAATCGTACAAACAGGCAAAATGAGACACTCTTACCGGCGTCTTGATTACTGGAAAAGGCCGGGTATGCAGCTCATCGTAAAGTTGATCCCGATCCGGGTGCCATGCCAAACCGAATCCTCGGGGCATCGCTTCTGCTGCCGGAACTTCCATTGTGGATTGACCACCAGCCGTTTCCGGATTGTTCTGAATTTCTAAATCTTCCACCACAGGCATAGCTGTATCCACATGTGATTTGGGCCAGGGAATGTCTGACCACTTTTATTGTTTTAGTATTGTTTGATATGCGCCAAAAAACGGGCCGCACACTCTAACACAATTCCTTTACCAGGCCACTTGATCAACATCAGTAGAAAATCGTCTTCACAGTACAACACGCCCCAGTGAAAGGCGCCGATTGGTGTTAAATTTGACACTGTGCGTCGCCAAAACAGAGTTTGACAGGATCGGCGTCCACTTCTAAGTTCATGTTATGAAGGTGAGATACTTCGTTACTGAAGACCAAGGGAACCAACCCTCATGACAACCAGCCAGCATCCGCTTGATCTTGAAACTACCCAATCATTGATGAACATCGCTCATAAGCTGTTTGCCGAACGGGATGTCTCCGCGCTCTGTGAAAAAGTACTCTACCATGCTCAACAGTTAACCCGGGCTGATGGCGGCACACTTTACATCACCAACCCCTCCAATCCGAAAGTGTTGGAATTTGCCATCGTCAATAACTACTCCCTCAACATTCATCAAGGCGGCGCTTCCGGTAAACGGGTCCAGTTCGCACCTCTTGCGCTATACAATTCCTTCAGTTGTGAACCCAATATGGCAACAGTCGCAACACGTGCCGCCCACCAGCGCGAGCTTATCAACATAGAAGATGTATATAACGAAGAACATAAGCACCGTGGAACGACACAAATCGATGCCCAATCCAACTACCATACCCGCTCGGTCCTGGCATTACCATTGATAAACCATGCCAATCAATTGGTCGGCGTATTACAACTAATTAATGCACAAAACGAATCAGGTGAGATCATTTCATTCGATGAAAAGTGTGAACATATTCTAGTCGAGTTAGGCCGCTTTGCTTCGGTAGCCCTGGATCAACAATTACAGATCAACAGTCAGCGGGCCTTGCTGTCTCAATTGTCTTCGTTTTCTTCCCCGACCACGCTATTGCCAAACATTCTGAAAGAAGCCCAATCTCTGACCATGGCCGATGCAGGCACCATCTATCTGCTTGAGGACGAAGAAACCGAACCCAAACTTTGCTTCTCGGTGATCCGTAATAAAACCCTTAAGATAAACAAGAACCTGCTGGGTTCTGAAGAACGAAGCAGCTTCAAACCGATATTACTGAAGAACGAACAAGGAGAAGATAATCTTTTAAATGTGGCCAGTTACTGCGCCAACACCAAACAGATGGTCAACATTGAAGATGCTTACGAGAATACCGACTTCTGCTTTGACGGCACTAAGGCCTTTGATGAGTCCACCGGTTATCGTTCGCAATCCTTCCTGACCGTCCCGCTACTGAACCACAACAACGACGTGATTGGCGTACTTCAGCTCATCAACGCCAAAGACCCGAAAACCAAAGAAACCATGCCCTTTGCCAAGCACGTCGAACCGCTCATAAATGGACTGGCCACTTATGCGGCAATTGTATTAAACAACCAGATTTTGTTGCAGGATCACAAGAACCTGCTGGATGCATTCATCAAATGCATTGCACAAGCCATTGACGCCAAATCGCCGCACACCTCGGCTCACTGTCAGCGAGTGCCTTTGCTAATGGAATTAATTGCAGAAGCGGCCTGTGAAGACGACACCGTATTTAAGGATTTTGATCTTAACGAAGATGAATGGTACGAACTGCGGGTATCAGCCTGGATGCACGACTGTGGAAAACTCGCGACACCGGATACCGTGCTGGATAAATCCACCAAATTACACACGATGCACGATGGCATAGATTTGATTCTGACCCGATTAACGGCCCTTGATAAAGCCAACCAGGCCAAGCCGGATATCAACGTCAGTGACCTTAGCCATGAAGAAATCGAGGAAATCGCCGAGTTCCTTAAAACCGCCAATAAAGGCGGCGAATTTATGCGTGAAGAAGATCAAGCCCGAATTCGCGAGTTGGCCAACATTCAATGGACAGACCTCAACGGTGATCGTCACCCCTTATTAACGGAATTTGAAATGCAAAGCCTTTGCATTCCTAAAGGCACTTTATCGGTCGAAGAACGCCAGGTTATCAATAATCACATGCAAGTCACCATCGATATGCTGGAATCCCTGCCGTTCCCTAAAAAGCTCAGACGCGTTCCGGAATACGCTGGCGGACACCATGAAAAAATGGACGGCTCCGGTTTTCCCAAAGGTCTTACCCGTGAACAAATGTCATTACCTGCACGCATGATGGCCATTGCCGACATTTTTGAAGCACTGACCGCCAGGGACCGCCCATACAAACCCCCTATGCCTATCAGCCAGGCATTGCGAATCTTAAAAAACATGAAGGAGAGCAATCACATCGATCCGGATTTATTCGATTTATTTGTTCGGGCTGAAGTCTGGAAAAAATACGCCGACAAGGTGCTTTTACCAGAACAGAAAGACATAGACTCCGGGCTCGAATACCTTAACTAGGGGCTAACGTAAGCAAAACCATATAAAGTATGTGGGATTACTCCACCATGAACCTATCCCGTCCTAAAATTCCCACGAGTTACGTTTGACTCAACTATAGTAAGAAAGAGCTAATAGTAAGAAAGAAACAAATAGTAAGAAAGAAACAAATAGTAAGAAGAAAGCTAAATGACGGTGAGTCACAGATCACCTTAATCAAAGTCACCCCGGTTTTGCTGACTAACCTGATCTACTGGCGCATTTGGTCTAAGGGCATGGATAGTCATGCCCAGTATAATCATCGGCAAGACATCTGATAGGAACGGCATGACAACCCCGATACCTAAAAAAAGCCCATTAACGGAAGAAAGCGCTCTCAGGGATACCCAGCATTCGGGCAATAACCAGAGCCCCAATGACAATACCTCCGATCTTGCCTTAATGCCTTATTACTCCCAGGTTAAAGCCCTATCTTTGGTAGTTAACCTCGACAGTTTCACGGTGTGCTCATTATCTTGTGACGAACACAGCCTGCAATTGTGTTTAAGATCACTGGTTGGCCGATCCGCCACTGAGCTGATTCCCGAACTGGACCATTACCGTCAGGAGCTGACTCACCGGCTACCCTCCCAGCCCTGGCATCTGTTGTTAGAAACGTCGGCATATCGGTTGGTAATTAATGCCAGCTTCATTCATCACGATCTGTCACCTCAAGAGTCTACGGTTCAAGACCAGGCATCCATTGATCAAGCATCCGATCAAACCAACCAACCCAATCAAGCGGTTTCCTCCCCGACATTGGCGTTATTACACATTACGGTGATTGACCCCAGTACTGAGTGTTCCTTTGTATATCTACTGTCCAGAGCATTAGAAGCCGCGCCCCACGGCATCACCATCGCAGATGCCCGGTTACCAGAAAAACCCCTGATTTACTGCAATCAGGCGTTTGTCCAGTTAACCGGCTATGAGCTGCCAGAGATACTGGGTAAAAACTGCCGGTTTCTGCAGGGCACGGATACCCGGCAGAGAGGCGCCGATATAATACGAGAGACTCTGCTGGCCGGAAATGAATGCAAAACGGTTCTGCGTAACTACAAAAAAAGCGGAGAATTGTTTTGGAATGAGCTGACACTTTCTCCGGTCTATGACAGTCATGGCGACATCAGCCACTACGTAGGAATTCAATACGACATTACCGATCAAATGCTGGTTGAAGGGGCTCTGAAAGAATCAGAAAAGCGTTATCGCACCCTGTTTGAAACCAATGTGGATGGCATTGCCTATTATGACCTGGACGGTAAATGCCTGGATGCAAATGAAACCTACTGTGCCATGCTTGGGAGAGACTGGTACGAAGCCGTAGACATGACGTCAGAAGAAATTACCCCGACACATTGGCATACGATTGATCAACGTATTCGATCCAGCCAACTCGACAGCATTCAGCACTGTCAGGAATATGAAAAAGAACTGATCAGAAAAGACGGGACGGTCTTCCCGGTCAATATTCGCCAGTGTCTGCATCTTAACGAAAAAGGACATCCTATTGCATTTTGGTTGCTGGTCAGAGACATCAGCCAACAAAAAGCCACCATGGAAGAGCTGGAACACAGCCGACAACTACTGAACGAAACGGGCAAACTTGCCAAAGTCGGCGGATGGGAAATGTTCCCGGATCAGACCATTATCTTGACACAAGAAGCCTACTCTATTCTTCAAATCTCATCGGACCAAATCGACTTACAGCAACTGACCGAGTTTTTTATCAATGAACAAAAGCTATTGCTCAAGAAGTCCGTTGAAATCACTTATGAATCAGAAGAACCTCTCGATCTGACTTTGCAAGTTCCCCGAAATGAAGGGAATCAATGGCTGAGAATCCAGGGGCATGTCAAAGACAATGAAGACAACACCCGAACCATCGTCGGTGCCATACAGGACATCACCGAAACCAAAGTCACCCAAAACAAATTGATGGAACATGAAGCGCATCTGAAATATCTGGCACATCACGACGCTCTGACCGGCTTACCAAATCGCCTGCTATATAATGATCGGGTTGAACATGCCATCAATCGGGCTTCCCGGGAAGATTATATGCTGGCGGTTCTTCTGCTGGATCTCGATCGATTCAAAGTTATCAATGACAGCCTTGGGCATGACATTGGAGATCGCTTCCTGAAAAGTATTGCCAGTCGTGCCAGTATGGCGATCCGGGACTCAGACACCTTTGCTCGTTTGGGCGGCGATGAATTTGTGGTGCTACTGGAAGGCATTGAAAGCACTCAGGACGTCATTTACATCACCCAAAAAATACAAACGGCCATATCTAAACCGGTGCAAGTGGATCACCACAACCTTCACAGTTCTGCCAGCATAGGGATTGCCATGTACCCGGAAGACGGGGAATACGTAGATGAATTACTCCGATGTGCCGATGCCGCCATGTATCGCGTCAAAGCGATGGGTAAAAACAACTTCCAGTTTTATACCAAAGAAATCAATCACCGTGCTGTAGAGCTCCTAGAACTCGAGAACGACATGCACAAAGCCATTGAAAATCAGGAGTTCTTACTGCACTACCAACCCCAGATTTCGTTACAGGATCGCTCGGTAATTGGTCTGGAAAGCCTGGTACGCTGGAGCCACCCGAAAAAAGGGATGATCTCCCCCGGTGACTTTATCCCGCTGGCAGAAGAAAGCGGTATGATTCTGGAGCTGGGGGAATGGGTGTTAATGGAATCCTGTCGCCAAGCCAAAATTTGGTTAGATATGGGCTTTAACTTCGGCAAAGTTGCAGTGAACTTGTCGGCTAAACAATTTCACAGATCCGATATCGTTGCACAAGTAAAGCACGCCCTTAAAACCTATAACCTGCCACCAGACAACCTTGAATTGGAGATTACCGAAAGCATTGCCATTGAAAACATCGAAGTAACGATTGAAACGCTTGAGGAACTTAAAAAACTGGGCATTTACCTGGCCATCGATGACTTCGGCACGGGTTACTCTTCTCTAAGTTACCTTAAACAGTTCTCCATTGATAAGTTGAAAATCGACAAAAGTTTTGTCGATGATATTTTAGTCGATGAAGGCGGTGCCGCTATTGCCACCTCCACCATCGCATTGGCCCACCAAATGGGCCTGAAAGTGATCGCGGAGGGAGTAGAAACGAGGGAACAATGCCGCTTCCTGACATCGCATGACTGTGATGAAGCCCAGGGCTACTTTATTTCCCGACCTTTGGCTCACCGTGATTTAGAAGAGTTCCTTAAGGAATACCCTGCTTAGAGCTTGCTCTGACACAGGGCTGAGATCAGTCATCAACCATCAAACCAGGTGTTGTCCTGCAAACTTGTTCAATCTGGCATCGGTAGAAACATGAAAAGCACGTTTGGTTTGGCTAATTTCGCCATCCAGAATCTGAACCACGTAATCCAACGCATGTGTCGCAATGGCAAAGAACTCATGACTGGAATGAGGGTAACCTTTCAGATCCACCTGAAACTGCATTAAGGCTTCACGGATCGGATCAATAGCTTGCGCTATAGCGTCCACCTTATCCACTGTCAGGGATTGATCCAACGAATAAAGGCGATTATCAATTTTTTCGCTCAACAACTGGAAGCGGATCAACTCCAGATAGCTTGCTTCCCCTCTGGCCAACGCCGACGCCCCCAAAGCACGCGACTGACCGATGCATTCGGTGAGCACCAACAACTGACGCCATAACAACTGATCTCGTTCATGTTGCTTACTGTGTCCAAGATCCGAATTAATTGAAATGGTTTCCGAGAGATACATCAAGTTGTTAATCATGTGATTGTGTTGCTGAAAACTGTCTTCAGCCGGAACACTCACAGAGTGCCCTTTAAGACGGGACCAATGGTCAAAAAAGCTGTCCCAGCGCTCCGATAGCTTTCCAGTCAGCGTCATGTTGAGGCGCTCCACCAAAAAGGCTATCTCTCGTTGAACCCCCGCTAGCTTTTCTTGCAGGGCCTTATCACCAGAGATAATCCCCTGACTCAGCCCCCGATGCTGCTGCACACTACGAATCAGGCGGACAATCAGCTCATAGTGTTCCAGTGCCGTGCGTTGTGCCTGATACTTGGAACGAGAAGTCAGAAAATACAGTATCGTGATAAAACCAAGGCTCGTAGCACTCATCAGTAACAAGTACATGGCAATGTCATTCGTTGTAAACATGGTCGGCTCCTGAATATGATGCACAACTAGAGCTATACCATATTCATGCCAATCACTAACATACTGATAAATAAGTACTATTTGATCAATACTTAGCCAAATTGAATAACACAAACAAAGAAAAACGCCCCAAAACTTATCTGAAATGATAGGTTTTAGGGCGTTTTTGAATTCAGGGCTTAGTTACTAAGGAATTAGCTACTAAGGAATTAGCGACTAGGGCGTTTCTACTGCCAAAGCCACACCCATTCCACCGCCGATGCACAAAGTTGCTAAACCTTTTGCTTCACCACGACGCTTCATTTCATGCAACAAGGTAACTAGTACACGACAACCGGAAGCACCAATCGGATGCCCCAACGCAATAGCGCCACCATTGACGTTAACGCGCTCCGCATCCCAGCCCAATGCTTTACCAACGGAAAGAGACTGAACAGCAAAAGCTTCATTGGCTTCAATCACATCCAGATCTTCAACCGACCAACCTGCCTTTTCAAGACAACGCTGGGTTGCCGTCACAGGGCCAATCCCCATGATTTCAGGGCTAACACCAGAATTTGCGTAGCCTTTCACAACCGCTAATGGTGTCAGACCCAAGGCATCTGCTTTTTCTTTGCTCATAACAACCACAGCGGCTGCGCCATCATTCAGGGAAGAAGCATTCGCTGCCGTTACAGTTCCGTCTTTTTTAAAGGCCGGACGCATACCCGCCAACTTCTCAACCGTCGTTCCCGGACGAGGATTCTCGTCTTTATCCACAACCAAAGGATCGCCCTTACGCTGAGGAATAGTCACAGGCACAATCTCATCAACAAACTTTCCTGCTTCCATCGCAGCACAGGCTTTTTGCTGTGACTCAGCCGCAAACTGATCCTGTGCTTCTCGGCTGATCTCGTATTTTTCTGCCAGGTTTTCAGCAGTAATACCCATGTGATAATCGTTGAAGGCATCCCACAGACCATCATTGATCATCGTATCCACCATGTTCCAATGCCCCATACGCTGGCCATTACGTGAATTAGGCAATACGTGTGGCGCCTGACTCATGCTTTCCTGACCGCCGGCAATAATCACATCCGCATCACCGCAACGAATTGCCTGAATCGCCATGTGAACCGCTTTCAGGCCGGAACCACACACCTTGTTGATAGTCAGTGCGGGCGTCGTATTCGGAAGACCGGCGTTGATGGAAGACTGACGAGCCGGGTTTTGACCACAACCAGCAGTCAGCACTTGCCCCATGATCACTTCATCGACCTGATCTCCGGCGATGCCTGCTTTTTCAAGCGCCGCTTTAATGACAGTTTCACCCAGTTTCACTGCAGGTAGGCCCGATAAACCACCGCCAAAGCTGCCAATGGCCGTACGAACAGCCGATACGATTACCACATCTTTCATTTCTTATCTCCCACGCTTATCGCTTGCTTCCAGAAGAAAGCCCTCGAAGAGCTTCCATAAAAAATGCCCACATTCTATGGGAATGCAGGCATTTATAAAGAGTCTTTTTCGACAATCAGCAAAAACCCTGTGTACAACAATCAATGAAGGTTCAAGAGCCGTCTATGTCCTTAAGCGATTCGCCAACTGAATTTGCACTTTCTTCACATCGTCCAGACAATCAAGTGAATCTTCACCATGTGTCGCAAACTCGCTGGTTCGCACGGACAAGTCGGCAATCTCACGAACGTTGTTGGAAATCTCTTCGATCACTTGTGTTTGCTCTTCAGACGCTGCAGCAATCTGCATGTTCATATCATGAATCCGCATCACCTGACCATTGATTTTCTCCAGAGCTGAACCGGCTTCATTGACCTGAGACACCGAACTGGAAGTCCGTTCTGTACCATTCGACATCGCAGACACCGCTGCCTGAGCTCCTTTTTGAATGTTGTCGATGATGTCCTGAATTTCAGTGGTGGAGTCCTGGGTTTTCTGAGCCAGTGTCCGCACTTCATCGGCAACCACCGCAAAGCCTCGCCCTTGTTCACCGGCACGCGCAGCCTCAATAGCGGCGTTTAACGCCAACAGGTTAGTTTGCTCTGCAATGCCCTGAATCACACTCAATACCGTACCAATGTTTTGAGATTCCACTTCCAGCTTTTGAACCACATCGGCCGCATTGCCAATTTCCTCTGCCAATTGGTTAATGCCCACCACAGTTGACTGCATGATGCGCGTTCCGTTGGCAGAAATTTCGCGGGTATCTTCCACCGCCTCGGCAGCAGCAGTGGCGTTACTGGAAATTTCTTGTGAAGCAGTTGACATTTGATGAACTGCGGCAGCTACTGTATCTGAACAACTGCTTTGTTCAGCAGCCGCTTCCGAAACTTGTTGAGAAGCGATCTTGACCTCAGCAAAAGCTTTTTCAACACTCGCCACTGAATTCTTCATAGAAGCTGCGACATCCAACAGATACTCTTGCAGGGTTCCTGCTGAACGAGCTAAACGACCAATTTCATCCTGGCTTCGTATTTTGCAGGTAACAGTTAAATCCCCTTCTGCCAACGCGGAGAAATATTTCTCTAATTCACGGGTAGGTCGAATCAAGCCACGGTTAAAGCCAAAGATCAGCACCAATAGAATGGCCACCGAAGCCACTAACAGAATACTAATAGAGGTAACAAAGGCCGCATCAGCCGAAGAATCCATTGCTGCACTTTCATCAGCGACCAGCTGCGAAATCAAATCCTGGGCTTCCACCAGCAATTTCGCAGGTGCCCGATCAATGCCTTTAACGGCTTTATCCCCTGCGGTGTGGTTATAACCGGATTGCTCAAAGGCTCTGAAACCCGCCTCATATTTAGGCATGGCTTCTTCATAGGCCTGATTAAACTGATTAACCAGCTTAAGCGCTTCTTTGTTTTTGAGGATCGTCTTCAGGTGAGCAGACAGTGCACGGATTTCATCTTGTTTCTTTTTAAAGCGGCCCCAGTACTTGTCACGCTGACCTGAATCCGCGCCGCGAATAAGTACGTTTTTCCACTCTTGCACCTGTACTTTAAAGGCATAGTTCATCTTGGCAATGGTACGTTCAGAATCCACTGAAACATTCACCAAGGTTCGGTATCCGTTAACCGAACTATCAATGTTGGACATACCCCATAAGGCAACCGCCAATGAGACAACAGTGCCCAAAAAGGTCACGGCAATTAACCGTGCGGATAGACTGCTTGTCAATAAGGACATTTTTTTCAAACCTCAAACATCAAGCTATGTAATACAACTTTAGTTCAGAGCGCGATGTTTGCTAGGGTTTTGGTAAAAAGATGATATGTTTAAAACGACGAAAAATCGCCCCACACCATCGATTGCTAATTACCGCTTCCCCATTCCTTGCTGACAGCACAAAAAGCAAGTCTCCTAGGCCCGCTTAATGGCAAATACAGTTCCTTCCTGATTCTTTTGCTCTGTAGAGGGCTTTA
Organism: Pseudomonadales bacterium; assembly: GCA_041590855.1. Taxonomy (GTDB): domain Bacteria; phylum Pseudomonadota; class Gammaproteobacteria; order Pseudomonadales; family Litoribrevibacteraceae; genus Litoribrevibacter. The sequence goes on from JBFHTA010000011.1 coordinate 29,840, forward strand.
TCGGCACTCTTCAGCACAACATTAGGGTCTTTATCATCCGGTGTGCGCTCCGCAACCCCGATACTGATGGTCACGGAGACTTGTTCAGTGCTGTCGTCAGAAGCACGCTTGCGTTGCTTTTTGCCTTCACTGTGATCGGCGGGACGATCAGATCGGCGAATGGTTAATAAATAGTTTTCGATTGAGGCTCGAACGGATTCCAGGTGCGCCAAGGTAAGCCCCAGTTTTTTACCCGGGAAAACAATCGCGAACTCTTCACCACCATACCGGAACGGCTTACCACCTCCGGTAACTTCACCAATACGGGCGGCGACCATTTTAAGCACCTGATCACCAATATCATGACCGTAGGTATCGTTGAATTTTTTAAAATGGTCCACATCCATCATCGCAATGGTGTACTTTCTGCCCAACC
>JBFHTA010000012.1:0-27751 GCA_041590855.1 Pseudomonadales bacterium
CAGCCCTTGGGTGTCCCTATGGCTTCAGGCGGCCCTTACTACGGCTTTATGTGTTGTACACAAGCCATTGTTCGTCAAATGCCGGGTCGTTTGATTGGTCGTACCGTGGATTTGGATGGTAAGCCGGGCTATGCCTTGACCTTGCAGGCGCGTGAGCAACATATTCGTCGTTCGAAAGCGACCTCTAACATCTGTACTAACCAAGGGTTGGCGGTGACAGCATCGACCATTTATATGAGCCTGGTAGGGCCGGATGGCTTGGCCAATGTTGCCGGTCAATGCTATCAGAACACGCAAGCCCTGGTTGAATTGCTTTGCTCAATTGATGGCGTTGAACGCCAATTCGGTGGTCACAGTTTCCATGAGTGCGCCATCAAACTTCCGGCGAAAGCCAGTCTGGTGTTAGAGAAACTGGCTGAGCGTGAAGTTCTGGGCGGTTTTGATCTGGGGCGTGTGGATGCATCATTGGAGAACGCCTTGTTGTTGTGCGTGACCGAAACCAAATCTCAAGCGGATTTGGCGCTGTATCAATCTGCATTGGTTGATGTATTGAAAGAAATTCAAGGCTAACCTGAGGAGTCTATTGCTATGTTGATTTTTGAACAAAGCCGTTCTGGTCGTAAGGCAACGGCTCAGGTGCCAGCTGAGGCGGCTGATTTATCAGGCTTGCCGACGGAATTGGTACGTAAACAAAAGCCGGGTTTGCCGGAAGTTTCAGAATTGCAGGCCATCCGTCACTACACCAACTTGTCCCGTAAGAACTTCTCAATTGATACCCAGTTTTATCCGTTGGGCTCGTGTACTATGAAGTACAACCCTCGCGGTGCGTTGGCGGCAGCCAGTTTACCGGGCATCATTAATCGCCATCCGTTTGCACCAGAGAGTCATTCACAAGGTTTCTTGAGCTGTATGTACGAGCTTCAGGAAATTCTGAAAGATGTCACCGGTATGAAAGGCGTATCGTTAACGCCAATGGCGGGTGCGCAAGGCGAGTTTGCCGGTGTTGCCATGATTCGTGCCTACCATCAATCCCGTAATGACGATGCGCGTACTGAAATTCTGGTTCCTTCTGCGGCTCACGGTACTAACCCGGCTACGGCGGTGATGTGCGGTTACAAGGTGCGCGAAGTGCCGGTAAACAGCGACGGCGATGTGGACGTGGAAGCACTGAAAACCTTGGTCGGTCCGCAAACTGCGGGAATCATGATGACCAACCCATCAACTTGTGGTGTGTTTGAGCGTCAGATCGAAGAAATTGCCAAGGTGATTCACGAAGCTGGTGGCCTACTGTATTACGATGGAGCCAACCTGAATGCTATTCTCGGTAAGGTTAAACCGGGTGACATGGGCTTCGATGTGATGCATATGAATCTGCACAAAACCTTCGCGACTCCGCATGGCGGTGGTGGCCCTGGTGCAGGTCCGGTAGCGGTAAATGATCGCTTGTTGCCTTTCCTTCCGACGCCGATTGTTGGTAAAGAAGGCGACGATGACGCGCCAAGCTATCGTTGGTTGACGCAAGAGGACATCCCTCAGTCCATTGGCAATCTGTCTGCCTTTATGGGGAATGCCGGTATTCTGGTTCGTGCATATGTCTATGCGGTGTTGCTTGGTAAGGAAGGCATGCATCGTGTGGGTGAGTATGCAACCCTGAACGCAAACTACATGGCGAAGAGTCTTGAGAAAGAAGGCTTCCAGTTGGCGTATCCTGATCGTCGTGCCACTCATGAGTTCATCATTACCTTGAGCAAGCAAACCAAAGAGCTTGGTGTCAACGCGATGGATGTGGCTAAACGTTTGTTGGATTACAATCTACATGCCCCAACCACCTACTTCCCGTTGTTGGTGCCTGAGTGTCATCTGATTGAGCCGACGGAAACCGAGTCTAAAGAAGCCATGGATGAATACATCGCAGCGATGGCCAGCATTCTTAAAGAAGCGGAAGCTAATCCGGAGATGGTTCGTGGTGCGCCATACAGCCAACCGGTTAAGCGCTTGGACGATGTGAAAGCGGCTCGTGAGTTGGATTTGGCCTGGAAAGCTTCATAAAGCGAAGTTTGGCTTATCTGACGAACAGCAAAAGAAACCGGGCTATTGCAGTCCGGTTTTTTTATGACTTATAGTTTGGATCTGATAACAATTAAACGAGTGTCTGCACGACCTTTAACTGAACAAAACTTTTACTACAACGAATAAAAAAGGAATGCCCATGTGGTTGAAACACGCGCACATGTTGTTTGCGCTTATATCGATAGTCGGATTTAGTTTACGCGGCTTTTTAACGCTGTTTCTAAACAAACCGTTGAACAACAAGCTTTGGAAAGTACTGCCTCACATTAACGACAGTTTGCTGTTAGTTGCCGCAATAGGGTTGTTGGTGGTGTATCAATGGAATCCGTTTCAGATTCCTTGGTTGTTCGCCAAACTGGTGGCGGTCGTCATGTATATCCTACTGGGCATGATGGCGTTGAAGTTTGGTAAAACCTTGTTCCAGAAACGCTTGTTTTTCTTTGCGGCCATTGTGTCCTTTGGCTATATCGTCGTGACGGCAGTAACTAAACAGCCATTGTGGTTTATGGGTTAAAGGAGAGTAACGATGGCATCAATCAAACAAGGACAATGCCATTGTGGTGCAGTCAAAGTTCAGGTGGCGTTTGAAGATGATCCGGAAGTCCGTGTTGTCTGCCGGGATGAGGGATGTGTCAGATACGGACAGCAATTGTATTTTGTGAATAAAAAGCGCTTTTCGTTACTTGAAGGCGCTTCCGAGCTGAGTGTCTATCAGCCCGAATCCCAGTCATTGAAATTGCTGTTTTGTCGTACTTGTGGTCAGCAAACCCATTTGAGATGGTTGGGGGACGATACCATCGGCGTGAATCGTCGTTTGATTGATGAGATTCCGGCAGAGATTATCGAACAACCCTGTGAGTTGTGTGGTGTGGCTCGCTCCGATGATTTCTGAGCGATACCTTTAATCGATAAAGGAATCACCTACAGAAATACCCATTTCACTGAATCGGGCGGCCATGTCTTCAATGTCGTAACTGCCCAGACCAACGTACTCCATAATGCTTTGGCCGTAACGTTCCCACTCAAAATCTGTGCTTTGATTGCCTAATACCTGGCAGCTGGCGCAGATGTAATCGGCTATTTTCAGAATCGCGATCAGGTTCTTTTTCTCGCTGTCAGCGCTGTATTTATCGTCAAACAGTTGGTTCAGATTGTGATGTTCTGCGATTGCGGTGCACAGATGAATCGGCATGTTCCAGGCTTTGGCGGTGTAATAACCGACAACGGCATGGTTAGTGTTGTAGCGTTCGTTTTCCAGATCAATGATGCGTTCCTGATCGGAGCCGTATGCTTCGGTCATGGTCTTGGAGTAATCTTCAACGCCAAAGCGTTTCATCATTAGAGGGATGCCACAATTGTGGAACAGACCAAGCAAATAGGCTTCGTCATGGTTTTTGTAGCCAATTTCTTTGGCAATGGTGGCAGCGACCATTGAAATGTCGTTGGCGGAATCCCAGAAACGGTTCAGTGCAACTATGTCTTCGTCGGTCATTTCACTGCGAATGGTCAGACCATTCACTATATTGATAACAGAGTTGTAGCTGAGTAGGTTGACGGCTTGCTCGACCGAGGTGATTTTGTTGCTGAGCCCGAAAAAGGGCGAGTTGACGATTTTAAGAATAGTGCCGGAAAGGCCAACGTCTTTGCTGATCAGTTGGGCGATGCGGGCAATGTCCGGGTCGGGCATTGCTTGCTCCATCTGAAGATCCACCATGATCTGTGGCTGCGGAGGGATACGAATCCCTTGCAATACATTCTGGATTTGATCGTCAGAAAGCTCTTTGCTTGACATGTTGCGCCCACCTTACTAAATCTCTGAAATTATAGACAATAATTTTGTACCTTACTGTAGTTGCTATGTAAAACTTTTCTGAATCTTGCGTTGATTTACCGCATAATAAGCGCCAAATTTTTGGAGGGCCAGACATGCCATTAGCCAGTTTAAAATTAAATCCCCGTGCCGATGCGCGTATTCGGGCAGGACACATGTGGATCTACAGTAATGAGGTAGACACCAAAGCTACGCCGTTGAAGGGGTTTTCAGCCGGGGAGCAGGCGGTGGTTGTCTCCGCTGATGGCCGTGCACTGGGGACGGTAATCGTCAGCCCGAATGCATTGATTTGTGCGCGGATTATCTCCCGTTCAGATAAACAGTTGCTGAATCGTAAGTTGTTGAAGCGCCGTCTTGAAAGTGCATTGGAGTTACGGGAGATGCACTACCCGGATCAGAGTTATCGACTTTGTTTTGGTGACAGCGACGGTTTGCCGGGTTTGGTGGTTGATCGCTTTTCAGAGACGCTGGTAATTCAGATCTCGAATCCGGCGATGGAGGCACTGAAACACGACATCGTAGAGGTGTTGGACCAGTTATTGAGTCCATCGACGATCGTGTTGAAAAACGACGGTAAGATGCGGGCTGTTGAAGGTCTTGAAGAATACGTAGATGTGGTCAAGGGCGAGCTGGACGATGGCTTTGCTCCGTTTACCGAAAATGGCGTGCATTTCCATGCGCCGGTACTGGCTGGCCAGAAAACCGGTTGGTTTTTCGATCACAGAGACAGTCGTGCCCGTATGGCACCTTACGTGGAAGGCAAGCGCGTGCTGGATGTTTTCAGTTACATCGGCGGTTGGGGCATTCAGGCAGCAGCATTTGGCGCGTCAGATGTCGTGTGCTTGGACAGTTCGGAGTTCGCGTTGGATTGTGTGGCTCGTAATGCCATTGCCAACGGCGTCGAGGACAGAGTATCAACTATTCAGGCGGATGCTTTTGTCGGTTTAAAAGCATTGGCTGATCAGAAAGAAAAATTTGATGTGGTGGTGTTAGACCCTCCGGCCTTAATTGCTCGTCGTAAAGACATCAAGGTGGGTGAAAAGGCCTATCAGAAATTGAATCAGTTGGCGCTGCGTTTAGTGGAAGTGGGGGGAACTTTGGTGACGGCTTCCTGTTCCATGCATTTGAACCGCGACAGTTTGGTGAAGATCGTCCAAAACAGTGCCAGACAGGTTGACCGTAATGTTCAGATTGTTGAGCAGGGGCATCAGGCGTTGGATCACCCGATTCATCCGGCCATTCCGGAAACAGAGTACATTAAGTGTTTGTATGTACGGTCACTCAAGAGTTGGTAGGTCCAGAGTCGTTTCTTAATTGTCCGGCGGTGAGAAGGTCAGGTCGTCGGCAATTTCAATGAGTTGGTTACAGCGGTTGCTGGCCAACTCCAACAGCAAGCTGTTACTAGGGTCTTGCTGATATTGTGCGTAGAGTTCCAACAAGGAATCCAAAACGCCGTCAAATTCGGTTTTCTCTGATTGTGGGTAGAGTTCCCAGATCGGGCGAAGGGCTTTGTGGAAGGATTCCAGACTGGTGATGCCTTCTGAAAGTAACATCCGCTCTTCACGAGCGAAATGCGCCCGACCCAGCATCAGTGGCTTTTCCTGAATACTATTTAGCGCATCGAGTACCAGCTCGGTGATTCTTTGATAGCTCTTGGTTAAGGTGAGCTTCAGATTCTTGTCCGTTAATGCGCTAAAGCGTTGAGCATCGTCCCCCGTCGGTCGCCAGCGTTTGTGCAAGTTAGACAAGTCTTCTACAAGCACATTGGCTTGCAGCAACAGTAAGGCCCTTCTGCGGTTATTAGGGAGCTGTTCGAGCTTAATGTTTTCTTTTTGTTCTTCAGCGGATAAAGACGTCATCGGAACGAATTTTTTAAAGTGATCCGCCTGGTAATGGTCAAACAGTAAGAATTCGATGGCGGATAGTCCAAAGATGACTTGCTCGTCCTGATCCAGTGTATGCAGCAGCGTCAGATTGTTTGCCTGAATCGGGAGCATGATGTCGTGTACCAAACCGCTGAACGGATAATCCGGCAGTTGATCCAGGTAGCCCGGCAACATGGGCAGTTTTTCCAATCGATTGATGATGGGCGCGCCACTTGATGTCAGTGCTGTCATATGGACGTAAGGCATCGCAGCGACCCATTGTTTCAATATGGGAAGGTAGGCTTGCTGAGCCTGCTGCAGAGTGGTTTCGGTTGGGGTGTCCAGAAAACGGGTAACAGCGATGTGAAGCTGATGCCCCAGATGCAGTAATTCGGTGGTTTGTCGAAAAGTGTGTTCGGTAACTGTGTTCAGGGTGGTTAACTGAGGAGAGCTCTCCTGCTTTTCTTCTGGCGCTTCGGATACTGCTTCAGTGGGCTGGGTGGGTGTAGAGTCACTGCAGCCAATCAGGACTGAACCGGAAACAAGCGCGAAAAGTAAAAGGAGAGTTCTCATTGTTGTTATTAATCTCTGAGGCTGATGCTAGGCCAGCCGCGTTGCTCTGCTGCTTTAAGTAAATGATGATCACCGTCTACGATAACAGGATTATCCACTAATTCCAGCAACGGCAGATCATTATGTGAATCACTGTAGAAAAAACTGTCTTCCAGTGAGTGATTGTTGTCTTCAAGCCATTCTTTTAACCGAATAACCTTGCCTTCCTGAAAGCTTGGCGTACCGGTTACTTTACCCGTGTATTGGTTGTCGACCAGCTCCGGAGTCGGTGCAATGATGTCGTCGACGTTCAATAGCTCTTTGGCCGGTTCAGTGACAAACAGGTTTGTTGCGGTAATGATGAGCAGATAATCGCCTTTCTCTCTGTGTTCGTTCAGTAGATCAGAAGCTTTAGGTTGCATCATTTTGGTGAATACCTGATCGTAGAAACGAGCGCGCCATTGAGTAATTTCGTCGTAACTGTACTGGGTTAATACCGACAGGCTGAACTCAAGGTATTCATGAATGTTCAGCGTGCCTTCAACATACTGACGATAAAACTCGTCGTTCTTGGTGCGGTACAATTCACCGTCAACCAGATTGTTCTGAACCAAAAACTCGCCCCACGCGTGATCGCTGTCACCATGGATGAGGGTGTTGTCTAAGTCAAAGATTGCTAAAGCCACGGTTACTCCCAGCTGTTTCTAAGGTGTTGTCTGATGTCTGTTGGACATTGCTCTTTACATAGGGCGTCTGCCATTCGTCTGTTTAAACCTGGCCTGAACGGCTTCGGAACGGCATTACCCAGGTATTTTGCATTAAACACGGAGTTTGCTGCAAATGAGTGACACCTTTTTCTCCCTTTGGTGTGTAAATTGCTGAGCTATTGCTAAGAATGGGTGTCGTATTGAGACTGTTGGAAGGCGACTTTTGCTGTGTGCTCGAATCACATGATGGCGTTTTCAGGTTGTGGCTAGTTTGTAGATACGGTATTTTAATTCAAATATGGGTTCATCTGTCTGTTCGCTCGGTCACTATCCAGCAGACCAGCAGATGAATAGATTAAGCTAGACTTTATATGGGTTAATTCAGTGATTGATTCGGACGGTTTCCGGCCAAATGTGGGGATCATTCTGACGAATGATCATGGTCAGGTGCTCTGGGCCAGGCGAATTGGTCAGGATGCTTGGCAATTCCCGCAAGGGGGAATCAAGCACGAGGAAACGATTGAAGATGCGCTCTATCGCGAACTTCAAGAAGAGGTCGGGCTAAAAGCGCATGACGTTGAAGTGCTTGCGTGTACGCGAGGTTGGTTACGTTATCGTTTACCAAAACGAATGGTTCGCTATAACAGCCAACCTGTGTGTATCGGGCAGAAACAGAAATGGTTTCTGTTAAGAATGGTCAGTGATGATGCGTCGGTGAACTTGGGTTATTCAGGTAATCCGGAATTTGATGGTTGGCGTTGGGTCAGCTATTGGTATCCACTGGATCAGGTGGTGGCGTTTAAACGAGAGGTGTATCGAAAAGCGTTAAAAGAGTTAGCACCTAAGGTTCGTTTGATTCAGCCTTAATCATTGAAGACTGTTCAGAGGTTCCCTAGCAAAACTGTTTTAATCAGCTTTACTTAGCCTATCAAGTGTTTGAGATTGGGAAGGAATGCTTAAAACCCTCAGAGGCATAGTACAGGAAGTTAATATCGCAGGGGATCTCCAAACCGCCCTGGATATTATCGTGCGCCGTGTACGAGAAGCCATGAATACTCAAGTGTGTTCCGTTTATTTATGGGAACCGGACACGCACGAGTATGTCTTGATGGCGACTGAGGGGTTGAAGCGATCATCCATTGGCCGGGTGCGCTTGAGTTCGGCTCAAGGGTTGGTCGGCTTGGTCGGGGTTCGTGAAGAACCGATTAATTTGGATGATGCTCCGGAACACCCCAACTATCAATACTTCCCGGAAACCGGTGAAGAGCAATTTCACTCGTTTTTAGGGGTTCCTATTATCCATCACCGTCGTGTGTTGGGTGTCTTGGTGGTTCAGCAACGAGAGCGCCGCCGTTTTGATGAAGGTGAAGAAGCCTTTTTGGTGACCATGTCGGCCCAGTTGGCCGGGGTGATTGTCCATGCCGAGGCCACCGGAAAAATTAACGAATTCAATAAGCGCGACAGTAAGACCAAAGTTAAAAAAGACCAGCAGTTTAAAGGGGTCTCTGGTGCGCCGGGCATTGCCATTGGCCATGCGGTAGTGATGATCCGCTCTGCCGACTTGGATCAGGTCCCCAGTAAGCAGGTTACAGACGTTGAAGCCGAGCAGCAGCTGTTTACTGAAGCGTTAGAAGCGGTGCGTCGTGACATTCGCTTGGCTGGTGAAAAACTGGCCGATCAATTAAGGCCGGAAGAGCAGGCCTTGTTTGATGTATATCTGAACATGCTGGATGACGAAGCCCTCGGGTCTGAGGTTCAGTCGCTAATTTCTGCCGGAGAGTGGGCACAGGGTGCTTTATCTCAGGTGATTCGCCAATACGAGCAGCACTTCAGTGTAATGGACGACCCCTATTTGCGGGAACGGGCAACCGACATTAAGGACATGGGGATACGCTTGTTGGAATACATGCAGTCCTCCAAGATTGCCCCCATTGATTATCCGAATGATGCCATTCTGGTGGGTGAAGAAATCACACCGACCATGTTGGCGGAAGTGCCCAAAGGAAAACTGAAAGGGATTGTCTCGGTCGAAGGTTCCAGTAACTCGCATGTGGCGATTCTCGCCAGAGCTATGGGTATTCCTACCATCATGGGGGTTCAGGGGCTGCCTTATTCCCGATTGGATGGTAAAAAGATCATCATTGATGGGTATCGGGGCAAGGTCTTTACTTTGTTTTCTGATCAGTTGCTTGAAAACTTCCAGAGCATTGTGGAAGAAGAGAAGGAACTGGTTCGTGAGCTGGATACCTTAAAGAATCTGCCGTGTGAAACCAAAGACGGTCATCGCATCAAGCTGTGGGTGAATACCGGTTTGATGGCTGATGTTTTCCGTTCGCTCGATCGTGGCGCCGAAGGTGTGGGTTTGTACCGCACCGAAGTGCCTTTCATGATCAAAGATCGTTTCCCTACGGAAAAAGAACAAATGCAAACCTACCGGGAACAACTCAAGGCGTTTGCGCCCAGTCCGGTAACCATGAGAACTTTGGATATCGGTGGCGATAAGGAGCTGAGTTATTTCCCGATCAAGGAAGACAATCCTTTCCTTGGCTGGCGCGGAATCCGTATTACGCTGGATCACCCTGAAATCTTTCTGGTTCAGGTACGCGCCATGATGAAGGCGTCGGAAGGCTTGAATAACCTACGAATCATGTTGCCTATGATTACAGGTACCGGTGAGGTAGAAGAAGCCATGCGACTGATTCATAGAGCCTATTATGAGGTCTGCGAAGAAGGCTTTCATGTGGTCATGCCGGAAGTCGGGGTGATGATTGAAGTACCGGCAGCCGTTTATCAAACCCGCGAGCTGGCTCAGTTGGTAGACTTCATTTCGGTGGGCAGTAACGATTTAACCCAATACATTCTTGCTGTCGATCGTAACAACGCCCGAGTTGCGGATTTGTATCACTCTTACCATCCAGCGGTACTGCAAGCCTTGAAGAAGATTGCAGAGGATGCGCGTATGGAAAGTGTGCCTGTAAGCATCTGCGGTGAATTGGCGGGTGATCCGATTGCTGCGCCCATTCTGTTGGCTATGGGCTACGATATTTTGAGTATGAACTCGGCCAGCTTGCCGAAGGTGAAATACGTAGTGCGTAATATTACCTACACTTGGTCACAGGAGTTGTTGGCGCGCGTTATGATTGCGGACAGTCCGGAAGTGATTCACAGTACCATTGAGCTGGCGTTGGAAGACGCTGGTGTTTTGTCCTTTATTCGTCCAAAAGGCGGGCGAACCTCTTCTTGAGTGGCTTAACTGTTTAAGAGTTGCTTCAAGGGCTTCATCTGAATTGCTTACATATCGACTGAGGCCAGTTGGCTGTTCTGGCGGTCCCGGCCGTAGATGTCTTTCCTGAAGTGAATCAATCCGTCCTCATCAACCCAAGCGGTCCAATACATCAGGTAGACCGGTACGTCCTCTTTCAGCCCAAGATAAAGCGTGCGCTTATTTCTGTGTGCTCGGGCGATACGTCGCTTTGTCCATCCCGGGTTGTCTTTTAATAACCATGCGGTCAGTTCTCTGGGCTTAGAGACCCGGACACAGCCGGAACTTAACGCCCGCATCGAACGTTTGAACAGCTTGGGTTGTGCGGTATCGTGAAGGTAAATGGCGTAATCGTTGTTGAGTGGGTATTTGACTTCCCCCAAGGTGTTACGTCGACCGGGTTTTTGCTCCAGGCGATAGGGAAATTTGTTGATGTTGATGGTTTCCCAATCCAGGGTTTTCGGGTCAATCACTTTCCGTTGCGATCCGGTCCCGATGACAATCTCAATGTTTTGTCGGCGCAGAGAGCCAGGGTTTTTCTTGGCATTCGGAAGAATGGTGGTACGGGCTATTCTGGGCGGTATCGCCCAGGTTGGATTTAATACCAGGGTTCGGATGCTCTGGACCATAATGGGGGTTCGGCGACTTGCCCTGCCTACGATGATGTCCATTTGCAGGCTGGTTTGGCTTTGTTCAACGGCTTGCAGGGTGTAATCGGCAATGTTGGCCATAATATAACGCTCGCCTAGCGTATCCGGCAGGTAACGCCAACGTTTCATGTTGATGGCAATTTGCTGGATGCGTTGACTGGGCAGTACATTCAACTGAGCCCGTGTGGCGTTATTGAGTACACCGGTGGCCGGTAAACCATGACGTCGTTGAAATTGCTTTAGAGCTTCCAGCAGAAGCGGGTCCAGCCGATCCGAAGCATCTAGCGTTCTTTGTGAATCGCGCTGTGGATTGCCGGGAAAGTTCAGAGGTGTGTTGTAGTCTCGAGGGAAGGAGGCTGGCGGTGTTTGATGTGGCGTTTCAGGCGTACCTTGTGTGTTCAGATCCCCCAGTAAGGACAAACGATGTCTCAGTTGTTCAATCTGAGGGTGCTGATCGCCTTGCGCCAGATCCGGGCCGTCTTCAAACGAGGACCAGTGGTGCATGTTCTGGGCTAGTCTCAGGTAATGCTCTAGGGCGTCTCTGAGCTGTAAATATCCGTTGTGCTTTGGTGTTAGAACTTGGTTGATCAGCGGCAATAACTGATCTCGCTGAAACGTGCCTGTGGTGAATGATTCTATCAGCGGGTCATTGGGAGTGCTCGCCGTGGTTGGCAAATTCAAGTTGTCTGAGTCACCTGAAACACGAGTCTTCAGCATCGCGGGATGATCCGGTTCGTTTTGATTGGGCAGCAGGTGCCCGGTCATTGAATCCCGGGCATAGCTGAAAAATGCGTCGGTCAGTAATACATCCAGATAACTGATTTCTTTAACCGCTGATTGCATGGTCTGTAAGCGTAGTAATAGCTGGTGTGCGTGGTACGGATAATGAGAAGGCTGGTCCAGAACGTGTTCTTTAATGGTTTGGATTAGTGCTTCTCCGGCTGGGGTCAGTTCGTCACCTTCAAACCACAAAAGTTGATACTCAAAGCGGCGATATAAGCGTTGAACGTGAGTCACGTTTTTTAATGGTGATGTTGAATAGTGGTGGTCAGGATCAGACAGGAGCTGTCGGACGTTGCTTTGGATTATCGGAGTAGCGTGATGCACCTGTAATTGGCTGTTAACCTCTGAGTTGTAAGGCACAGCCAATGCCAAGCCGCTGAAGCAGAGCAACAGGGCATAAGTTAAGAGTATGTGTCGTTGTAAATCTGGGGTAAATCGCGTGGCCATGATATTAATTATGGAAGACAGCCTGCGTTTCTGTGGAAGTTTTCAATAGCGTTGTGATCAATGGTTATATCATTCTTGAATAAATGCGATTCAGATGGGGTAGGGATTCTGGAATGAAGAGGCTTGAGTTGTTTTCGTTTGTATGGACTTGGCTTTCCAGGAAAATTCCTGCTGTGATGCAATTTCACCTGTGGCAAACCAGTTGTCTTCGCGGAAATAACACTTCGATGACTGATCCTGCCAGAAGACGCTGGTGCAACGTGTGCCGTAGCTGGGGCTGACAATGAAGGCAGAGGATAGCAGATGTTCCAGTTGTTGCGGGATGCCGGTGTCAGGCAGAAGCTCATGAGCATAGGGGCTTCTGTCCGAGAGAGTGTTCGCTAACACGTCCGGAGAGATTTGGTCTTCAATGATGGCTCGTTGCAGCTGTGTCTTGGAGGCTTGCACTTTGGGCCAAGGGGTATCCAGAAAGGCGTTACTCAGCCCATACAACCCCGGAGGCAGTGTTAGGTAGCCTTGATTCAGGCTGTTGCAATAGAACAGCCGCCCCGCTTCGTACACCAGTAAATTGAACGGGTTAAACAGGTGACACCGATCACTTAGTTGCTTCAGATAGTGTTCGGCAGGTGTGCTTTGGGTGATGTAATCGCTGACGATCTTGCCCCGGGATAAGGCTTGTTCTGCTTGCGGGGCTCGGCCGATTCTTACATTGGTTAAACAAATCAGGCGGCCATGGTGATCCGACGCCATCCAACTGCCGCCGGCACTGAGGTCTTTTCCTGCAACCACACTGGGAGCCTCTGGCCACCAGTGGGCCGGGTGCGCCGGTCGATGATGATATTCATCGCGATTAGCGACCAAAATCAAAGGGTACTCTGGATGAACTTTGTAGGCTAACGCCACTAAACACATCGTTCTTTCCTGGGTTGGATCGTTGAAGGTCGTTCTATCTTAGAAAAATCAGTGCAATAATAGCCAGCTTTTTATTGTAACCAAAAGGACTTATTGCCATGGTTTTGTTGGTCTATTTGTTGGTAGGTGCGGTTGCCGGAATGCTGGCCGGGTTGTTTGGTATTGGCGGCGGTATGATCATTGTACCGGCCTTGGTGTTGGCGTTTGAGGCTCAGCAAGTGAGCCCGGATGTATTGACGCATCTGGCGGTGGGCACTTCACTGGCGACCATTGTGTTTACTTCGATCAGCTCCATTCGAACCCATCACCAGAAGGGCGGCGTGGACTGGCCAACCTTTAAAAAGATTTCAGTGGGTATCGTTATTGGATCGGCATTAGGGGTGGCAACCGCTGATCAACTGAGTGGCGAGCACCTACAAAAGATCATTGGCGTGTTTGCTCTGTGTGCTGCGGCTCAAATGGCGTTTCAGCTAAGCCCTAAACCTTCCCGTCAATTGCCGGGTGCTTTGGGTTTGGGTGTGGTAGGTAGCTTTATCGGTTGGGCGTCGGCGATCTTTGGCATTGGTGGCGGTACCCTTTCGGTGCCTTTCCTGACCTGGTGTAATGTGCAGGTACAGCGGGCGGTTGGTACAGCCGCTGCGATTGGTTTTCCGATTGCTCTGATCGCTGCGATTACCAATGTGCTGGTGGGTTGGGATAAAGAAGGCTTGCCACTGTGGACCACGGGCTACATCTATTGGCCCGCGTTTTTTGGCATAGTCACCACCAGTGTGTTCTTCGCACGCCGTGGGGCGAAGCTGGCGCACAAATTACCGCCGTTGGTGTTAAAACGAATTTTTGCGTGTTTGTTGGTCGTGGTAGGAACCCGTTTCCTACTCGCTTAACGAACTTACTGTAATTTCACAGTCTAACGGTGTACTGCCTTTAGACTCATTTATAAATAATAGGGATGTTATGATTGATTACCCTTCTATTAACCCGGTGGCGCTGGAGCTGGGGCCGTTAAAAGTACATTGGTATGGTTTGATGTATTTGGTGGGCTTCGCCGGTGCATACTTCCTGTTGAATTATCGTGCTAATAAGAGTGGTGAATACACCAAAGAGCAAGTGTCCGACATGGTATTCTGGGGGGCACTTGGAGTAATTCTCGGGGGGCGATTCGGTTATGTGCTCTTCTACAATTTCAGTCACTTTCTGCAAGACCCCTTGTCTCTGTTTGCCATATGGGAAGGTGGAATGTCCTTTCATGGTGGCTTACTGGGCGTGATGATCTCGCTGACCTTGTATGGCCGCAAGATCAACAAAACCTTTTTTGAGTTGATGGACTTTATTGTGCCGGTTGTCCCTATTGGTCTGGGGGCTGGTCGCATTGGTAATTTCATCGGTGGAGAGCTTTGGGGCAAGGTGACGGATGTGCCTTGGGCGATGGTCTTCCCTCGAGCTGGTGACTTACCACGTCACCCGTCGCAGTTGTACCAGTTTGCCTTGGAAGGCGTCGCACTGTTTTTGATTGTCTGGTTCTTCTCGTCGAAAGAGCGCCCGCGTATGGTGGTGTCCGGTTTGTTCCTGGCGTGTTATGGCGTGTTCCGGTTTATTGTGGAATTTGTCCGTCAGCCGGATAGCCATATCGGCTATTTGTACGGCGATTGGCTGACCATGGGGCAGGTCCTGTCGACGCCTATGATTCTGATTGGCGTGGGCTTTATGGTTTACGGCTATAAGAAGCATGGTCAGAACCAGTAAACGGGTGTGATGCCTTGGTTGCTGAGGTGGGGTTTCGACCCTGCCTCATGGTACAATTCGCGAATTCTTTTCTACGTAAATAACAAGGGAACCTCTGAACAAGTCCGCTCTAGCTCTGCGGACTTGTTCAGAGGTTCCCAATATTTGGGCGGTTAATAATGAAACAATATCTCGACTTATGTTCCCGTATCGTTGAGGAAGGCGTTTGGGTGGAAAATGCCCGTACGGGGAAGCGTTGTCTGACGGTGATTAATGCCGATTTAACCTACGATGTGGCGGCGCAGCAATTCCCGTTAGTGACGACGCGTAAGAGTTATTGGAAATCGGCCATTGCTGAAATCATTGGGTATTTGCGTGGTTACGACAATGCCGCAGATTTCCGAAAGCTGGGCACCAAAACCTGGGATGCCAATGCCAACCTGAACGAGGCCTGGTTAGCCAATCCATATCGTAAAGGTGAGGATGATATGGGGCTGGTGTACGGCGCGATCGGGCGTAACTTTCCTAAGCCGGACGGCGGCAGTGTGGACTTGCTACGTAAGATTATTGATGACTTGAAGGCCGGTCAGGATGACCGTGGGGAAATACTGACTTTTTATCATCCTGGTGCGTTTCATATGGGCTGTTTGCGTCCGTGTATGTACAGTCATCATTTTTCGCTGTTAGGGGATACCCTCTATCTGAACAGCACTCAACGTTCTTGCGATGTGCCTCTCGGGCTGAATTTTAATATGGTTCAGGTGTATGTATTGCTTGCGTTAGTCGCGCAAATTACCGGTCATAAGCCTGGTCAGGCGTATCACAAGATAGTGAACGCTCACATCTATGAGGATCAGCTTGAACTGATGCGCGATGTACAATTGAAACGCGAGCCGTTTGATCCGCCTAAATTATCGATCAATCCGGACATCAAAACCCTGGAAGACATTGAAACCTGGGTAACCCTGGATGACTTCGAAGTGACGGGGTATCAGTGTCACGACCCGATTCAGTACCCGTTCAGTGTTTAATGCCCGTAAGCGGCTTCTAAGAAGGATTGACGATGAAATTATCAATGATAGTGGCAATGGCGGAAAATCGGGTGATTGGACGCGACAACAAGTTACCTTGGTACCTGCCGGAAGATCTTAAGTATTTTAAAAAAGTCACTATGGGTAAACCCATTATCATGGGCCGTAAAACTTTTGAGTCGATTGGGCGGCCGTTACCTGGTCGCCCGAACATAGTACTGAGTCGCAGCGGCTTTGATGCGCCGGACGGGGTGCATGTGGTGGCCACTCTTGAGGAGGCCAAGTCTTTGGCAGAAAGTCTTGCCGTTATTAATGGGTATGAAGAAGCCATGATCATTGGTGGTGCGCAAATCTATGGTATGGCCTTTGACCAATGCGACCGCTTCTATCTGACCCAGGTTCATGCGGACGTGGACGGGGATGCCTATTTCCCGGAGTTTGATCGTTCAGACTGGGCAGAAATTGGTCGGGAAGATTTCAGCGCAGAGGGGCCAAATCCGTACGATTACAGTTTTATTGTGTTGGAACGCGTTAACGCCTAGCAGAGGTTGAAAGGCTATCTTGGGGGAAACGATCGTTTCTCCCTTCGTCGGTAAATCCATTTTGTTGCATTGCATTTACAGGTAGAGCGACTGGCTCTGGTCTATCCTGAAACTGATCGTTAAGTGTTTTTATTCAGCGCTTTTCATGCAGAATTAGACCCTTACGTCTCCGATAACACAACAGCTGGGGAAGACGCTGTACACCCATAACCAGGAGATGCTCATGAGCCAATATCAGCCCCTTAAGTTAGTCTCTTTAAATGCCAATGTCCCTTCCAATTCAGCTAAGGCAAAATTGCCCAACATAAAACTTTCCCTGTCCAGTCCAGCGTCGGTACTGGTCGATGCCTTTACGGATCAGCGAACCGTAACGGTACATGCCGATGATGGTTTGCAAAACACCTTACACGTGATGCACGCTATGAAAATGTCCGTCTGTCTGGTGGAAAACAGCCGCAGTGAGGTAATCGGAATTGTCACTAAGCGGGATGTAATGGGCCAAAAAGCGGTGGCCTATGCTGCTAAGCTGGGCAGCCCGATTGCTGATCTTTCGGTGCGGGACGTGATGATTCCCCGATCATCCTTGTATTGCATTTCCAGATCGACTGCGAGAGCGGCAGATATTGGTGATGTCGTAGAAACCCTGAAACGGATCGGCGATACCTACATACTGATTACGGACGACCAAGTGAACAGCTCAACCATTCATTGTGTGGTTCCAACAGCGGAAGTTAATCAACTGTTGAATACTCACCTGTTATTGGGCTATCGGGCGGTCAATATGATGGACATGCACTTTGCCTTGTCCGGGGCGCCCAGTGATTTCTAGAGGAAATACCCAGTCGTAAGGAACGGGCTGCGCGTTCGAGGCAAGATCGGGTAGCCTTCGATCACATACATAACATCCGTTTAATAGCGCGAATCTTTGCGCGTGCCGAGTCGATCCATTGCATGCTCATCTCGGCGGTGAAATCGAGCTTTTCAAGATGACGAAACGCAGGGATTTCGCTGGTGGGTGGGCACTCTGCAAGGCGTCCCTTATTCTTCATATAGTGAAAACGGGCTATGGTGATCAGGTCGGTGGTGTCCAGTTGCCTGGTCGATTCAAAGCGCCAGTTATTACGGGCTTTGATTGCATCTTCGAAGGGCTTACCTAAGCCCCAGAGCTTCACCAATGCCAGACCGGCTTTAGTGGCATTTTCTGAGATCAGTTGTTCTACGTCTTCTTCTTCCAGCTCGGGGAAGTGTTGCAGATGGTTGATCAAAGGTAACGCGCCTATGTTCTGAAGCATGGCTGCGACCATCACATGATCGCTTTCAAAATTGGGGATGTAATCGGCCAATACCGCAACAATAGCTGCCAGCTCTGTGGCTTCGTTCCATTGACTGATTAATACCTTCTTCCATGGGCCGTCAGTGTTCACAAACATGGTGCGCATGGTATATGTCAGGGCCATGTTCAGCACTGAGTCTATGCCGATCAGGCCAATGGCTTCAGGCAACCCGCTGACAGAATTTTGAGTTCGATAAAGTGGACTGTTGGCGACTTTCAGAAAATGGGCGGTTAATCCCGGGTCCAGCATGATGACTTTCGAGACGGACAATGCCGTAGAAGATTTCTTTTTGACCTCTTCCTGAATAGCCATAGCAACCTCTGGAAGGCTGGGAAGTATCAGCTCTCCGGCTTGCAGGTCTTTTCGCAACGATTCCGAGATTCGTTTTTTTAATTCAGTCATATGAATAACGATGTTAAGACGACTTTTGAATATGACTTATTATCATAGACCCAGGTTGTCATAAAAGTCAGGATTTTTAGACAATTTTACGACCAATGACCAAAAGCTGGGAGTGGACGTAGTGGTCTGTTATGCTATGCGGTTAGAAGCAATTCCCCCTGGTTATTGCGATGTTTGGCGTCGGTTACGCTGTATTGAAGGCCAGGGCACTTATTAGATAAATGATGAGGAAGATCCATGCCTGAGTATCGCTCCAAAACCTCCACTCATGGTAGAAATATGGCGGGTGCTCGTGCCTTGTGGCGTGCCACGGGCATGAAAGATGAAGATTTCCATAAGCCAATCATTGCGGTTGCCAACTCCTTTACCCAGTTTGTACCCGGTCATGTCCATCTGAAAGACATGGGGCAGCTGGTGGCGCGTGAGATTGAAAAAGCCGGTGGTGTTGCCAAAGAGTTTAATACCATTGCGGTCGACGATGGTATTGCCATGGGCCACGACGGCATGTTGTACAGCTTGCCAAGTCGCGAGATCATTGCTGATTCGGTTGAATACATGGTGAATGCGCACTGTGCTGATGCTTTGGTATGTATCTCTAACTGTGACAAGATCACACCGGGAATGCTGATGGCGGCCTTGCGTCTGAACATCCCAGTTGTGTTCGTTTCAGGCGGCCCAATGGAAGCCGGTAAGACCAAGCTGTCCGAGCACAAGCTTGATTTGGTCGATGCCATGGTGATTGCGGCGGACGACAAAGCGACGGACGAGCAAGTGGCTGAATATGAGCGCAGTGCCTGCCCAACCTGTGGTTCTTGCTCCGGCATGTTTACGGCGAACTCCATGAACTGTCTGACTGAGGCGATAGGTTTGTCTTTGCCGGGTAATGGTACAACCTTGGCGACGCACGCGGATCGTGAAAATCTGTTTCTTGACGCAGCGCGTATCATCGTAGACATCACCAAACGTTATTACGAAGAGAATGACGAATCGGTACTTCCTCGTTCTATTGCCAACTTCAAAGCCTTTGAAAATGCGATGACGTTGGACATCGTGATGGGTGGTTCAACCAACACTATTTTGCACTTGTTGGCTGCAGCACAAGAAGCGGAAGTCGACTTCACCATGAAAGACATTGATCGTTTGTCTCGTGTGGTTCCCCAGCTGTGTAAGGTGGCTCCGAATACTCAGAAGTACCATATTGAAGATGTACACCGTGCCGGTGGCATTATGGGTATCTTGGGTGAGATTGATCGTGCAGGCTTGTTGCATAACGACCTGCCGACCGTTCACAGCAAAACCATGAAAGACGCCTTGGACAAATGGGACATCATGCGTAATCCGTCTGAAGAAGTGATTAAGTTCTTCAAGGCGGGTCCGGCTGGTATTCCGACACAAACGGCATTCAGTCAAAGTACACGTTGGCCGACGCTGGATGGTGACCGTGCTGAAGGTTGTATTCGTGATCTGGAACATGCATTTTCCAAAGAGGGCGGTTTGGCCGTGCTATACGGAAACATTGCACAGGACGGTTGTGTGGTAAAAACTGCAGGGGTGGATGAGTCCATTCTGGTTTTCCATGGCAAGGCGAAAATTTTTGAGTCTCAGGATACAGCCGTCAGCGGTATTTTGAACGATGAAGTGAAAGCAGGCGACGTGGTGATCATTCGCTACGAAGGGCCAAAAGGTGGTCCGGGCATGCAGGAAATGTTGTACCCGACTTCGTATCTGAAATCCAAAGGCCTCGGTAAAGACTGTGCGTTATTAACCGACGGTCGTTTCTCGGGCGGTACGTCCGGGTTGTCTATTGGCCACTGTTCACCGGAAGCTGCGGCAGGTGGTGCGATTGGCCTGTTGAAAGACGGTGATCCAATTGTGATCGACATTCCTAACCGAAGCATCAATGTTGAACTCAGCGAAGCTGAGCTGGCAGAGCGTCGTGCGGAACAAGATAAGAAAGGTTGGAAGCCTGCTGAAGAGCGTCCTCGTCGTGTTACCACCGCATTGAAAGCGTACGCTAAGTTTGCAACCAGTGCGGACAAAGGTGCAGTTCGTGATAAAGCGATGCTGGACGATTAATGGTCTGATCTGAACTAAAAAAGCCCTGGTTGATCGACCAGGGCTTTTTTGTAGCTATACACCCAATTTAATCCTTGGGTGTGCTTGTTTCGTCTTCGTTCAGTAGTTTCTCAAACACTTTGACGACCATAGTCATGGTATCTTCCACTTCAACTGCGGTCTCTTTTACTGTATCCATTTTATCCATAGCACTGTTGAAAATACCGATTAAATTGTTTTCTTGCTCTTCTGTTAAACCCAAGCTGTATAGGGCTTCTTCGAAAGACAGACGGGCGTCCTGAACGACATTCACTGTACTGCTTTCCAAATGGCGGATTAACGACATGATGTGTTGCGTACGGTCAAAGGTGGAATCCAGTGTGTCCTTAATTAATTGCTTACGTTGCCTGGCAACAGACTGGCCGATACCTATGGTTTTGGCAATGCCGTTGGCTGCGGATAACAACATGGATAGGTTGTCTTTGTAGCGGCCGCATTTGTCTTCGTCCTCCACCGGCATGTTCTTGACCAGCATGGACACATAATGCTGATTGAAGAACATACGCTTACCGTGGCCAATGATGCCTCCGGCTTTCCGGGCTTCTGTGATCATGCGTGCTTCCAGGCTGTCTTCAACGCAACCGTTACCAAAGTTCAGACAGGTATCTTCGTAGTTAAACTGAAAACAGCAGATTACCCCAAAGTTTTGGGTGATTTCTTCCAGGTGTTTGGCTAGGGCTTCGAAAGAGGTGGCTTCGTTGGCGGATTCCATGAATTTCAGAATCATTCCCAACTCGCTGGAATTCGTCATCGCAATTAAGGCGGTTTGTTGTGCCATTTGCGACATTTCCCTGGCTTCTTTCAGGCTGGTTTGGCTCGCCAGTATTTTAGATACCTTGGTGGTCAGTTCTTCGGCATTCACCGGTTTATGAATGAAATCGTCGGCACCCAGTTCATAGGCTTTCAGTTTTTCATTGTCGTCAGTTGAACCTGTGATAAAAACAATCGGAATGTCTTGCGTGTCGGGATCATGCTTGAGGATCTCGCACACTTCGAGTCCGTCCATGCCGGGCATGATCAGATCCAGCAATATCAGATCGGGAGTATGCTGTTTGACTTTATCCAGTCCTTCCTGGCCAGAGACGGCGAGATGGATTCGGTAGGTATCACTTAACAGGGCATCGAGAAGAAGACGGCTATCCGTCATATCATCAACGATCAGGATAGATGCGGTCATGGCTGAACCACCTTTCTGTCTGTTGGATCAGAAGCACCAAAGATGAGGTGGTGCTTCCGTGTAATGAACTGGATGTTCGTCGTTGCCTGTGGTGAAACTGTTATAAGTAGGCTTCCAGCTCGGTTAACAAGGCTTGCACCAGGTCTTCCATTTCCTCAATTTCACTGGCGGCACCGGATAAATCCTGGGCTTTGTATTTAAGTTCCATTTCTTCGGCTTTTTGGGACACAGGGTCAGCACCATAGTTACCCACGGACGATTTAATACTGTGCACAGCTCGACGCATAGTTTCATGATCTGAGCTGGTATAGGCAGTTTTCAGTTCAGACAGTATTCCTTCCAACGAGGCTCTGGAGCTCGATAGGATGACAGAAAACTTATCTTCTCCGATCAGCTGTTTAAGGTTATCTACCACACTGGGGTTATGAAGTTTTGACATTACTTGATGGCCTTATCCAATTGCTTCCATTGCAACTAGTGTAGACGACTCTGAGGTGCTTGGGTAATTGCTTTGAAGAGAAAAAACACCGATACAGAGTATCGGTGGAATCGAGCATTAGCCATCTTGGGCCTATCACACTCCTCGCTCAGCTCACTGGTAGTGGTCCTTTGATTGTGGGGAATCGTCGAACACTTAGTGTGAGCTGTGAGTGTTGGTTTGGCGTCAATGAATTGAAATCTCTGACAACCATGCCGTTAGCTTACTCTAAACCACCGAATAAAACGGGTAAAAGTCGGGTCAAAAAAGGTCAAAATTACCATGGGCATTGGCTATAAGGATTTCGCCAGAATGCGGGAGTTTCGCTGCCAGTTATAGAGTTCTTTTCGTGCCGGTGGCAATTGCTCGGGTTGAATGGCTTTAAAGCCCCGCTCGATAAACCAATGGCCGGTACGAGTGGTTAGTACAAACAGAGTATTGTATTGGCGTTGTTTACACTGCTGTTCTACGTAGTTCAACAGCTTCTCGCCACGATCGTTACCACGATAATCGGGATGAACCACTACGCAGGCGAGTTCTGCCCATGTGGTTTTGGTTTCCGGATCTTGGTAGGGATACATAGCGGAACAACCGACGATCATGCCTTCCCAATCCATCACGATGAATTGTTCAATTTCCTGTTCCAGACGTTCGCGTGAACGTTTGACCAGGATGCCCTGTTCTTCCAGCGGCTGAATGAGATCAAGAATGCCTGCCACGTCACTGATCGAGGCGCGTCTCAGAACTTCTGACGGTTCCCGTGTCAGCAGGGTGCCTTGACCGTCCAACGTATACAATTCTTGAAGTAAGGCCCCGTCTGATTGATAACTGACCAAATGCACCCGAGGCAAATAATTCAATGCCACCAGACTTGAATTGAGGTTGGCTTCAATCACTGGGTCCAGGGTTTCGTTTTCCAGTAAGTTCTTAATCTTTAGGGGCGTTAGCTCCCGAACCAGCTTTCCGCCTTGCATCACACCGGCTTCTTTCTGGAATAAAATCAGTTTATCGGCCTGTATGGCTTTAGCGACGTCTGTGGCCAAGGCTTCCGATGAGAGATTGAATACTTCTCCGGTGGGTGAAAAACCCAGTGGTGGAATCAGCACAATGCGGCCTTGATTGAGATCGGCTAAAATCGCCTGATGATCCACCCGTCTTACTTCTCCGGTATGACCAAAATCCACACCTTCACGGACGCCGATTGGCTGCGCAGTAATGTAGTTACCACTGCTGATGCGAATGTCTGCGCCGTGCATAGGGGAGTTGGGCAGGCCCATCGACAATAACGCTTCCAGTTGAATACGGGTGCTGCCGACAGCATCTTTGATGTGTGGTAATGCGGTATCGGTTGTGACTCTGTGAGTCAGTTTGATTACCGATTCCAACTGATGTTCGGCAAGCTTTTGCTCGATCTGGGGACGGGCTCCGAAGACGATACAGAGCTTAGCTCCAAGGCTGCTCAAGGTGGCAATGTCGTGGATGATGTTAGGTAGATTCGGATCAGCAATACTCTCACCGTTCAACAGCAACACAATCGTTTTTCCACGATGCGCGTTGATGTAGGGCGATGTGTTTCTAAACCATTGTACGTACTGTTTCTGTTCCACTGCGTTGCCTTGTTGCTCGTGGGGCCGGGGCGTGCCCTGTATGTCGTAGGCTCTGGGGAGAGCGCGGGTTATAGAATTTCCTGTTTTAGCTGATCATGACTTTCGGCAGGTAAACGCGCGCCGAAATGGGTAACCAGTTCAGATGCAGATCGGCTGGCTAATCGACCGGCTTCCTGAGGGGAGTGACCGTGCGTGATGGCATACAGGTAGGCACCTGCAAACATGTCGCCTGCACCGTTGGTATCGATAGCTTTTACAGGGAACGCCGGGACGCTGTAACGCTCGCCGTCTTTCACGATCAAGGCGCCTTTTTTGCCCAGAGTCACGACCAGGTGTGGTGCCAGTTTGGATAATTCGTCAATGGCGGCTTCTGCGGTTTCTTTGCCGGTAAACAGCTGAGCTTCTTGTTCGTTACAGAACAACAGATCCACACCTTCACCTAACATTTCAATCAGGCCGTCTTTAAAGAATTGGGTCATTGCCGGGTCAGAGAAGGTCATGGCGATTTGCGTACCGGCTTTTTTAGCGGTTTCACGCGCCTGGATCGCAGCATGACGGCCTGTTTCAGATGTGACCAAATAACCTTCGATGTACAGGTAGGTGGAATCTGCAATGGCATCTTCAACAATGTTGTTATGATCGAAGTGCTCTGATACGCCCAGATAGGTGTTCATGGTGCGCTCTGCATCGGGTGTGACCATCACCAGGCACTTGCCGGTTACACCTGTCTCACGATTGCCATTCATGTTGGTGTCGACACCGGCGGCCATTAGATCTTTGACATAAAAATCACCGGTTTCATCGTTGGAAACACGACAAGAATAAAAATTATTTGCGCCAAAATAGCTGGCAGCAATGATGGTGTTGGCTGCTGAACCACCACTGGCTTGCTTTACAACGCCGAAGGTGTCTTTCAGATCATCGAACAGAACGTGGTGTTGATCTTCATCGATTAGGGTCATCATGCCTTTTTCAATTCCTTTATCGGAAAGGAACTGATCGCTTACTTCGAACTCCATATCTACAAGCGCATTTCCTAAACCGTAGACATGATATTTTTTATTATTGTCGGACATTGTTTATACCTTTTAATTTGTGTGCATCTCACAAGGGGCGGCTCACATCCGTATCGAGGCGTTCACCCGTGCGTTTAATTAGTGCGGTAGTGGTGTTGCGAATATGGGGTATATAATATGCGACTTTCCACACACGTAACAGGGATAGTCGCAGTATCCAGAGGCTAGCGTACATATTTCATGGCAGAACGAAAGAAATCATCATCAAAAGACAGTCCTTCTTCTAAAGGCAAGTCGTCAACCAAACCGTCCTCGCGATCAACGCGCTCTTCGTCTCAGTCATCGCCAGCCCGTGCCGGCCAGGGTACGCAGAGAGCCAAACAACGAAAACGGGCTCAAGCGTCTCAAGAGAATATTCGTTGGTTGCCGGGGTGGGTGTATTTTCTGGTTAAGGTTGGTTTGGTCGGTGTTGTGCTGGTACTGGCGGGCTTAGTCTATCTGGATGCCACATTACGTCAGGATCTGGATTCGGTGCAGTGGGAGCTTCCTGCCCAGGTGTATGCAAGACCTCTGGAATTGTACCCAGGCAAGCGTTTGAAACCCGCTGAGTTGGTTCGGGAATTAAAGGCACTAGGCTACCGTTTTCAGGATCATAGGCGCACCGGTTATGCTTTACAGCGCAGCAACAGTGTCCGTATTCATGCCAGAGGTTTCCAGTTTGAAGATGAACTTCAGGATGCCGCTGAATGCTTGGTGGTGTTTCGGGGTGATGCTATTGAGCAGATTCGGGTAAACGGTCAGGAACAGGACTTGTTCCGTTTGGAACCTTTGTTGCTGGGCAGTCTGTTTCCAAATCACCATGAGGATCGACAGTTGGTGAAGGTGGATGAGGTGCCTGCTGCTTTAAAAGAGGCCTTGATTGCCACCGAAGATCGGGAGTTCTATCAGCATCACGGCGTGTCTCCTAAGTCGATTGTTCGTGCCATGCTGGCGAATTTCCAGGCCGGAGGTGTCGTACAGGGCGGTAGTACACTCACCCAGCAGTTAATTAAAAATTTGTATTTAACCCGTGAGCGCACCTATACCCGCAAGCTACAAGAAGCGGCGATGGCGCTCTTGGTGGATCTCCGATATTCCAAAGACAAAATTCTCGAAACCTATTTAAACGAAGTGTATCTCGGTCAGGATGGCGCGCGTGCGGTGCACGGTGTGATGGCCGCCAGCTACTTTTACTTCGGAGTGCCTGTACGTGAGTTGAAATTGCACCAGATCGCACTCATGGTGGCGATCATTAAAGGGCCTGCCTACTACAACCCGAAACGCTTCCCGGAACGGGCGTTGAAGCGTCGAAATCTGGTATTGGATTTGTTAGCGCAACAAGGGGTGATGGAAGATCGGGTGATTAACTGGTCCAAACGGCAGCCGTTGGATGTGGTGGAACACCCGACCCGATCCGCCAATCGTTTCCCGGCGTTTTTAGGGTTGGTTCACCGTCACCTGAAACGGGATTACTCCGAAGACGAGCTGTCGAAATCCGGTTTGCGTGTTTTCACGACGCTTGATCCGCAAGTTCAATGGTCACTGGAACAGACGGCTGTGGCTGAGTTGGAACGGTTGGCTAAACGTCATCCGGATGAGGGTGATGCCTATCAACTGGCGTCTGTGGTTACCTCGGTGGATAACGGTGAAGTGGTGGCCATGATTGGCGATCGTAATGTGGGGTATTCCGGTTTCAACCGGGCATTGGATGCCAAGCGTCCTATTGGCTCGTTGGCGAAACCTGCGGTGTATTTAACGGCCCTACAAAATCCTCAACAGTACACATTGACCACAGTGTTGAAGGACCAGGCGTTCAAGATTCGCATGGACAATGGTGATGAGTGGCAGCCCAGAAACTTTGATAAGAAAAGCCATGGCGATGTGCTTTTGTATCAGGCATTGGCCAAGTCCTACAATCAGGCGACTGCGAGGTTGGGCTTGGAGATTGGATTGGATAAGGTGATTGAAACCTTCAGAGCCTTTGGTTTTTCTGACTCGGTTCCTATGTTACCAGCCACCTTATTAGGGTCTTTGTCGTTGAGTCCGTATGAGATTACCAAAATGTATCAGACGCTGGCTGCGGATGGTTTTAGGGCTCCATTGCGGGTGATTCGTTCTGTGACCGATGCTGAGGGCGATGTATTGGACCGATATCCATTGAAGGTCGAGCAAGTGTTCGATCAGAAATCAGTGTACCTGGTGAATTATGCAATGCAGGTGGCTGCACGAGAAGGGACCGGGCGTTGGTTGAACCAGGTAATTTCTCCAGATGAAGTGGTTTTTGGTAAGACGGGAACCTCAAACCAACAGCGTGATAGCTGGTTTGCGGGAGTAAAAGGGGATTATCTGGCTGTGACCTGGATGGGGCGAGATGATAATCAGCCCACACAGCTTACGGGCAGTAGTGGTGCGTTACGCGTATGGGGGCAAGTGATGAAAACCATGCCGTCCAGTGCTGGGCCACGCTTGGTTCCGCAAGGTGTTGATTTTGTGTGGGTTGATCAGATTTCCGGTTTGTTGGTGGATCAGGCGTGTTCCTCCGCCCGACTGTTACCCTTTATCGAAGGCAGTGCTCCTGAACAGCAGGTTGACTGCCCTGAAGCCGTTGGCTCGAACCGCAAGAGCCTGTTAGAACGATTGATGGATTGGTAAACTGCGTTTTTCACCTGGTGGGCCTATCCTGGGTACTGCCTGGAATGATCAATGAGGATATCTATGCGTTTTTTATGGCTAACTTTGTGTCTTGCGGTCTTGGCGGGATGTTCCACGCATCAAACGGTGCCGGTGGTTACGGGGGGTGAACGGGAGCCCGTCTACAAAACGGGTGAAATCGATAATGGCAACGGCGTATACATCAAGCCTCAGAAAGGTCGTGAAGCGCTGAATGCCCACACTGTAGGTAAGAACAAATCCATTCATGACACGAAAGTCAGCGTGGTTAAATTGTTGGCCAGTGCTGAAAGTTACGCCTTAAAGAAACAATATGCGAAGGCACAGTCGGTGTTGGAACGAGCTCAGCGCATCGACCCTAAAGAGCCTAAAGTGTATTACGAACTGGGTCTGATTCATTTAAAGAAAGGGCAGTCACGTCAAGCCGAACAACTCTTTAAGAAGGGGTTGTCCCTGTCTCATGGCAATCCGGTGCTTCAGAAACGACTTTGGCTGGCGATGGCGAAGGCGTTGGATGCACAGGGTAAACAACGCAAAGC
>JBFHTA010000013.1:0-27411 GCA_041590855.1 Pseudomonadales bacterium
GCGTCCGACAGTGCCCAACAAGTCCGCGACTCATCTTCATTAACAAACCAAACATCCGGCATCACCAAGGAGGTTGACGATGACCACTTCATCCCGCATAACTCCTAACGAACTATCCGCACTGGCCCCTCAGTATCTGGAACTGTGCAAACCCAAGGTCGTGTTCGTCATGTTAATCACAGCTTGGGTTGGTATGCTTCTGGCCTTACCAGGAGTGCCGACCTTACAACAGGTCTTGAACATGATTTTTGCCTCAGTCGGGATCACCTTATGCGCATCCTCCTCAGCGGTGGTCAATCACGTTGTGGATAAGTGGCGAGATCAACAAATGCAACGCACCCAACGACGACCTGTTGCCCAAGGCCAAATCACGACCCGACACGCCTTGCTGTTTGCCGCAACCCTTTTGGCTCTGGGTTGTGCCAGCTTAATTCAGGTAAACGAACTGTGTTTAGCACTGACGTTGTTTGCAACCGTCGGCTATGCCGTGCTCTATACCTTAGTGCTGAAGCCCATCACACCGCAAAACATCACCATTGGTGGTATTGCCGGCGCCCTGCCCCCCTTGTTGGGCTGGACTGCGATTGCGCCAGAAATCAGTGCCGATGCCTTGCTGTTGGTGTTAATTATCTTTACCTGGACACCACCACACTTCTGGGCGCTGGCGCTGTATCGAGTGAAAGACTATCAAAAGGCGGAAGTGCCTATGCTGCCAGTCACCCATGGCCAGGCCTTTACCCGACTGCACATCCTGCTGTATTCCGTGCTTTTGGTAATCGTTACCGCATTACCCTGGTTGACCCAGTTTTCTTCCTGGTTATACCTGCTTGCCGTCAGTTACCTGAATCTGAAGTTTATGAACTTGGCGTGGACACTCTATCGCACCGAATCCATGGCCACTGCTCAACAGCTCTTCAAGTATTCCATCGTCTATTTATTAGGGCTGTTTCTGGCAATTCTTGTGGATCGAATGGTGTTTTTTTGGACATGAAAGCTGACCGATGTGCTGAGCTAAGCTAGACTTCAACTATTCTTAATCAGTTAGTCAGGAAGACCTCTATGTTTACATCGTTTGTTGGACGGTCCACATTATTCGCCAGCATATTTTGCCTCTCTGTTTCGGCGTCAGCCTCATCGTCGACGCCGAACACCTCGGACACACCACCTCCCACTATTGAATCATCGCAGCTGTCTGCATCTGCGACGGATAACGCCACTCCGATCCCCCACCAAGCACAGTCAAAAACCATGGAATCACAAGCCGATGCCGAGGCCAAAGCGCCTATGGTGGTGGCTGAAAATTTGGTGGTAGGGTCAATCAGGGAGTTAAACGGCAAGGCCATGCTTCATAAACAAGGCGAGGTCAGGGGCGTGAAAGCCTCATCCGGGGATGTATTGAAAGCACAAGACATCCTGCGAACCAAACGCAACTCGCACGCTGTGGTTCAATTGATCGACGGCTCTACCCTGGTGTTACAAGAGCAATCGTCATTGCACCTGAAAGGTTTACAATCCCTGAGCCTGGAAGAAGGCACAGTACTGTTTGATATTCGTAAGCGTGGTCAATCAAAAGGCCTGCAAGTCGCCACAAAAACAGCAGTTATTGGTGTTAAGGGGACGCAATTCCTGATTAAGGATGAAAACGACCAGGTGGATGTATACCTGAATGAAGGGAACGTCGAAGTCACACCGCTGGAAGGCTCGTTCAAACATTACAAGGCCGTATCCACCGCCAGCTTTGACGATTACAGCCAGCAAATGATGGCCGAGTTCCAAAAAGAAAAAGAAAAGATGCAACAAGGCATTGAAGATATGAAGCGGGAATTTGTCGAGTACCTGAACGCTTTCGATATGAAGGCTGGTACTGCGGTATCGATTTCAGGGGACGAACTGACCTCCTACCCGATGCCCGATCACTACAACGACTTGTTCAAGGAACTTGAAAAACAAGCCGACATTACTCGGCAACGTTTAGAACAACAGTAGCCGGGTTAAGAACAACAGCGACTGGGTTTATTAAGAACATCCTGGGTTTGAACAACCGCATCCAGGTTTAGAAAAGAGCGGTCGGTATACCCGTAACGAATGGGCGACGTTGGTCGCCCGAAGGTAGCACATCATCCTTTCTTGAAACTGGTCACGCCATCCCAATCCTCTCCTGGCGGCTCATCAATGCAATGCTGACAACGCTCGGAAAAATAGTTGGACGCCATGTCCTGATAAGCCTCAAACAGCGTATCAAACTGGCGTTTCGCGCCCTCAAAGTCTTGCTTGAAGTATCCTTCCAGCGCCGCCTCAAAGTGTGATGCCAGCGTTTGATTCTCTTCAGTATCTTTCATCACTTCAAAGATAGTCACGGGCTCGGTTTTACCCGCCACCCGAATGCGGTCAATGCGTCTTAACAAATAACCCTGGTAAGGCGGTTGCAGTTTCTGCTTGGTGTTCTCACTGATCAGAATACGGGTACCATAGGGTTTGTTCATCCCCTCCAGGCGAGACGCCAGATTCACCGCATCCCCGATCGCGGTGTAGCTAAACCTCAACGTGGAGCCCATGTTGCCAACCACCGCAGGCCCGGTATTCACGCCGATTCCAATCTCAATAGGAGGCAACCCCTGCGCAACAAGCGAGACATTTTTCTTTTCCTTCACATCCACCATTGCTAGTGCAGCCTGCACGGCCCGCTCTTCATGATTTTCCAGCGATACCGGCGCGTTGAATATGGCCATTATGGCGTCCCCAATGTACTTATCCAACATGCCCTTTTCTTTCAAGATGGCTTCAGTCATGGGATCAAAGAGTTGGTTCAACAAAGAAACCAACTCTATAGGCGACAACTTCTCAGACATCGCGGTGAAATTGCGTAAGTCTGAAAACAAGACTGAAATGTCTTTCTCGTCCCCGCCAAGTTTCAGATTCTCCGGATCTTTTATGATCTCCCCCACCAATTCAGCCGAAACATAGGAGGAAAAGGCTTCTTTGATTTGGCGGTGCTGATGATCAACTTTGATTTCATAAAACAATTCAATAGTTACTGCTAAAGCGAGCATAGGAGAGATGACATAAAATTCTCGCAACCACACGTTTGCCTGAAAATATAATATCCAGGATGCTGCAGCCACACAGACAATACTGAGAACATACAAGCTAATGCGAAGATTCAAATTAGTTAAATAACTCGAAAATAAAATCACCATCAAACCGATGATTAACCCCGCCAGGTCCAACCAGGGCCGCTCCTGAACCAGATTACCGTTAAGTATGTTACTGGTGGCCATCGCATGAAGAAACACCCCGGGGGTCACCGCATCAATCGGCGTTGGACGCATATCAAACACCCCGACTTCCGTGACGCCTATGATCACCACCTTGTCTTTGATTTCTTCCTCGGTGATGTTGCCGGAAATAACGTCTCTGGCAGACCATTGCTTGACGTGATCCGTAAAGTTGATGCGTATGAAATTTTGATCATTCAGTGTCGCATTTGCCAATTCAAAGTGTTTAACGCCCTGCCCATCCAGCACCAGACGGGCCTCCTGATTCAAGTGTTGACGCACCGCCTGAATGCCAATGGGTGGTAACAAGAATCCTTCATGAATATATGCCACCGGATAATGGCGATACAGGCCGTCCGCGTCCGGCTCGGTGGTGAAAACGCCGCAGGTCATCGCAGCATCGGCAATCGCAGAGATATTCAGCTCCGAAAAGGGAAATTCCCGGATTTTGACAGTCTCGGTCAGCAGTTGATAGTCGAAGTACGAGCACTCTTCCAGGTAATCCAAGGCTTCATCATCGTTGGTTTCAGTGGCCTCATTACGAAGAAAATAGCCGAGAACCACATTTTGATTGGCCATGATTTGATCGATCATCTTCTGATCAGACTCGGGCGACGACGGCTCCGAGAACACAATATCGAGCACCACAACCGACGCCGCTGATAAGCGCTCGAACAATTGAGCCATCAGTGCCCGATCCCATGGCCAGCGCCCGTAGGTATTAATGCTGGGCTCATCAATAGTGACTACCACCACATCCGGATGAGGTTGTGGCGCACGCCCCATATTTTGTCGAACCACGGTTTTAATATCATCAAACCCTGCCGCTACACGCTCCAACAACGACGGCTGAAACTGATATAACACCACAGCTAGTAGGGCGATTACGGCAAAACAAACGAGACGGTAGGGGATGAAATTCAAAAAGTGGCTGCTTTTCACAAAAAGTCCTATTAAAACATGCACATCCGTGTTTTTAGGCTACCCTGTAAAGGCGTAATGAGTTACCCTCAGTCTAGCACTGCTAGTGAAATACATAGCGATAATTTTTATAACTACAAAATAGATATCATGCTCTCATTTTCTCCATCCATTGCCTCAGTGGCCGCAAGTGCACGCCCGGATGAACGTAGCAAGAGAATACTGCGTCACAGCCTATTCGCTATCGTATGGTTTGTTTTCTTTCTATCCAGCCTAAATACACATGCCGAACATCCAATCACCGATTTCTATCCGGTGAAAGCCGCCATTGAAAAAGGCAATCTCGGGATGGACGCCCAGTACTATATTTCTGAGCAAGCCAAAGACATCAAAGAAATCCTCAACCTTGATGAACAAGACTGGCACCAAAGTCATCAGCAAGTCCCCAGTTTTTCACTGGTATCCGGCGATGTCTGGCTAAGAATCAACTTACAGAACAAAGATTACCAACGCACCAAAAAAATCTTCCACCTCGATTATGCTTTGCTGGATTATGTGGAAGTCTTCTACCGATATGGCAAAAACCAAAACTATTCAGAGCACTACCGTACCGGCAGCATATACCCCTTCGCCAGTCGGCCAATTCGTGATTCCGCCTTTGCGTTTCCCCTTCATCTGGGGCCGGGCCAATCACTAAGCTTGTATCTCAGGCTGCAAAACGACGGGTTTATCCAGGCACCGTTAACACTCTGGAACGAAGTGGCATTTTACGAAAGCCGCCTCATCAGCCAATCTCTGCTGTTTGCAATCATTGGTATTCTGGCAGCCCTGGGGCTTTACAACATTTTCCTGTATTTCTCAGTGAATGAGAAAACCTACTTATTGTTTGCCATCCTAGCCATTAGCACATCCGTGCTGGTGAGTATTTCGTCTGGTCTTTCCATTCAATATTTAGGTCTGGATCTCCATATCTGGAATGAAAAATGGATGACCATCTGCGTGGGGGTCATGACGATATCGGGTGCCATGTTACCTGTGGTTGCCATGCAATTGAAGGTACTCTCGAGAAGCTACTATTATATCTGTGTCACCATGGCCTATTTAGGCGGGTGGATTATTCTATCTTCTTTCCTGCTGGATCACGCCACCCGTATTACCATCGCTTTCTGCATCGTATTGTTTACCATTTTAGTGATCACGACTCTGAGTTTTCATTTCTGGATCACCAAGGTGCCGGGCGTGCGATTATTTGCCATGTCCTGGAGTCTGTTTCTGTTTGGTGGCAGCCTGGTGATATTTAATCGCCTGAACCTACTACCCCGAAATGACTCCACCGAATACCTGCTGGTTTATACCGCCTTGATCGGCCTCTTCCTGTTGTCCTTTTCATTGGCGAACCGGATCAACCGTGCCAAGCAGAGTCAGGAACAAGCTCAATCCACCTCGCTCAAATTAATGGAAAAATTCTACGACCTCTTCCAAAACGCATTGGAAGGCATTTTCACCATCACCGCTAAAGGCGAACTGGTGGAGGCCAACCCAGCGTTCTGTCACATGCTTGGATATCAAGACATAGATGAACTCAAAACCTCCATCAAGCGAGACCAGATCTTTGCTACTACGGATTTAGTTAATATTCTTAAAATCATTCGTGAGACCGGTGAAGTCCGTGGTTACGAGTTAAAAGGCACGCGTGCCGACGGCCAAGTCTTCTGGGCTGCAGTGTATTTACGCAAAGAGAAAAGTAAAAACATCAATATGGAAGTGCTCTCCGGCGCGATGCTCGATATTACCGAGTCCAAAGAAAGCCAGGTGAAACTGGAGTATCTTGCACAGCACGACCCTCTTACAGGTTTGTACAATCGCCGAAAATTGATGGTTGCGCTGAATGATGCCATTGAAGGCTATCGAGAAAAACAGCTGCTTTCGTCCGTAATGTACATCGACCTTGACCAGTTTAAAGTCGTGAACGACACCTGTGGTCACACCGCAGGCGACAGTCTGCTAAAAGACATCACCACCACCATGAGCGAACTTATCCCGCTCGGCTCTTGCCTTGCCCGTATCGGCGGCGACGAATTTGCCATTGTGCTGTCTGGCTACGACGACACCACCAGCTATCAGTTTGCTGAAAACATGCATCGGGTGATCAGTGAATACCAATTTACCTGGGACGACCATGTCTTTTCATTAGGTGCCAGTATCGGGATTGTGACCATTAATGACGACTGCAGCTCGGTCGAATACGTTCTCAGTCTGGCGGATACCGCGTGCTTTGCCGCCAAAGATCAAGGACGTAACAGCATCCACATTTATGACCACTTAAAAGGCGAGGCACAGGCACTGAAATCGGAAATGCACCGGGTATCCGAGATCAACCATGCATTGGAAAACAATAACTTTGTGCTTTACCAACAAGCCATCGTTCCAACCAACTCCCCCAAGTTTGATCATTACTACGAGATTCTGGTTAGGATGACCAATCAAGCCAATGAGGTCCTACCCCCCGGCTTGTTCCTGCCTGCAGCAGAACGCTATAACCTGATGCCAGCCATCGATTTATGGGTGATCAAGAATTACTGTGCCTGGTTGGTAAGCCACCCTGAGCAATTGGAAGCCTTGAAATGTGTTTCTATAAACCTGAGCCCGGCGACCATTAACGATTCAGCCACCGTCAAAGCCATTCAGGACTGTATTCGTGAACACAAAATCCCGACACACAAAATCTGCTTTGAGGTAACCGAAAGCAGCGCCATCATCAATATGGACAAAACCTTGCCACTGCTTCGATCACTGCGGGACGAGGGGTTCAATTTGGCTCTGGATGACTTCGGTTCCGGTTTCGCCTCATATGGGTATTTGAAAAACCTGCCTTTTACGACGTTAAAGATCGACGGCTGCTTCATCCGTGACATTGCCAACAGTCACGTGGACAAAACCATGGTTAAGTCAATCAACGACGTTGCGAAAGCGCTGGGGATGGCGACAGTCGCTGAATTCGTTGAGAACGATACCATTCTTGAAATCATTAACGAGATTGGCGTCGACTATAGCCAGGGGTATGGCATTGCCAAACCCGGTCCGCTAAATGACCTAATCTCCGGTAGCATTGATCTGTAACAAAGAAAAAACACCCTGCCGTTGATACGCTTGCAAGCATGATTTTTGGGTTTCGGAAACTTTCTGAATGTTAGAAAGACAGTTTGATCAGGAGAACACAATGAAAAAAATATTAAGCGTATTGGCTGTTTCGTTACTGGCCGCTGGTTCAGTACAAGCCGCAGACATTGCCGCTGGTAAAGCCAAAGCAGCCAGTTGTGCAGGATGTCATGGTTCTAACGGCATCGCAATTATGGACATGTACCCTAACCTGGCCGGTCAAAAAGCGGCTTACATTGCCAAACAACTTAAGGACTTTAAAAGCGGCAAGCGAAGCGATCCAATCATGGGATCAATGGCCAAACCGCTGAGTGATACCGACATCGCCAACATTGCGGCTTACTATGCTTCATTGAAATAAGGAGCTTCATTGAAATAAGGAGCTTCATTTAAATAAGGAGCTTCATTTAAATAAGGCATATGTAGAAGCAATCGTCACAGAGGTAATCGTCGTGGAAAGCGCGTCGATTAACTCTGTTAGACAACAACATGGGCTGCACCGGGTGCAGCCCATGTTCGTTTTAAACCCCTATGGCCTGAAGAGCATTGACGATACTTTTTAACGCACCGGCAATCATAGGATGTTGATCTTCAAACTCAATCACTTGTTGTTCCAATTCCGTGACCAAATCTTCATCCCAGTCCGAGACGTCTTTGAATTCCAGTTGATGTTCAATTCGCCCCGCCAGGTTTTCGACTTGCTCTGTATTTTCAGCCTCATCCTGTTCAAGGCTTTCTTTCAGTTTGTTAAGTGCCTGTTTTAAGGTCTGTTTGGGCATGGTGCGACTCCTCCTGCTGCCAATCCTTTTACTTGAGCAAAGCCCTTTTACTTGAGCCTGGCCCTTACATTTGAGCATAGCCTCTCTTGGCTGCTCTGTCCCTGACCGCCATCAATAATCACGTGTCATCAAGAATGGATCAGATTCTGATGATGCTCTCGAAACTTCTTCAGCTTGGGCTCAATCACCCACTGGCAGTATCGCTCGTGAGGGTTCTGTGCGTAGTAGTCTTGATGATAAGGCTCGGCTTCGTAAAACACATCGAATGGCGACAACTCGGTAACCACCGGATCAGGCCAGATCGCAGCACTGTTAATTTCATCAATCAATTGTTGAGCCACCTGCTTTTGCACATCATTATGATAAAAAATCACTGAGCGATATTGGGTACCGACATCCGCCCCTTGTTTGTTTAACGTGGTCGGGTCATGTAAGGAAAAGAACGCCCGAAGCAAGGTTTCAACATCCACTTCACGTGTATCAAAGTCGATGTGTACAACTTCCGCATGACCGGTTTCCCCGGTACATACTTCACGATATGAAGGAAGGTCAGTATCTCCGCCAGAATAGCCAGACGCCACCGCCCGCACCCCTTTGATCATTCGAAAAGCGCTGTCGAGACACCAAAAGCAGCCTCCACCCAAGGTTATGGTTTCAATTGTCATACCGACTCCTTATTAACATTCATCTTTATTAGAACAACCTGACTACATCAAGTTCCTTATTGATAGCACAAACCACTCCTCTGTCTTTCATTATTAGTGAGCCTTGCATTTGTGCAAATCAGGTTTGCGTAGCTAGGCCCCTTGTTTGATGTTCACAGTAATTTTTACTTGTTAGGGTTTTGTCACCCATTACAAATAACCACAGTAATAATGAAACAGGGATCAATATGAACATTATAAATAAAGTGATTAGTGCACCACTGGCAATCAGTCTGGCAATCGGAAGCATAGCAGTATCTCAACTCGCCCTACCCCAAGCCGCCCAGGCCGATGAAAGGGATACCTTACGCCGTTCCATTTCCGGCTATAACACCAACGCAGCACTCAACTTTTCAGATCAATACGCATGGCAACTGTTCTCAGACCTAAACCGCCCAGCTGATCTGACTAATTGTATGCCGGACACTTCCAAGGCACTGGGTGACGATGGCGTAACTGTTTGGGAAGTCTGGCAATCCCGTGAAGAAACCTTTCTTGACGGAGCCGCTAAGCCGCCGCGTTGGAAACAAGGCTGCGCCAACGGTGGTCATTACAGCTTACCAGTAGGCGACTTCAGCAACTTTGATGACGAAGCCGTTCGCATCAATAAAAAAGCCTACCGTTTCATACGCAGTCAACAACTTTATAGCCTGGACGAACAAGAGCGTTTGGCACAGGAAGGCGTCAGAGACATTGACTTTCCGTTGGGCTCTAAAACCGTCAAAGCCGGATGGGTCAAAATTGAAGAATCCGACAAGCCTTACTATCACTGGGTTGAGACGGAACGTGATGGCGAAACCATCATCTATGGATTGTCTGCCATTCATATTGCATCCAAAGATTTCCCGACCTGGTTTTGGGCCACGTTTGAACACGTAGACAATAATACTCGCTGGAACCACACCTATCCGGACGCCTTCCCTGGCTGGGTTGTGCCATCAAAAGACAGTGCAGCGTGTCCACCAAGCAACTTAGCCTGTAATGAGATTCCTGCGGGCTATGGTTTAGAAGGCACTAAATGGGAGAATTACCGCCTTCGTGGTACACAGACAGAGATCGTCGATAATCGCGGGACGCCAACGGTTCTGGTGAACTCTCACCTCGAAGGTGTTTTAGATCAGGAGTCCATGTCCTGTATTTCTTGCCATGCATTGGCGGTGAAGGGCACCTCAGGTGATTCAATGCCAATTCCAATTACCGAAGGCACCAACAGCGAAGGTAAACCCATGGGACACATAGGTGCCTTGGACACGAACTTGTTCCTGGATGAAAACGGCTCCGCCATTCCTTACGTGGGTCTGGATTACGTCTGGACACTCAGAAACGCCAAACGCGAAAGCGAGTAAGAAACGGCAAAAAACATCAGCTGAGCTGATCTTTAAGTGGCTGACCATGGTCAGCCACTTTCCTAAAGCACATCAACCAATAACCCATTCGCCTTCATTTAACCCCTCCCAAACCCCGGCTCAAACATCCACTTAGCCTGCCCGAATCTTAACGCTCATTCTGGCTATTGTATTGAATCAACAAGGGTTCATTACGTAACCGCTCCAGCAGATAATCTTTGAATACTTTGAGTCGTCGGCAATTTCGCATATCCGGGTGAAACAACAACCAAATGTTACTCGGATGAATAAACTCGGTAGTAAAGAGCCGCTTGAGTTCCGGTTTGGCTTGATCATCCGGCAAAATAGCAATGCCCACACCGGCTTCAGCCAGTGCCGACATTGATACCAGGTCGTTACTTCGAGCTGCAATATTCGCTGCTGGAAGGGTTTCCCGAATCCACTTGAATGCGGGCAGCGTCGTCAGATCAATATGGCTGGATATTACCTTATGATGAATTAACTCGGATGAATCCTTAGGTTCGCCGTGCTCAGCCAGATAACCCTCAGAAGCATAAGCAGACCATCGCAATGAAAACAAATGCTTGCCGATCAGATAATCCGGCGGCGCAGGACATGCCCGAATCGCCATATCCGCTTCACGCTTGGATAAATTGCAATCTTCATTAGTAATGTGCAGATTAATGATGATTTCCGGGTGATCCTTTTGAAAATCACGAATGTATCCTGGCAGAAAACGGTATCCGAAATTATGAGGTACGGTCAGGTTAATTTGTCCGTAGAGGCCGTTATTCTGGTTGTCCAAAGCCAACTGAATGTCAGCCACCCGATCGACAATGTCCTCCACATAGCTCAGGATGTCTTTACCTAACTCTGAAAGGTGGTATCCATCCGCGCCACGAATAAAAACCTTGGCACCTAACGCTTCTTCCAAACTGTTAATTCTGCGAAACACGGTGGAATGATTGACCTTAAGCGCAGCTGCCGCTTTTGCCAATGATTCATTACGGGACACAGCAACGAGGTACTTTAAATCATCCCAGTTCAGATTATCCAACTTGATCATATCCCTATCCCCTACACATCCTTGCTCATGCAGATGTATTATCACTTGCCAGTCTAAATTATAACCCTGAATGTATTGTGGTTTTTTGACGTAGCCCGCTTTCCGTACTTTTTTCTCGCTAAAACCAGCTAAATAGTGTGACCAAGACTGTCAAGTCATAAAACTGCAAATGGGGTCGGTATTTTTGCAACGAAAAGCTCAAGTTATTTCAGATACACTTTTCCATATCGAATACACGTCAGTCGCCTCCTCCTTACCGGAACGAGTTCAGCGTTCAAACACAGAACTCGCTAAATCCACCGCAGCGCCTGGTCGTTTCACCAATGGAAAAGCGGAGTGCCCATTATGAATCAACAAGAACTTGAACTCGTAAGCCATCACCTATGCCCCTACGTTCAGCGGTCCGTCATCGTCTTAACCGAGAAAGAGATTCCGCATAAACGAACGTATATTGATCTGGGCAACAAACCGGACTGGTTTAAGAAAATTTCTGCCACCGGAAAAGTGCCTCTACTCAAGGTCAACAACACCCATGTTTTATTTGAATCCGCTGTGATCTGTGAATACCTCAATGAAACCACGCCCGGCTCATTGCATCCGGAAGACAGTCTGAAAAAAGCGCAACACAGATCCTGGAATGAGTTTGCGTCTCAGATTCTGAACAACATCGGTCAGCTCTATAACGCCACAGATCGAAAAGCCTTTTTAACCGCCAGCGAACAGTTAATCCAAAAGTTTTCGCGCCTGGAAAACGAAATTGTTTTGCCCTACTTTTCGGGCGACGGTTTCTGCATGACAGACGCAGCGTTTGGCCCGGTATTCCGCTATTTCGACGTTATGGATCAATACCTCGCTCAGGATTTGTTTGCAGGTTTGGGCAAAGTCAAAGCCTGGCGTCAACGTTTGGCCGAGCGTCCATCCATTCAACAGGCGGTGAGCGAGGATTACCCGGAACGCCTGACCACTTTTTTAATCAACCGAAACAGCTATATATCAACCTTAATTACCACTAGCGAACCGCAACTTAGCCACGCTTAGCCTAATCACTGTCCGGACGTTTCTGTGTAAACGTCCGGACTCTTTACCCACACGTTTCTTCCTCATTTGGTCTGTGCGCTCGTTTCTTCCCTTGAGCAAAACAGGCCTTTTTTTGTTTCAGATTTTTTGTCCTGATAATGGCATTTTTGCAATGATCATTTGCAGAATAAAACAACTGTAAATCAACAATTTAGAAAACTTTATTGCTAGTATAACTCTGGTCTTGAGGCGCTCCATTGACGCATTTAGACAACTGAAAACAGACCATTTAATTGACCGTGATTTTTTTAATTATGCAGTAATCCGATCATCTTATTCGCCCAAATCTATGTCAGGAGGACATAATGGATAATGCAGTATTAGAACAACAACCAACGCATCAAGAACAAGGGTCAACGGATTCAAGCCAGAATTCCCATTGTGAGCTTCTGGACATCACCCAGCATGAAATTGAAGCTCTGAAAACAGAATTTAATCTGGCAGATGCTCATACCCACCAAAGCCAGAGCATCACTCAACGACAAATTGTCAGTGATCTGCCAAACATTTGGTATTCCGCTGAGAGAAAAACTCAATACGAGTGCGAACAAGACTTTATTGAGAAGTTCTACACCATGCACGGCCAATTAACGGCATTA
This sequence comes from Pseudomonadales bacterium, assembly GCA_041590855.1. GTDB lineage: Bacteria > Pseudomonadota > Gammaproteobacteria > Pseudomonadales > Litoribrevibacteraceae > Litoribrevibacter. The sequence continues at coordinate 12,927 of JBFHTA010000013.1, forward strand.
AAACGAAAAGAAGAAATCTATCTGGTGTACGCAGCGTCGATCTCCATGCATATCACTGCGACCTACCTGATGCAACGCGGTCTGAGCGTGGGTCTGATCGAGCCTTGTTTCGATAACCTGCATGATCTGATGAAGCACATGCGAGTGCCTCTGTCACCATTGGATGAATCCTTGTTTACTGATTCCGCCACCGTCTATGACAACATGGTACAGCACGCTATGGATCTGGACGCGATTTTCATTGTTGATCCCAACAATCCTACTGGTTTCAGCATTTTCTCTGACGGCCCGGAAGCCTTCAGCGAGCTGGTCCGGTTCTGTAAAGATCACAACAAACTCCTGATCATGGATTTCTGCTTCAGCGCCTTCATCAAGGTATCCGGTGGATCTCGATTTGACGTCTATGAAATTCTGGAAGATGCCGAGGTTAGCTTCATTGCTATGGAAGACACCGGTAAGACCTGGCCAATTCAGGACGCCAAATGCTCCACGTTACAAACCAGCAAAGACATCAACTATGACGTTTACAACATTCTGACCAGTGTGCTGCTGAACGTTTCCCCCTTTATTTTGAGCATGGTGACGCGTTACGTTGAAGACAGCATCAAAGATAACTTTGCTTCTGTTCGCAATATTCTCGACATTAACCGGGAACTGGCCATCAACTACCTGGATGGCGGTTTACTTAAATACTGTGCCCCCCAAGTGAAATCCAGCGTTGCCTGGTTTGAAATCACCGACCCGAACCTCAGTGCCGATCAATTGCAGGAAATCCTGCGTGCTCACAATGTGTATGTGCTTCCAGGAAAATACTTCTACTGGGCCAACCCTGAGCGAGGTCAACGCTATATTCGCCTGGCGTTGGCAAGAAACACCGACATGTTCCACGGCGCGATGCAAGTCACTGCTGGAGTAATCAATGAGCTTGAACAATAAAAAAGTGTTCATCGATGCATCCCTTTTTATGGGGATGCACTCGGAAAACACCCGCACCCGCCGACAGTCCATCGAATTTATGGCGCAACACTTTAATGGGCAGGTTTATATGAATTTAGAACAAGTAGGAATGTGCGACGAGTACGTCTGGCAGTACGAGCGAGACATTCAGGATGCTTACTACCCGTTCATGGATGTGCTGCACAGCGAAATGGATGTCAAACGGATCGGTTACAGTCAGTCCGATCTGAATTTGTCCCTGCTTGAGCACGGAATTGATGTCCGTCATTTGACCGTTCAGCAACGACTGTTAATGGCTCAGGTGATTAACCATGAAGGCTTGCTATTTACACACGACAGCCACATTCGTTCCAACACAGCGTTTCACACCTTCTTAGGTGAGTTTCAGTCAGATGACATCGCCCTTAATGAACAAGGCGACCGCGAAACACCGGTGTTTACCCCGGCTTTGGATGAACTGTATGAAACGTCAAAACGGTTAGTTTTTCCGTTTACGACGACACAAGAAGGAAACGAGCATTATGTCTGAGACAACCTCATTATCAGAACTTAACACATCGTCTGATAAGGGCATTCTGATTCCCTTGATTACGCCTTTAAACGAGCATAAACAGGTCTGTGAATTCAGTGTTAAAGCACTGATTGATCGGTCCAAGGCTTTTGCAGAAGGCTACATTCCCTGCCTGACCTCAGGTGAAGGCTGGAAACTCGGTGAAGCACACTGGCGAGCCATGTTGGAATACACCCGAAGACATGCGCCTTCCCACAAAGTCGTGGTCGGCATTGAAAAATCAAGCACTCAAGAGGTGCTGAACTTTGCCAACATTGCCACAACGCTGGGCGCAGACGGCGTAATCATTACCAGCCCCTTCGGGGAATCTGTGTCGCAGGAAGCGATTTTCCAACACTATCGGGCAGTGCATGAGCAATTCCCGGGTGAGATCTACATCTATAACGAATCGGAGCTCTCACTTAACACCACAACACCGGAAACGCTAGTACGAATTTCCGAACTAGCCCGAGTGGTGGGTATTAAGGAATCCAGCAACTCTGAGGAGTTCAATGCCATTCGCAACCAGTTGAAATCCAACGGTGTCCGGGTCTATCAAGGTTGGGAAGACAAGATCGTCGATGATACTAACGCCGACGGCAATATCTGTTCGCTCAGCAATGTGTATCCCAAGCTATGCCTGCAGGCAACCCAAACACCTACGTCAGAACTGAAAACCACCATCAGTGAATTGTGTGAGCGGCACCAAATCTTCGCGGAGGACTGGTATGCACACATCAAGCTTACACTGAATACCTTGGGGGTGATTTCCAGTGAATACTGTGTTGAACCGTCTTAGGGGAAGTGAACCATGTTATCTCAGACACAAGGTAATCAAACACCACTGTCCCAAAAGCAGCTTTATCACTACAACCGGGATCAGGTCGTTTATGCCAAACGTCATGACCAAACCTATCTGGACTTTGAGGCCCAGTGGATTGGCTCGGCGCTTTCCAGTTTGCCATCGACTACGGAAGTTAACGATTACAACAGCCTGATTAAAGGAATTCACGAGTTCATCGCTGACGAATCGTCAGAGGAGCCGGAAAGCTCCAGGTTCGTCGCCGAAGAATGTTCGCTCGATCAGTTCAGGACGTTAATCCAGGAATTCGCAGTAGACGGTCTGACCGAAGCCCAGATCTTTTATCCGATCATGCCTCGTCTTCCTTTGGAATCGCAGCTACCGATGCTGAGGATTCTGATCGACGAATTCGGATCGGCCAATCCGGCCAAAACACACACCATGCTCTACCGCAAACTCTTGGACGAGCTGGGTATGTCCACGGAACTGGCGTTCTATTTTGACCGGATCGAAAGCAGCAGTTACGCCTTCGTTAACATGTTTTACTGGTTAACCCTGAGAGCAGACGACGCGTCTTACTTTGCCGGTGCGCTAACGTATCTGGAAAGCATCATTCCTGCTGTCTTCCCGTGCTATACGCAAGCCTGTGAACGATTGGGGATCAAGCACCATCACTATTACAGCGAGCATTGCCATATAGACAGCTTTCACGCCAAGGAATGTTTTCGACTACTAAAGGCAATGAATCAAACCCAGGTGCTAGATATCGATAAAGCCTGGAGCGGAGTTCGCCTGGCCAGTCTGGTAACCAATCAAGCGTTTGAACAGGCCGTATTAAAAGCACAACACAGCCACCAGACAGACACTCCTCCAGCGACCAGGGCCGTACTATGACAGAACTACTTGAGTACGTCGAAGAAGGGACGTTTGACATCGAACATGAGGGGGTCTGCTACCAAATACCCCGTCATTGTCCGCACAGGGCTGGCAGATTGGACCATGGAAAAATCAATCTGCAGGCTAAAACCGTGTCTTGTCCCCTGCATCAATCCGTTTTCAGGTTTGATACAGGGGAACAAGTCGCAGGTCCAGAGTGCGGGAAATTAAAGGTAGCCATCACATCAACAATCACAGTGAGTAATCACTAACTTGAATGGAAATACACAATACGGAGATACAACTATGAATACAGATCTTAGTCCTTACGGTGCAATGCTGATGCGTGTGTCATTGGGAGTTGTCCTGGTGGCTCATAGCCTTTACCTGAAACTAATGGTATTCACCCTCGCCGGAACAGCCGGTTACTTTGAATCCATCGGTTTGCCTAACTGGTTTGCTTATGTCGTCTTTTTTGTTGAAGCCGCTACCGGGGTCGCCTTGATTATCGGCTTTAAGACGCGACTCTCCGCTGCCATAGTGGTGCCAATTCTATTAGGGGCAACCTGGGCACACGCTGGTAATGGCTGGTTATTCACCGCTGCAAACGGTGGCTGGGAATACCCGCTGTTTCTGTCATTCATAGCGGTCTCCGTCGCCTTAATTGGCCCAGGCGCCTGGGCATTAGAGTCCAACAAAGCGTCACTGATGGATGAACTGCCGGGCCTCAGAGCTCAGTCCAGTCATTAAGGGAGGTCAGGTTGTGAGCACAACACCTTCTTCTCTTGCGGATTACGAACCGAACCAGCCTTGGTTACCGTTTTCTGAAGTCTTGCTGGACTGGGATGAATCTTTCCACCAGCTCATGCTCAATGACCGCCTGCGTATGCAGGCGTATGAAGCGGCTATCAAGGAAACCGTCTCGCCAGGTGATGTGGTTGTGGATTTGGGTGCCGGTACCGGCATCCTGAGTTTATGGGCGTTAGAAGCCGGAGCGAGTAAAGTGTATGCCATTGAACTGGACAGCGACATCCTTGATGTCGCGGTTCAGACGATGAAAAACACGGACTTCGCAGAGCGCTTTATTCCTATTAATAAGCTCTCCTACGACGTTACCTTGCCGGAACAAGCGGATGTCTTGATCTCGGAGATTCTGGGTAACATTGCAGATAATGAGGATTTCCAGCCCATCATCTGCGATGCCATTGCCCGTTTTATTAAACCGGGGGGACAGTGCCTGCCGAGAGATGCTTGCTCATTCATTGCGCCTGTCTCGACAGAAATTGCCCATGCAGCGATCCGGAAGGGGGACATCAAAACCCTGAACCCCGGCTATCAACTGGATAAATTGATGGCCCAAAAAGCCATCAATAACCGGTTCAATCTCTACTATGACACCGTGATTCCTGCCGCATCTCGCCTGAGTAAACCACAAGCGCTACAACGCTACCATGGTGACTGGAACCAGTCTGCAACGTATCACAAGTCACGTTCCTTCGTGATGGAAAAAGACGCATTGCTGACCGGTTTCCAGTGCTATTTTGTGGCCACCCTCAGTGACAACATCAGTCTCGATATTTCAGGGGATTGCCTGATTCAAAAAAGCTGTTCCGACAGCTGGAAGCATGCCTACCTGCCCATCGAGCATTGCATCGAAGTCAAAAAAGGCGACATCATCACACTGAGTTTCAGCCGATACTATCCGGAAGACGAATGCTCTCTGGCATTCCGTCAGATTTACCGTTGGAAAGGCTCCGTGATGCGGGATGACGAATGCATAGGTAACTTCGACCAATGCATGGATGAAAACGCATTAAGTAAGTAATTAATGCCATGCCGCCAGGGAACCTAAAAATAGTTCTATAGCGGCGTACGTCTTTGCGGCAATCGGCCAGTGTGTAGACCAATCACCGCCTCGGTGATTTCTATACAGGCCTTGCCGTAAAACGTGCCTTATGTTGCTCAGACGTTTTGATAAGCAGGCTTCTCAACACCTCCTACAAGACAGCACCCTAGTTCAGTTTTTACCATGTCTCTGGATTTTCCGACGCTCTGCCATCTATCGGATATAATTAATATGTAGAGCTTAATTTCCCGTTCTACTTCTGATGTATATCAATGCCCTTTCATCAGCCGCTTGAGATGATGAATCTCAAGTTAACAGGTTCAGTAAACACACAAGAACTAGGGGGTGGCTTATGGATCTTAACCATGTAAGATCGAAACTTCTTGAGCAAAAAGAACAAATTGAACGCCGGGTCAGTGCAATCAGTAAAGACCTGAACCGAACCGAACCCGTGAGCCAGGATTTCAGCGAACAGGCCACTGAGCAAGAAAACCTGGAAGTACTTCACGCCCTGGAGCACGAAGGCAAAGAAGAACTGGAATTGATAAACCACGCACTTCACCGCCTCCAAAACGGTGAGTATGGCTTATGCAGCCAATGTGGTGAAGAAATTAACCCGGCACGCCTTGACGCCCTGCCCTTTGCTACCAAATGCATCAGCTGCGCTGAGTAATGGTGCGCCAAAAACAGGCGCCGTTTCTCTTTCCCCGTTAAACAACTCACAATCCGCAGGATGTTTCATTACACAGATTTTTTGTATAGATGTGGGGGCTGTTCTAGAGTTAGGTAATACTCACTTCTGAGCGAAGCCCAACCCTTCCCTTTGGACAGCCCTATGACATCTGAAGAGTACAAACCCAGTCATGTACCACAGCTCACACCTTGTTTAACCGTGGCAGAGCCTGAAAGCGCCCTTAGCTTTTACGAGCTGGCTTTTGGCTTTGAAACCATTGGCAACCCCATCGTTCGGGACGGTCAAATAGTCTTTGCTGAAATGTATTGTCTTGAAGCACGCATCATGTTGCAGCGCCAAGGCAGCTTTAGCAGCGTTTCTCTCACGCCGATGCAAGTCGGTGTGCAACAGGGCATTGGCCTTTATTTGTACATTCCTAATATTGAAGAACATTACGACCACGCAAAGTCCTGCGGAGCCATCATATTATCGGAGCTGCTAGACACCTTTTGGGGCGATCGAATTTATACCGCCAAAGATCTGGATGGTTATTTATGGACATTCGCCCAACGAACATCAGAGCCCGATCTCGGTGACGAAACCAAACACGACTACTCCAAGTGGTTTCCCGGAGACAGCGATGAAGAACTATTAGAAGATTAACCCCCCTGCGTTGCATTAGGGTCAGGCATAAAAAAGCCCACCTGGTGGTGGGCCAAAACGTAATAACGCAAAAGCGGAATATCTGCCTCAGCAATCGAGGTTAAAGCAGATTCGAGAGCAACAACACGCCCATAATGTCGCGTGTCGGCAAAGATCGGCGGTGGCAATAGTAAATTTTAAACTCTTCACCACGGAAACGACTTTTAGTGAAATGTAATCCCTTAAAGTTATATAGGAAATTACACTTCTCATAAACAAACTTCATGATGCCTTTCAGCACGTTGGACTCATGAGATGCAGGTGCATCCAACCCTGCCAGAGGAATCAGACCTAAATCAATGCGTTCAACGCCTTCAGACTTAAAGACATCCATCGCGTGTAGCATCAAGGTGTACCAAATACCTTGCTTGAACGACGCACAGGCACGTGAAATATTCGGTACATAACTGACAATTTTGTTGTTCTCATAAATCGGATCAAAGAAGATGAACCCCACTGGCTCACCGTCCTGATACGCGTAAAAGCTACGAGAACCTTCTTTGTAGTCCATGCTCATTGGACGAATCAAGAAGTTAATTTCTTTCTTGCTGACCTTACGGGTTTGCAACCAGGCTTTGGAGATTTCCTTGGTACGCAATTCTGCGTAACTTTCTTTAACTTCGATACCACGCTTTTCTGCCTGGTTTAGCGCTGTTCTCAAGACTTGTTTTTTCTTACCCTTCAGAGTCCACTTGGTTAGATCAATGTATGACTCAATACCAAACTGGGTAGAGTGATAACCAAAGCGGTTATGCATCATAACAGCCACATCTTCAGAGGCCTGAACAAAGGAAGTATTAGGGTGCTTGCTAAGGAATTGAGACACCAGATGTTCTCTGTGTTCCGGGGCACAAATAGGGTCACCCAATACAAAGGAAACACCAAACTTTTGCTTATAACCGATAAAACCTACACCTGGCAGATCAAAATACTTCATGCCTGGCTGCATGGCTGAATAAGATTGGCTATGGCCGCCGTATTGCTTCAAATACTCAACACGTTCAGATAAAGAAAACCCGTTAAACCCTGTGAGTGTTTTTCCCGAGACTAAAACTGATTGATCTTCCATTATTCCGCCCTCTATTTTTATTCTTATTGTTATCATCGGCCTTATAGGCCAAGGCAGATGCTATCTTGCATCTGCTTAAGCTGTTTTGCGTCCTAAAATTGACCAGTACGCATTAAAATTCATAAAGCTGAATGGCTTTTTATCTTCAATGGTCAAGCCTGCTTGCTTCATCACTTCCGGATAGTTATACACTTCATGCAAGGCATTTTTGGTGAAGGCTACGAAAACTAATACCGCACCGTACCAATAGGCTTTCTTAAGCGTACGAACCAGAAAATTGCCTGTTGGATACATGAAGTCGCCAACCACCACATGACCACCCGGCTTACACAAGCTGATCAGGTGATTCAGCACGTCCGGCATCATGTTTTTGTTGAATACATTTAAGAAGAAATTGGCAACCACCATGTCGTACTGTTCCAACTCGTCCACTTTGAAAATGTCTTTGTGAACCTTACGAACAGTTACCTGGATGTTTTCTTTATCCAGCAGTTTCTGGAAGTTATCGAGCATGGTTTTAGATAGGTCAACGACGGTAACCTCTGCCCCTAATTTGGCAGCATGAATGGCATCACGGCCATGACCGACACCGGCAAACAGTACTTTTTGACCAGGCTTAAGATGTTTCAGATTTGCGATCTTACAGTTTTCAATCTGCTGACCACTATAGACCTTACCCAGAACGTCATAGATAGGTCCGATCCACTTATAGTTATCACGCATGGTTATGCTTCCGTATTGTTATTATTTTTGGAACATATTGTTGTTATATATTGTTCATGCCTAAGACTAATGCTTGTACTTTAGTCCTTCAAGCTAAAAAATTAGATAATTGTGAATTAATGCTCATTTTGATGAAAGGGGTCATTCCTTGTTGATAAGCGGCACAGCAATAACCTCTTAAAACTATTTTCTTTAGACATAAAAGCTATAAATCGAAAAAAATTGATATAGCTAAAACCCTCAGAATTACGCGACTGATTTTCTCAACACCACCACATCATTCGTTTCAAACTCACAATCCAAATGATAATGATCCGCAAGCCATTGAAAGGTCTGTTCACTGTAAAAACACACATGTGTCTGATCGTTCTTGTAGTGCCACTGACCAAAGGCTTCCTCACCAATAACCCGCTTAGTCATTATTACTAGCACCGCTCCCGGTTTCAGTAGGTCTACTAATACCGGAAACGTTTGGTATGGCTCGTGAACATGCTCAATCACCTCAGTGCAGGTCACAAAATCGTAGGTCTTTGATAACACCTGCGTCTCTGGTGCATAAAACGGATCATAAATCGAGACTTCAAAGCCTTTCTCTTTCAGCATGGCCGCTAACACAGGCCCAGGACCACAGCCAAAATCAAGGCCACTGGCAGGAGGAGTAACCTTTTGAAGTACCGGTGTCATGGCCCGAGAGAGAAAGTCTCGATATCCCTCATCTTCGAAAGCATTTTGGTGAAGGTCGTATTCCTGCTTTTCTTGATCTGCGGACAATCGAAATGATTCGGGAACAAATACCAAATGACATTCTCTGCATTGAAAGTAAGGACGACGCCGATCCTGATGATACGGCTGCGTGTGAGCTCCCTGACATAAAGGGCATATTTGAATTGATCCCGATAACTCTGCAAAGAAGTCGTGCCCGGGTCTTTTTTCTGATCGCTTTTTTCTTGGCATTTTCTGTTTGTTAGCCTGTGCTCGGAACGTGTCCAGTTTTCAGAATTCGGTTATGAATGAGCTCTTACTAATGGGCTTTAACTTTGATTTCACCGCAGCGGATGCAACGATAGACGGTCACTAACTTCCCGGACTTCACATCAAACTGTTTTTTCTTATCCACTTCCCATTTGTGAAAGCCGCTCTTACAGAGCGTTTTGCCTTTGGCTTTTTCCTTCGCCTGTTTTTTGGGATCAGGGCGCTTAAACTGAATTACGTTACTCATCAAGAGCTCTCTACAACCTGGAATTTCAGAACCAACTCAGCATTTTTCATCATTCATTACTGGTTAATCAGGGAGGCAAACGTTATCATGCGCTCCAACAAAATACACCTACTCGGACGTGATAGCCCAGCCTCATTATAAAGGCACTGGCCACAACTACATTGCGACCTTCACCCACCTTTAGCGAATTAATACAGACACGATAGTATCATGATCAATCCAGACGCACTGGCTCAATTGAAGCAACTCAAGCAAGATATCAAAGCAAGTAAACCCGTCTTTAAGGGCACCATCAAAGCCACCTCCACCAAGTTTGGGTTTGTGATTCTGGAAGATGAACGCGAGATTTTTTTACCGCCGGATGAATACCAGAAAGTGCTGCCAGGTGATCAGGTAGAAGTAGCGCTGCTCAATGCCGATCAGGATAAGCCCAGTGCTGAAATTGAAAAACTGATTCGTTCGGATGTATCGACCTTGGTGGGGCGTTACATTGTTAAAGGTAAAGGTCATTTTGTCGATGCCGAGATTGGTCGCGCCAATCGCTGGATTTTTATTCCGCCCAATAAACGCAATAAAGCGAAAGAAGGCGATTATCTTGAGTGTAAATTACTGCGACACCCATTCAAAAACGATGGCAAAGCTCAAGCCGAAGTGATTGCGGTATTAGGTAATGATCAAACACCAGGTATTGAAGAAGCACTGACAATTCGTCGCTATCAACTGGCCAATGAATGGCCGACAGATGTGCTAGAACAAATCACTGCTATTCAGCAACAAGGCCTGGAATCTCATCTACAAGCAGCGACAGATTTCACCGACATTCCGTTTGTCACCATTGATTCTGCCAGCACCCAGGATATGGATGACGCTCTCTTCGCAGAAAGCCTGGAAGATGGTAGCTACCAATTAAAAGTAGCCATTGCCGACCCTGCCTCTCTGGTAGAAGAAGGCTCTGCTATTGATTTGGAAGCCAAACGTCGTGCCACTTCCACCTACCTGGTAGATCAGTCCATTCCTATGATGCCGAAAGAGCTGTCGACTGACCTTTGCTCTTTAGTGCCTAACGCACCTCGTCTAGCGTTAATTGCCAGTTTCACCGTCAATTCGGAAGGTGAAATTACCGACAGCTATTTTGAGAAAGGAGCCGTTCAGTCACACGCCAAGTTAAGCTATACAGACGTTGCTGAATACCTGGACACCAATGCAAATACCACCATCGACGGGTTGGATTCCTCCATTGGTCATGCCCTCAAAACACTGCAACAAGTAACTGAGTGTTTAAAGAAACAGCGCCCGGAGCAAATTCTACCGGATCGTCCGGACTACCGAATTCATCTGAACGAAGAAAAGCGTGTCAGTCACATCGAGCGCATTAACAAAAACAGCGCTCATAAACTGGTTGAAGAATGCATGGTGGCAACCAACCATCAAATTGCCAAATTCTTAAACGACCAGGCTCTTACTGCGGTATACATCAACCATGCAGGTATTCGGGAAGATCGTATCGAGCTGATCCAAAAAGTCGCTAAAGATCACGGCCTGGAGGTTACTTCCGAACAACTGAGAACCCCTAAAGTGTATCAGCAGGTTCTTCAGCAAGCCGATGCGTTGGAAATCGACATTCCATTGCCATTGTTGATCAACCGCAATATGGAACGCAGTGAAATGACATTAGAAGCCAAGCCTCACGTTGGCATGGCTTTGGATTGCTACACCACAGGCACCTCACCGATTCGTAAATACAATGACTTGGTCATTCACCGTGTTCTGTCTGCGCACCTCCAGCAAACGCCAGCGCCCTCGGTTTCTCTGGAGTTAGCACAGGCCATCCAAGAACAGCAATTGATTTCACGCTCTGCCTCTTCCGATCTGGAACAGTGGATGAAGAATCAGTTTGCTGAAACATTGAAAGGCCAAACCTTTGATGCCCACATCTGTGGTATGAATGGTGGCGGTTTCCACTGCCGCATTGAAGAAAACGGCATTGAAGGCTTTGTGAACGGTAAGGAACTTGGCACGTCTTTCAATCAAGAGCTGATGGAACACACCGCAGAAAATGTACGTTATCAGTTGCAAATGCCAGTGAAGGTAATCATTAAAGACGTGAACTGGGATCGCAAACAAGTCATGCTAAAACTGGCGTAACATCCAGGCATTGATTCGTTGATCGGAGCAGCCTCTCGGCTGCTTCGATTCGGTGATACATCATTTCAACATGAACAACTTATCTTCCCCTAGCTACTCCTCTTCGAAAGAACTCGCCTCAAACTTTGAGCAGCTCGATAACCTGCTCCACGCCCACAAATATCTTTGGCAACCGGAACCCTTTCAGCATCTTTCTTTGGAATGGCAAGCCCGTCATCCTGCTCTATCCGACCGGCTTTTAAACTTAACCGATCAACAACTGGCAGCACTGCAAGCCGATCCGGAGCAAACCATCCAACTGGTGGATGAAGCGTTAGCTCTTAATGGTCACCTGATCTCACTGAGTCAAACCCCATCTTTAAAGACGGCTTATGGCGGAGAAGTGCGCACGGATAACAATGTAGACACCATTCCGGATCGCATGACTGCCGGTATTCCCGGCAGGAAATGGCTGCAAATACAGGCCTTTACATCGCATCTTCCCAACGCTAACCACTTTACTGATTGGTGTTGCGGTAAAGGTCATCTGGCGCGCTTGATTCACTTTACACACCAAGCGCCTGTGATTGGGCTCGAATATAACCCTGCATTATGTGATAAGGGCAACCAACTTTCCGATAAACTTGGCTGCAATGTGGACATCCATAAACAAGATGTACTTCAGCCCGTAGAAAACCCAACGGTTTTTCAGGGGCATCAAACAGCACTCCATGCCTGTGGTGACCTACACAAGCAGGTGCTATTTCAGTCGGCGGCTAACCAAGCCGAAGGGTTAAGTATATCACCCTGCTGCTATCATCTGACCTCCGACTCTGTGTATCAACGTATGTCGCAAGCCGACACCGTACTCACCCTGGCTCAGGCCGATCTGAAACTGGCCGTACAGGAAACGGTTACCGCGCCGTCACGTGATCGTACGCATCGTAATACCCTAAAATTGTGGCGCTTGGCTTTTGATCTGATACAACGCGAATTAACCGGTAATAATCAATATGCGCCTTGCCCATCCACACCTCAATCGGTGATAAATGAGGGCTTTGAGTCATTGGTTGCCCGTTTCGCAGAGCATTTGGAAATCTCGCTTCCCGACTCGTTGGACCTTCCCCAATATCTTCTAAACGCAGAACGCCGTCTGGCAGCTGTGGAGCGCTTAGAGCTGGCCCGACATGCGTTCCGACGCGCCTTGGAGCTCTGGCTTGTGCACGACAGAGCCCTGTTTTTGGCTCAATCCGGCTATCAGGTACGGCTTGGCACATTTTGTGAGCGATCATTGACGCCACGCAATCTTCTGATTCAGGCAAAACGGTTATAATCTGACACCCGTTTGATGAATTAATATCTTGAGTGATACCTATGCTGAATTCGAACCTTCTCTACCTCGCCATCGACAAACAACATCAACAGTTAGGCGAACTCTTCCTCATGCATCAGGAAGCCTTGCTCTTGAAGGACGTTCACTTATCACTCGAGATTTTTTACAGTTATAAATCCCTGCAGGTCGCTCACCTTACCTACGAAAACGACTGCCTGTTACCTGAATTGGCAAAACTGCCGGAGTTGCGTTGGCCACATACCCTGTATTTGCATGAACACAACAAGGTCCGGGATTTATTGGACAAGAATGAACATTGTTTAAATCAAACCCTTGCATTGCTGGAAAATCCCGACACTACAGAACAACAATATCGACGTTGGATCATCGAGTTGTTTGAACAACAGAAATCACTCAAGAACGTGTTAGAACATCACGAACAACGAGAAGAACAAGGAATGCTAGCGGAACTATTCGAGCACTTAGCGCCGGATCATCTCAAGCTGTTAGCTGAACAGTTGGAAGACTTCACCCAACCAGAGATGGACATTATTTTTTCAAAAAGCCCATCCTGGCTGACCCAGCTTAACTAAAAATCCAGATGTACAAATCCAGATGTACAAATCCAGATATACAAAGCCGGATGTACATAAGCCGGTCTCAGACCGGCTTTACTGATTAGTGCTTCGAAACGTGCTATTCCGGTCTGGGGATGGAGATCACCTCGCCCAAGGAAGCGTATTCACTCGCTCCAAGACGGGCAATTGGGTTCAGAGCTTTGGCATCGACGTGCAGACGAGTGGTTTGTTCGGCAATTCGATCAGATAGATACACAGATTTAATCTCGCCAAACACCAAACCTTGAGCATTGTTGCCTATCTCTTGCATCTGATACAGAGTACAGAACATGGCAACATCACACTGCGCGACTCTTGGCAGGGGCTGTCCCCAATCTTGCTCAAGCGTCAAATTCACGCGATCCATCTCAGACTCACCATAATCCAGCGTACGCGAGGTTTCTGTCATTGGCCCGGCCAAATCGGTTCCGGCAATATGCAATACAAAATTGCCAGTGCGTTCGATATTGCGTCGGGTATCTTTCACTTCACCGGAGGGCTTCTTCCCCACGGAAAACATAATGATCGGAGGGTTACTGCCAATCGCTGTGAAGAAGGAAAACGGAGCCAGATTCATGCTCCCACCCTCATTTTCAGTCAGCACCCAAGCCACCGGGCGCGGAATGATGGTTTGAGTCATCAAATGATAGGCCTGAGTACCTTCCAGTTCGCTCATATCGATCAGCATGTTCTTTTCCTTAAGTCGTTTTCCAATAGATAGTGCAATTAATCTTGTGAGATTTCTGCGTTCTTCTTTTGTTTTTTATGAATATGTTTACTCATCAGCTCAAGTGCCTTGGTAGCCGCGACAAATCCGAATGAAGCCGTGACCATTGTCACCGCACCAAAACCGCTGTTGCAATCCAGTTTGGTTGATCCATCCGATAAGGCCTTTTGTTGGCAAACCGAGCCGTCCGGCTGGGGATAAACTAACTGCTCAGTGGAATAGACGACCGGAATACTGTACACCCGCTTGGGGTTTCTGGAATATCCA
>JBFHTA010000014.1:0-27090 GCA_041590855.1 Pseudomonadales bacterium
AGACGTGTCACCATCCACCACGCCAAGATCATCCACTGGCTGATTCGTTTCACGTGGTAAACGATTAATGGCGTTGGTGAACGACTCCATCCACTCTGGATCTACCGTCAGCTCAACTTGCCCATTCTCATCAATATTGGCAACAGCCTCACGTATCCAGCTTGCGGCATCGTTCAATTGAGAAAGTAGTAACTGGTCCGCCAACAAATGAGCTGCGCGAACCTCTTTGACAACACGCTCACCGATGCCTGAAAAATCCGCAATCGCTGTTACGGACGCCATGTGAGCACTGCCCTTCAGGGTATGCATCGCACGTTGTACATCATCCGTTAACTGCGCAGAGTCCTGGTACAAGTGTTCCTGTATGTATTGATCCAACACATCCAGGTGAGTAAGCGCTTCACCCTTGAAGATTTCCAGCAGGTCAGAGCTTTCTTCTCCGTCTAACTGAATTTCCTCATATCCAGCTACGTCAGCCAGATCATCCGTACCCAGAGTCAAGTCATCCAATTCGGCAAGCTCTGAAGCAAAAGCCTCGTCCTCGGAATCCGGGGCAGCGTTGCTTGAATCTGTTACTTCTGTATCGGTTAATGAGAGCGACTCAGCCAACTGGGCCTGAATATCTCCCGGCGCCAAATCAAACTCATCGGCAGATGCTTCGGATTCCTGTTCAAGCTGGGCGAACTGATCAAAGTCATCTATCGCTTCCGATTCTGCAGCAACAACCTGTTCTTCGGCTTCTGTTTCAACTGCAGGCGTCTCTTCCACTGTTGGAATGTCAACTGCTGAAGCATCCGAGCCTTGATATGCTTTACCATCGACAATCGCATCTGCCGCATCCATTAATCGTTGGGTATCTACATCTGCTGTTTGCCCTTTAGCAAAGGAAGCCACCAGTGTAGGTAACACTGCGCAGACATCATCAATTAACGCAAACATATCCGGAGATGCCTGAATCGTCTGATCAATCACACGATTCAGCATGTTTTCGACTTTCCAGGCCAACTCACCCACTTGCTCGGCGCCAACCAAACGGCCACTGCCTTTTAAGGTGTGGAATGCGCGGCGCACTTCAGTTTGGGCATCTTTGTCTTCGTAATTGGCTTTGTAGGCCGGTAAGAATTCAGCAATGGTTTCTTGGACTTCTTCCGCTTCTTCGATGAAGATTTCAATAATTTCATCATCGATCATGTCATCAGAACCACCTGCGGAAGAGGCTTCTGTTTCCGACGATTCGATCGGTGTAGATCCAGACTGAACAGGCTCTACCTGAGCTTCGACGTCCAAATCGCCTTCACCCAGAATCGATGCCAAGTCATCATCCGACGCCAGACCAAGATCCATCTCAAGACCATCATCAATGGAATCCAGCTCAGCCAATACCGCATCGGATTCCAAGGCAATTTCTTCCTCAACCGTCAAAGAAGCGGCTACGTCTTCCGGAAGTTCAGAGAAATCTTGTTCTGCGCTTTCTTCCAGTACAGGAAGGTCAGCATTATTCGCTTCGGTTGTTTCATCTGTAACCGATGACTCCTCGACTGACGAATCAGAAACAAGAGGGTCATTCACGTCCAGATCAATACTATCAAGCGTAAAATCATCGTTTGGTGTGTCAGTTGCCTCGGATTCGAGACTCAGATCCATAGTATCCGGAGTCTCTTCCGGCAACTCAAATTCAACCTGCTGCTCTTCCAGGTCGACTTCAGACGTTTCTTCAGCAGTCAGTGAATCGGTTGATGCCTCCTCGTCAGACGTCAGATCAAGGTCTAACGCGGCATCCGTTTCCTCTGTTTCTTCAACTGCGCTCGGTCCGGCGGTAAACTCAGGCTCTTCAGCAACATCTTCCGGTAAATCGATGGTCAGCGCATCATCATCCGCTGCATCCAAAGGTGTAAACTCATCGGATTCATCTGTCTCCATGCCATCTATGGCACGACCTAATATGGATTCAATGCTCTCTGCTGCCACCTGAAGGACAGAACCGCCTTCTTCCTGACTGTTCTCAGTCACACGCTCCAGATAATAATCCACACCTGCAACCGCATCAGCCAAACTGTCCATCATGTCCCAGGTAGGTTGTTCGGGAGTTTCAGACAATAAACGCTCTTCTATAATGCTTCGGGTCTGATTTAAGATCACCGCTGCTTGCGACAGCTGCGGAACCATCGCCAAAGCACCTTCAACACTTCTCAGTAATTCAGGGACGTGCTCAATTTCTGACGGACTCCACTGTGAAGCGATATAACCAATAATGGCATCCTTCACCTGTTCCAAACCGTTCCGACACTCTTTCACAACCGCTGACTGAGCCGTATTTAACGCATCTACCGGGATATCAGACGTAGCACCTGATCTGCTCTTAGTGGCAGCGGCATTATTCAATCCCACTTCAACCATTAAGAGTTCGCTGGCAATCGCCATCAACTGGGACTGTTCAGGTTTCTGCTGACTTGAAATCCAATGATTGATTTGGTCAATCTGGTCCAATAAGGCTTTTCGTTGTGGCCCTAACCCCAGAACAGCCAGAGTATCTGCAATCTGTTTGAAACTGGTCCCTAATTCCGCCAACTTATCGAATTCGTAATCAGACGCACGAGTAAACAGATCAAATTGTTCTTTCAGGTTCGCCAGCTCTTCCGATAAGGCTGTAACCACAGACCCCATCGCAGACTTATAAGAACCTTGCAAGGCTTGATTTTGCTCACTTTCAGGCAGGGCTGCTGTCAAACCAAACACTTGCTTAATGCTACGGGCAGAAGGTGAGTCAGATGAAGACTTTGCAATGTAGTAAAGCAGGTTTTTCGCTAATTCTTCTGGAACAGGCGTATTCAGGGCGGCATCGCCGTCGGCCATCAACCGGGCAATTTCTTTTTCCAGTTGTCGCAACAGCCCTTTCAGAGACAGGCTGTCTTCGATCGAACCATTCGACATGCCTTCTACCACAGCACCGGCAATCCACCAAAGACGAGCCATCGGGGCTTCCCCACACAGCTGCTCCAGATGCATGCAAACCTTGGCCAGGGTGGCATAACTCTTATCCAACCCTTGATTTCGGATAACCCCTAACAGACCCAATTTGTAAGCCTCTCTCAGGCGCTGGATTTTCTCAGCGGCTCCTGCAGAGACAAATTGAAAATCCCCTTCAGAACGAAGAGGTAATAAATTCGGGCTAAACAGGGAAGTTTCTGTTAACAGGCTCTCTCCGCACGCGGATCTCAAGTCGTTCAGAAGAGGCAGCAGCGTTAAAGGTATATCTTCACGGCCGGACTGCAAGTGCTCCAAATACCCAGGCAACTGCAGAATAGCCTGCATCAAGACTTCCTGAGCTTCTTTGACTTCTCGCGCCTTGTTATTAAGAATGGCCTGGGCAACCTTTTCCATTTCTTCGGCAAGAAGCGCTGCACCGTAAAACTCAACCATCTGTAACGTGCCGTGCACCTGATGGATATAGGTCAAACAGAAACGCATGCGGGTCCCGTCTTCGGGCGCTTCTACATAAGCCTCAAGCGCCTGTTCAGCCTGCTTAAGGGTTTCTTCAATTTCACCTTTTACCCATTCTAGGGCAACATAATCGCGGTGCTCAGTCATAACGACTCCAATCTCACCTATATGTCCTTTAGCCTTATCGTTTCAGAACCAGCCCCTCTTTACAGGGAATCAGGCTTTAAAACGTTCAAACGCTAATACGTTTCTGCAATCTACCTGCCGCAACTTTGGATGACACCAATCAGTGACTTCACCTAACCCTAAGACCAGTATGCCGCCTACTTTTAATCGCTCGGACAGTTTGTTCACTACTTCCTTACGACGCCATTTTCTTAGGTATATCAACAAGTTTTGACAGAAGATGATATCCATATCGCGTATCGGAACACGATCAAGATCCAGAATATTAACTCGCGCAAAGCACACTCTATCAGCAATGCTTTGTTTAATTTTTATCGTATTGTCCAGCTGTTGGTAGCAATCATGATATCGCTCGGGAATCCACTCGGCTTTTCTGGCTTTATACGTACCCAGCTTGGCATTACTGATGGCCGACAAGCTAATGTCTGTACCAATCACACCGTAACTGATCTCGCGTTCCGCCTCTGATAAGGTTTGCTCAGCCAGCATTGCCAAACTGTAGCTTTCCTCACCTGTCGAACAGCCTACACTCCACATTTCAATCGTCCTTGTTTTTTGATCCTTTTCGATCAAGGTTTCAAGGTAGGTTTCAATGAAGGAGTATGAATCAGGATGCCTGAAGAATTGAGTTTCTTGAACTGTTAGCGTATCGACCAGTTCAGACCATTCTCTGATCCCGTTCCGATCGTCGGTCACATAATCCAGGTATTGCTCGTAATCATCAATGTTGAGTAATTTCATTCGACGATTCAAGCCACCCTGAAGGTATGTCCTGAGATGATCCGCTAACTGCAACCCCGTTCTCTGCTCAATCAACGCACGCCATTGTTCATAGCTATGGTCATCAAACTGACCAAGCATTGTATTCTGAAGCCTGTTACTTCTACCGGCTTCGTCTTTACTAGACATGCGCGGTTGCCAATCCTCTTATTGCCAGACAAACAAACCCAGGTTTACACCTGGGCGTGCTCTTCGTCAACCGTAGGCACCATCTCGGATTCAGGCAGCTTAAAGCCAGCCACCGATTCACGAAGGTGATTCGCCAATTCAGCCAGGTTACCAATCGACTTCGCGGTCGCGGTCGTACCGGACGACGTTTGTGACGTAATTTCCTGAATCACGTTCATCGTATTGGAAATATGGCCGGCAGATGAGGCCTGCTGGCGAGCTGCGTTAGAAATGTTTTGAATCAAATCTGCCAGATTCTTCGATACCGTTTCAATCTCTTCAAGTGCAACACCCGCATCTTGTGCCAAGCGAGCACCGGTCACAACCTCAGAGGTTGTTTGTTCCATTGAGATAACAGCTTCGTTAGTATCGCTCTGAATCGCTTTTACCAAAGATTCAATCTGTTTGGTTGCTGCCGCAGAACGTTCTGCCAGGCGTTGAACCTCGTCCGCAACCACCGCGAAACCTCGACCGGCTTCACCCGCCATCGATGCCTGAATCGCAGCATTCAGAGACAGAATGTTGGTTTGGTCAGCAATGTCGTTAATCAGGGATACGATATCACCAATTTCCTGTGATGATTCACCCAGACGCTTAATACGCTTAGAGGTTTCTTGAATCTGCTCACGGATGGTATCCATACCGTTAATAGTATTTTGTACCACTTCGGCACCTTTGTTCGCGATCGCAACCGATCGCTCCGCTACCGCTGATGATTCGGCGGCGTTCGCAGATACCTGGTCAATGGACACCGCCATTTCGTTAATTGCAGCAGAGGCACCGGCAATTTCTTGGGCCTGATGCTCAGAAGCTTCCGCCAAATGCATCGCTGTGGCCTGTGTTTCTTGCGCTGCAGCGGAAACCTGTACGGCTGTTTCATTAATCGCAGATACCAGACCACGCATCTGGTCTACCGCGAAGTTAATGGAGTCTGCAATGGCACCGGTAAAGTCTTCGGTTACCGTAGCCTGGGTAGTCAAGTCACCATCTGCCAGGTCAGCAATTTCATCCAGAAGACGAAGAATCGCGGTTTGGTTTTGCTCGTTACTTTCAGCTTCTTCAAGACGCTCTTTTTCAGATTCTTTAAAGACCACATAACCATAACCTGCACCACCTACGAACAGCAGGATCAAACAGATATAAACGCCCATAGCGGTTTTATAGAAAGGACGGTCATCAGATAAGGTTTGGAAACGCAATGCCAGTTCAGACGTTGATTTCAACAAATCCTGGGAGTCAATAAAGATGGAGTTTGCTGATTCACGAACGTGGAAAAGGTCAGGAGAATTATCCAGAATTTCATCAACACTGCCGCTTACGAATTCAAACAGGTCAGAAATCTCTTCCAGGCTGTAGACGGCTTCTTCGTCTTCCACCTGGGAAATGTTCATTGCTACGTTGCCCTCAAGCATGCCGCTCAATACACGACCAAACAAGCTGGCGTCACGACCAAAGTTATCTGCAGCCAATACAGCGTCATCACCACCGGCCAATACTTTGTTAACGCTACGGACAATACGTTCTGCCAAAAGCGATTGCTTCTGGGCAATCACAACCTGTTCTGCCGGCGCTTCTACTTCCAGCAGAATTTCTACGACTTCTTCATACTCAATTTGTAGCTGAGGAATGGTTTCACTCAGAGTCGCCGCTACCTCATGCAAGGTCAGCACAACTTCTTGTGAATCCAAGATCTGGTCCGCATTATCACGAACTCGGCCCCAAACTGCATTCAGGGCATCCATTTCTGCTTGTACAGAGTCAGGGCTAGGTGGTAAATCTACCTCCGGATTCCCTTGCAACAGGTTAGTCCAGTGACGTTCAAACGCCTGACGAGTGGTTTGCAACTGGGTAAAGGCTTCTTCCTTACCACCTGCTGCTTCCGTCGAGTTCTTTGCAATAGCCTGAGACAGAACTCGTAACTCACCTGCGTTTGCGATGTATTCTTTATCTCGCGCACCTTCTACTGTCTGAATCCAAGAGGTTACAAACAATCCGATGACCGCCAAGATCATCAGAACCACCGATCCCCCCATTAAAGGATTTTCGAACAGTTTATTGGCATTAATACCACCTGTTGCTTTCATGCTTCGGACTCCCAGCCGCATTTCTTATTCTTACAAGTTAGTATTCAAGTGGTTAAACGGCCACTTGAATAAATTCCTGATCCTGCGCCAGCTTGAATAAACTTATCACTGTCCACAGTCGATCATCCCTTGGAAACTCGCCCAACACATAAGGACGAACCTCTTCAATAATTTCAGCCGTGGATTTTTGGAATTCGTCAGAGGTAAAGTGTTGCATCCCCAGCACCTCATCGACGATTAATCCGGCCAAAATTCCTTTATAGTCAACAACCAAGACTTTTCTTGCTCGTAACAACTTATTAGAACTCGTGCCTAAATACGAGGCAAAATCCATAATAGGCAGCAAACGTCCGCGAACGTTTGCAATGCCTTTAACCCAAGGCTTCACTCCAGGAACCAGAGTAAAGCGAGGTACATCCAGCACCTCCACGACTTCGCCCAACGGAGAAAGGAAACGTCCTCCCGCTACCCGAAAAGCCACACCACTCCAGGTTTTAACAGCCGCTTCTTGCGCAGGCAGGCCTGCTGCATGGCTACGACTCTTGGCAGCAAGTTCCTGTAAGATCTTAAATGGATTCATTGTATGTTCAGGTTATTGTTTTTCTTAGAGGTGAAATTAGTCGTCCAGGGGTTCCCCGGCCAATGCCTTGTTCACTGTTGTCATCAGCAAATCTTCTTGTACCGGTTTTACCAAGTAACCTTTTGCACCTTGACGCTTACCCCATACCCGATCAGTTTCCTGATCTTTGGTTGTAACGATAATAACGGGGATGTGTGCAGTTTCTCCGCCTTTTGACAATTGGCGGGTAGCCTGAAAACCGTTTAGACCAGGCATAACGATATCCATCAACACCAGTTCAGGTTGTTCCTGTCTGGCCAGTGCCACACCATCAGCACCGTTTTCTGCATTCAATACTTCATGACCGTGCTTTTCTAACATAGTTTTAAAAGCAGCAGTTTCAGTTGGCGAATCATCAACGATCAATATGCGCGCCATTCTTTTCTCCAGTTCTATAAAGACAATTCAGTTCAAACTAGTCTTTCTTGAGATGTGCTTTAATCGCACCAAGCAATTCATCTTTACTGAACGGCTTGGTTAGATACTCATCAGACCCCACAATGCGGCCCTTGGCCTTATCAAAGAGACCATCTTTACTCGACAGCATAATGACAGGGGTCGATTTAAACGCACTGTTGTTTTTGATCAACGCACAGGTCTGATATCCATCCAATCGTGGCATCATGATGTCAACGAAGATGATATCAGGGTGGGTATCAGCAATTTTTGCCAATGCATCAAACCCGTCCGTTGCTGTAACCACAGTACATCCAACTTTTTTTAGTAGAGTTTCAGCAGTACGACGAATCGTTTTACTATCGTCGATCACCATCACTTTCAAACTCTCAAAGTTTTCATCCATAATTCGGCCTTTTCTACCGTTCGCAATAATTCTTGTTTTAGCCGCGAAAAGGCTCCCTATTTAATTAAGCGAGCCAAGAAACACTAACTGGTCAGTTGTAACATAGAACTAAAGTTTAAATCCATATTAATTAAAGCTCTAATCCTCAGAATTACAAAAAAACACATCTCTAAAAAAGCAAAAAACGAACAAAATTCCGGGCAGATCACTCTAAGTTTTGCATTAATTCAGCTATTTACTTATCTCTCTCTAGGAGTCCACCACTATATTTAAGTACAATAGCGCGCACTCAACCACGAAGGCACTGAAATGACTATAAAACTTGGTATCGTGATGGACCCGATCAATTCCATCAACTACAAAAAAGACACGTCCCTTGCCATGTTATGGGCAGCACAAGACAGACAATGGGAACTCTTTTACATGGAGCCGAAAGACCTTTATCTTGAAGACGGTCAGGCGCGTGCCAATGTCAAATCTTTGACAGTTTTTCGTTCACCCGAGCGCTGGTTTGAGTTTGGCGAGTCCAAGGACATAGAGCTGTCAGAACTGAACGTCATTTTAATGCGTAAAGACCCGCCATTTGATAACGAATTCATCTACGCGACTTATTTATTAGAGCGAGCAGAACAAGCTGGTACTCTGGTGGTAAACAAGCCTGCAAGCCTTCGTGACTGCAATGAAAAAATGTATGCCACCGCGTTTCCTCAATGTACTCCACCTCATTTGGTATCCAAAGATGCGGAGCGCCTTAAGGCCTTCCATCAGAAACATCAGGACACCATTTTCAAACCGTTGGACGGCATGGGCGGCTCTTCGATCTTCCATGTGAAAGCACAAGACACCAATTTATCGGTGATCATTGAAACCCTGACCAATCATGGTACGCAGCAAATCATGGCTCAGAAATACCTGCCGGAAATCACTGCTGGCGACAAACGTATTCTGATGATCAACGGCGAGCCTATCCCATACTGCCTGGCCCGCATTCCTGCTGCTGGTGAAAGCCGGGGCAACCTGGCCGCCGGAGGCTCAGGCGTAGTGCAACCTTTGTCTGATCGTGACCGCTGGATATGCGACCAAGTATCTCAGCAACTGAAAGACCGAAACCTGTATTTCGTGGGTCTGGATGTGATCGGGGACTACCTGACAGAAATCAACGTCACCAGCCCGACCTGTTTACGAGAAATCAGTAATGAAACCGGCATTGATATCGCCGGCCAATTGATGGACGTAATTGAAGAGCAATTGCAGTAACTCACAAAGCCGACACTCCTCTGAACACGGCAGAGTGCTACAGCAGAAACAATAAACCGTTGTTCATACCCCTCTTGATACATCGCGGTGTGCAACGGTCTGTTTAGAAAGTTCTGGAAAGATGTCACAATTCGATCATCTTTCCTTGCTCGATACGCACAAGCAAGTTAACTTTACTCCACACGTTAAGCAGTCGAAGTTTTACCACGATGAACTCGGGTTCAATACAAAACAATGGGTTATCTCCTGACAGCCTCCCTCAAGCCAGTCAGGCACCCCAACAAATCACCCCTAAAATATCGTCCTCTGATCGCCTGGGCTTCACCGTCTTTGTCGCCGTTGCGTTACACTTAATCCTGATTATGGGCATAGGTTTTGAGACGCTTAAAGTCAGCAATAAGCCCAACACGCTGGAAGTGACCCTGGCTAAATTTGAGCATCATAAAGAACCGGAAGACGCAGACTTTCTGGCTCAGTTCGATCAACAAGGCAGCGGTCAACCTATTGATAAACCTCAGCAATTGACCACCACTGAACAAGCTAAAATTCAGGCACCAAAAGTAAATCAAACGTCGCCAACCATGGAGGCACTGACCCCTGCGCCTGTCGATCAGCAAGAACAAACAGCGGTTGAAGCCACAGTGACACCACAGCAAATCACCACCAACACTGACGCACAACCGATACCCAAGCCAGAACAACCCAAGTCGACCAAACGATTACTTCAGCGGTCTCTGGAAATCGCCAGCCTGGAAGCGGAGCTGGATTATCAGCAACAAATTCTAACTCGCAGCCCGCGAATTCGAACCATCACGACTACCTCTACCAAGCGAGCCGCTGACGCCTATTACGTCAAAGCATGGCTGGATAAAGTGGAACGCGTCGGAAATCTGAATTATCCGGAAAAAGCGCGTCAGCAAGGTATCTTCGGCGATTTACGCTTATTGGTTTCACTCCGCCCGAACGGCGCATTAAAAGAGATTCGGGTTCTGGAATCATCAGGGCATAAAGTGCTGGATGACGCTGCTATTCGCATCGTTCGCCTGGCCGCCCCCTTTGCTCCCTTCCCCGATGAGTTAGCAAAAGATACCGATGAGCTTGAAATCATTCGTACCTGGAGATTCCAAAAAAACAATGTCCTTTCCCAGTATTAGACCTATAGTGATTAATAGAATCTCTTTGGAGTCAGTATGGACAGTTTAAGACATCACTTTCTGATCGCTATGCCTCACCTTCAAGGTGACATTTTCACTGGCTCCTTAACCTATTTGTGTGAGCACAACGAAGAAGGCGCATTGGGGCTGATTGTGAACAAAGCACTGCCCGTCAAACTCAGCGAAATTTTATTGGAGCTAGATGTTTATCCAAGCCGGGAAAGTGAAAACACGCCCGTGCTGGCAGGCGGCCCGGTCAGTACCAATCAAGGATTCATATTGCATAATGATTCCGACTTTCTGAGTAATTCGTTACGTACCGGCCCTGGCACCTTTCTGACCACCTCCCGGGAAATGCTAATTTCATTAGCTGAACACAGAGGACCAAGTAAGTACCTGATCACGCTCGGCTACGCCGGATGGGATGCAGGACAACTTGAAGAAGAGTTATCCAACAACGTCTGGCTGACCTGCCCCGCACAGTCTGATATTCTGTTTGACCTAGATATCGACCAGAAACTCACCGCTGCTACCAGAACACTGGGCATCGATCCGGATCAACTCAGCTCCGAAGCTGGCCACGCTTAACATCAAAACAATTATCATCAATACAACTCGCATCAGATCAATTAGCACTCGCAATCGCATTTAAGGAACAGCTCCAATCATGTCCGACATTAAACAGGCTTTGTCGTTTGACTACGGCATCAAACGTATCGGCGTTGCCGTAGGGCAAACCATTACAGGCACAGCCTCACCGCTTCAGCCGCTCAAAGCAAAAGACGGCATCCCCAATTGGCAAGACATCGAAAAACTGATTAAAGAATGGCAACCGGACATTCTCTTGATCGGTTTGCCACTGAATATGGATGGCAGCGAGAGTGACATGTCCAAGCGCGCCCGGAAATTCGCCAACCGATTGCATGGCCGATTTGGCAAACCCTTTGAAATGGTCGACGAACGGCTGAGCAGCGAAGAAATCAAATACGATTTAAGAGATCAGGGCATACACGACTTTGGCGAACACTCAGTCGACGGCATGGTCGCCAAATTACTGTTTGAAGATTGGTGTGAACGACGCTAGTCGTGAACCGCCATTAGCCAGCTTTAGCTGGCTACCACCACTTCCTTATTGAAAGATTTTTCACAATATTTGCAGCGCATTTTGACCCGCGTATCGCATACTTCTGCGGTTTGTTTTACCGAGATATAGAAGAAACTTTTGACCGGTTCATTCAACGAAATACAATTGGTGTTCGGGCAGCTAAATACCCCTTCCAAAGTATCAGGAATCTGCATGGTGAATTTATTCACCACTTCATAATCGTCAATCACATTAATGGTGGCCGAAGGCGCAAACAACGCCAATTGGTGGGCCTCATCTTCGGTGAACATACGACCTTCGACCTTAATAATGTCTTTCAGGCCATGATTTTTACTCGGCAAATTCATGCCCACCGTAATGCGCTTACCCGCTGATTCCAGGTGCAAACGCTTCAAAATACGAATACCCTGACCCGCCGGGATATGATCGATTACTGTGCCTTGCTGAATGGCTTCAACCTGTAATTTCTCAGACATCGTAGGCACTCCTATTCATCATCTGCATTAATTAAATCTTCGTTAAGCACAAGCGCCAATAAAGCCTCCCGCGCGTACACCCCGTTTTCCGCCTGTTGAAAATAATAGGCATGTGGCGTTTGATCCACATCCACATCAATTTCATCCACTCTCGGTAACGGATGCAGCACCTTCATCGTCGGTTTGGCAGCAGACAACATACTTGCCTTAAGAATAAACTTGGACGCAACATGCATGTATTCCGTTTGATCAAAGCGTTCTTTCTGAACACGCGTCATATACAAGATGTCACACTCAGGTATCACACCTTCCAGATCATCGGTTTGATGCAACACCACCCCTTTGTCTTCAAGGTCTTCCACAATATAGTCCGGCATTGCTAACGCAGTAGGCGCCACCAAATAAAACTCACAATTGAACTTAGAGAGTGCCTGAGCCAGGGAATGCACTGTTCGGCCATATTTAAGATCGCCAACCAAAGCAACCTTCAGCCCTTCCAGGGTTCCTTGGGATTCATGAATAGTGTAAAGATCCAGCAGAGTCTGTGTAGGGTGCTGGTTAGCACCGTCACCGCCATTAATGACAGGCACACTGGAAAACTCCGAAGCCAAACGCGCCGCACCTTCCTGCGGATGACGCATAATGAAGGCATCGGTGTAGGAAGAAATTACCTGAACCGAATCCGCCAAGGTTTCGCCTTTCTTTGCTAAAGAGGTGTTACCTGCGTCATCAAACCCGACCAAAGCCCCCCCTAAACGCAACACCGCCGTTTCAAAGGACAAGCGGGTCCGGGTTGAGGCTTCAAAGAAGCAACTCGCAATCACCTTGCCCTTCAGCAAATCAGGGGCTGGTTGCTTTTTCAACCGAGCGGCCGTTTTTATGATGAGTTCAATGTCTTCTCGGGATAAGTCCGAAATGGACACAATATCTTTCTGGTAAAGAGGGTTCGTCATGTTAGCAACACCAAGCCTTCACGTTTAAGCCATAACAGGCCTGTACAAAACAGGCAGACAAAAAAAAGCCTCTGACAATGTCAGAGGCTATAAAAGGAATCCACAGCAGGCAGAGAACCTGGATAAACGTTACCAATTCGACTCACAATCATCATGATCACATTCTGTTCCTGCCCAATTGAAGCCATCACCACAATAGCTTCATGCATAAACCGGCGCGAATTATACACGCAGTCAATCGGGAATCAACCCGATACTGTCAATTTTTTGCACAAAAAATATACGAACGGATGAACGTACTAAATCCGGTGATAATCCTCATCATCCAGGGTCAAACCGGAATTGTCTTTCATCATTTGCTCCGGATCGGCATCCGCGCCCATCTTGATCATCAAACGAAGATCGTTCGCAGAGTCTGCGTGCGATAAGGCATCAGCGTAGGTGATTTCACCCTGGCTGTAGAGATCGTATAAAGCCCGGTCAAAAGTCTGCATCCCTTGCTCAGTGGAGCGGTTCATTAACTCTTTCAGTTTATGAACCTCGCCTTTACGGATGAGGTCTGCTGCCAATGGCGTGTTCAACAGCACTTCCACCACCGCTCGACGGCCCTTACCATCCGGCGTAGGCACCAATTGTTGAGCGACAATCGCTTTCAGGTTTAATGATAAATCCATCCACACCTGACTGTGCGTCTCCGGCGTGAAGAAGTGAATGATGCGGTCGAGCGCCTGGTTTGCATTGTTGGCGTGCAGAGTGGCCAGACACAGGTGCCCGGTTTCTGCGAACGTCACCGCATAGTTCATAGTGTCCTTGGTTCGCACCTCACCAATCATAATCACATCAGGTGCCTGACGCAGGGTGTTTTTCAGTGCCACCTCGAAGCTTTCGGTATCCAGCCCCACTTCCCGCTGGGTGATGATGCACCCTTGATGCTGGTGAATGAATTCAATCGGGTCCTCGATCGAAATAATGTGGCCTTTACTGTTTTTGTTGCGGTGACCAATCATAGCCGCCAACGAAGTCGACTTACCGGTACCGGTCGCCCCCACAAAGATGATTAAGCCTCGACGCGTCATCGACAGCTCTTTCAGTACTTCAGGCAACCCAAGATCTTCAATGGTCGGAATCTGGGTTTCAATCCGACGAAGTACCATACCCACCAGGTTGCGCTGATAGAAAGCACTCACACGGAAACGTCCGATACCACGCGCACTGATCGCAAAATTACATTCACGCTGCTCTTTAAATTCCTTACGTTGCGCTTCGGTCATTACACCCAGTACCGTCTGACGCGTCTCTTCCGGTGAAAGCGGGTTCTTGGTCAGAGGCGTCAACTTACCATTGAGTTTGACACTCGGCGGGATGCCTGCCGAAATAAACAAGTCGGAAGCCCCGTTTTCAACCACATATTTTAAAAGTTTCTCAATTTCCACCAGCACTACCTGCTTTTGTTGCTTCGTTCTGTCGTGCAATTACGTTCTTTTGCGTAATTCCTTTCGCACATCTAATACACAATCCACTTATACACATGCCGCTAAACCAAACGCCAAGAGGTATGACAGTCTATATGCCATACCTCTCGCATTCGTCTTAGAAATTATCCGGCATTTTGGCCTTCTCTCTGGCCGCTTCAAGCGAGATCTGATTTTTCTGCAACAGACCTTGTAAACATTGATCCAGCGTCTGCATCCCTAAAGAGCCACCGGTTTGGATGGCCGAATACATCTGGGCGACCTTATCCTCACGAATCAGGTTACGAATCGCTGGCGTACCAATCATGATCTCATGCGCCGCAATCCGGCCTCCACTGATTTTCTTCATCAAGGTTTGTGAGATAACCGCCTGCAAAGATTCCGACAACATTGAACGCACCATGGACTTTTCTTCCGCCGGGAACACGTCGACAATACGGTCAATGGTTTTTGCTGCTGAGGTGGTGTGCAGGGTTCCGAAGACCATGTGACCGGTTTCAGCGGCCGTCAACGCCAAACGAATGGTTTCCAGGTCACGCATCTCACCCACCAGAATAATATCCGGGTCTTCACGCAGTGCCGATCGCAGCGACTCATTAAAACCCAGGGTGTCCCGGTGAACCTCACGTTGGTTCACCAGGCAACGCTTACTTTCGTGCACGAATTCGATCGGGTCTTCAATGGTAAGAATGTGCTTGTACTTGGTTTCATTCAGGTAATTCAGCATAGCTGCCAAAGTAGTTGATTTACCGGAACCGGTCGGCCCGGTCACCAAACACAAACCACGTGGCTGATCCGCCACTTTCCGGAACACTTCTCCCATCCCAAGATCTTCCATTGTTAACACTTTTGAAGGAATGGTACGGAATACAGCGCCAGCCCCCCGGTTCTGGTTAAAGGCGTTAACACGGAAACGGGCAACCCCCGGCACTTCGAACGAGAAATCGGTTTCCAGAAATTCTTCATAATCCTTACGCTGTTTATCGTTCATGATGTCGTAAATCAGCGAATGCACTTGTTTGTGATCCATTGGCGGGACATTGATTCTTCGCATATCCCCGTCCACACGAATCATAGGAGGCAACCCAGCCGATAAGTGTAAATCCGAAGCCCCTTGTTTCGCACTGAACGCCAACAGTTCCGTAATATCCATGCATCTTTCTCCAGACTATATTTTTAAGACCCGCTATTTGAAACTTTATTACTACATTTGGTTAGGACAATATCAAAAAAAACCACAAAATTAACGACCCATTTCAAAAAAACAGTCGAACTTTTCGAAATTGAATCAATTACTTAAACCACAAAATTTAGCTAACACATTAAATCACACGGTACAATTTGGAAGATTTTGCCTAAATCACTAGAGTTTTTTGATACCGTCATTAATATTAGGCGTTACTTTGAGGTTTGTCTTAGCCATTTTTCGAATCACCTAACAACACCCGAGCAGCACCCCAAGATCATGACGATACTCTCCGACCGCTTTAACCAGGTTCAAACCCGACTAGCAGAGATTGCACGCCCTCTCGGCCAGGAAGTTCACTTACTGGCTGTCAGTAAAACACGCAGCTGCGACGAAATTCTGGAAGTTCACAAACTCGGGCAACGTGCCTTTGGCGAGAACTACATTCAGGAAGCAGTCGATAAGATTCAGCAATTAGCCGACCATGCCATCGAATGGCATTTCATCGGTCCGTTGCAATCCAATAAATCCCGTTTAGCGGCAGAGCACTTTGCCTGGGTTCACACCATCGACCGGGTTAAAATTGCCAAGCGATTGAGCGATCAGCGCCCAGCTGGTTTACCACCGCTCAACGTATGCCTTCAGGTCAATATTGATCAGGAAGAAACCAAATCCGGCTTTCTGGCTGACCAGGTACTCGCAGCAGCACTTGAGATCAATCAACTGCCCAATCTTGTATTGAGAGGTTTGATGGCGATTCCTGCCGCCAGCGATGATAAAGATCAACAACAGCGCAGCTTTAAACAAATGCAAACGCTGTTTTTGGACGTCCAACAGGCACTTGAGGGCGACGCTCAGCCGTGTGCACAATTCGATACCCTCTCAATGGGAATGTCCGGAGACATGGAAACCGCTATACAGTGTGGGGCGACCATCGTTAGAATTGGCACCGCAATTTTTGGCCCCAGACAGCCCAAGAGTTCAAGTTAAAACGCTATCCACTAACCAGACTTCAGAAAGGATCACCCATGAGCACTCCACGCATTGCCTTCATCGGCGCAGGTAACATGGCTTTTAGTATCATCGGCGGCATGATCAAACAAGGCGTTGAACCAAGCCGCATCTGGGCGACCAACATAGATCAAAACAGCCTCGATCAGCTTAAGCAGGACTTTAACGTCAACACCACACAAGACAATAACGAAGCTGTGGCCAATGCCGACGTAGTGGTGCTTTCCGTCAAGCCTCAGGTATTGAAAACCGTGGTGGAAGATTTAAAAGAAACACTGATTGCCAACAACCCGCTGATCATTTCCATCGCTGCGGGCATCAAGGCAGAGACCTTGCAATCGTGGATCGGCCAACCCCAGGCCATTGTCCGCTGCATGCCAAATACCCCGGCACTATTACAATGCGGTGCATCCGGTTTATACAAAACCCAGGAAGTAACTGACGCCCAGGCCCAAACCGCTGAACAATTAATGAAGGCCGTCGGCCTGACCCTTTGGGTGAACGACGAAGCCGGTATTGATGCGGTCACGGCAGTTTCAGGCAGTGGCCCTGCCTACTACTTCCTGTTTATGGAAGCCATGCAACAAGCAGGTGAAGCACTTGGTCTGGACAGCGATACAGCCAAACAACTGACTCTGCAAACCGCCTTAGGAGCCGCACGTATGGCTCTGGAAAGTACGGATTCCCCAGCGGAATTAAGACGCAAAGTGACGTCTCCGGGCGGCACAACAGAACAAGCGATTAACACCTTCCAGCAAAACAATCTTGAAGCCATCGTTAAAGAAGCCATGCAGGCAGCCGCTGATCGCTCTCAGGAATTATCTGAAATCCTGGCAAAGTAACCATCCGACATCAGCAATGATCTGCCCCGGTAGGTCATTGCCCTTGTCAGTCGCTTCCCATATGATTCCAAACACCCTGAATGGATAGCAACGTAAGAGAGGACATCTCGTGATCGGCCCATTAACTGAAGTCGCTTTATTGCTTATTAACACCTTCGTAAATATATACGTCTTGGTTATTTTATTGAGATTCTTGCTGCAACTGGTAAAAGCGGATTTTTATAACCCGGTATCCCAATTCATTGTTAAAGCCACCAATCCACTGTTGGTGCCTCTTCGCCGACTCATCCCTGGTGTAGGTGGAATTGATGTTTCTTCGATACTGCTGGCTTGGGCAGTTCAATTAGTGGGCATGGGGGTTGTCTTTACCCTGTTAACGGGCGGCCAGGTTCCTCCGATTCTTTACCTTTGCGCCTGGGCAGCATTAGCAATTTTTCAAACCGTACTGAACATTTACATGTTCTCTATTTTGATTATTGTCATCCTGAGCTGGATTGCGCCTCAGAGCTATAACCCGGCAGTACTGCTACTTCATCAACTGACAGGCCCGGTACTAAGTCGCATCCGTAAAGTCATGCCTGACTTGGGCATGCTGGATTTATCACCAATTGTGGCTTTCTTACTGATTCAGGTCATCGAGATATTTGTCCGCCACATGGCCTCAGCAGTTCAGCTACCCAGCCAGTTGGTACTCGGACTTTAGTCTCTCCGACCACTCCAAATACCATCACCCTGTTTTAGCGCTCCGCCAGACGTACCAAGGCCTCTGGCAGAGCCTTTTCAAAAACCAGCAGCAATCCGACAAACGGTCTTAATTCGCGACAGATTCAAATCTGAGCCCTTGCGATCTACCGTTCATCGGCCCATACTGCGTTGTTTATTGCCGGATAGCAATGAACAAAAAATAACCAACTATTATAATTAGCTGTAGCACTAACGAGGATTGAGTTCATGGCGCATAGCGAATTCTCCACCCGGGTAGGGACACATTGGGCTTGGAAACAGTCGCTAATCGACAGCATTTGCCGATATGAAGACTGGCTAAAGAGCAATCAACTATTAACCGAAGAAGCCAACGCACGTCTAAAGGAAACCATCCATACACTGGGTCAGGAAGATATCCTGATCGCCTTTGTTGGTGAGTTTTCCCGAGGTAAAACCGAGTTAATCAACGCCTTGTTCTTTGCCGATTACGACCAGCGCATCCTCCCCTCTAAAGCCGGCCGGACCACCATGTGTCCTACCGAAATTTTTTACGATCGCGAAGAAAACCGCTGCTACATCAAGTTACTGCCCATTGAAACCCGTCAGGCCAGCAGTAGCATGAGTGAGCTTTCCGAATTGGGTGACTGGTGGCATGAAATAGCCATCGACCCTTCCGATCCGGAAACCATGGCCGATGCCCTGAAGCAAGTATCCAAAGTCAAATCAGTCCCCCCTAAGCAGGCACGCGACCTGGGGTTTGATCCGACACACCTGGAAAAATGCCCGGAAACCCCAGGCATGGTGATCGTACCTTGCTGGCGTCACGCCATCATCAGCATTGAACACCCGCTACTTCAAAAAGGCCTGCGTGTATTGGATACACCGGGGTTAAATGCTCTGGGTTCTGAGCCAGAATTAACTCTGAAAATGTTGCCTAAAGCGCAAGCATTGGTGTTTGTATTGGCCGCCGACACAGGTGTAACCGCCAGTGATATGGAAGTATGGGAATCACACATTGGTTCACTACCTCAATCCCGCTACATGGTGAAATATGCGGTAATGAACAAGATCGATGCCCTTTGGGACGATCTGGATGGCCCGGAAATGATCACCAACGCCATCAATCAGGTACACCAGAATACTGCGCGCATTCTGGAATTGAATGCCGAAGACATTATGCCGCTCTCCGCCAAACAGGGCCTGATCGGTAAAATCAAAGGCAACCATGAACTGCTTAAGAAAAGTGGTATCCAGCAGTTGGAGCAAGCCTTGGCCCAACGTCTGATTGCGACACGTGAACACATCATTCGCAACCAGTTATTAAAAGACATAACAGCCATGGCCCTGGCCAGCCGTGCAACGGTATCCGGCCACTATCAAATGCTTCACGAGCAACTGGAAAAGCTGGAAAAAGCGCCAGACCAAACCAAAGAAATTCATCGTTTGAACGACAACCTCAAGCGCGAATATGGTATCTACCAGAAAAAATTGCTAACCATCAAATCCAGTAAAACACTGGTCAAGCAACAATGGAAAATGCTGAACGAGAAAGCCTCCACCAAGGCGCTGAATACCGCCATTCTGGAAGCCCACCACAAGTTATTAGGTAGTTGGAGCACCATGGGTATGGGGCGCGCCATAGAGCGTTTCTTCCTGCACATTTCCAACGAACTGCAACACTTCCATAAAGAAGCAGAACTGGCCAACCGTATGCTGCACGGCATATACGGTCGTTTTGAGCAGTCCGGCGATCCGATTGAATCCCCTGAGATTGATTCCCAACACTATCTCAAGGAACTCGATAAGCTACATTTGCAGGCGGACAAATTCCGAACGCACCTGAAAACCATTCTGACGGAACAGCACATTGTAGTGAAACGTTTCATTGGCACCTTGGTTAATCAGGTGAAAGACTTGCACAGCGAACTGCGGGATGAAATCAATCATTGGCCGAATGAAGCCATTCGACCGCTGGTTCAAAATACGCACGAACATAAGCGCATTCTTGAGCAACAAATGATGCGCTTTAAAGAGTTGATTCAGACCGGCAAAACCCGCCAACAGCAAAAGGCCATGACCACCAAGATGCTGAAAGAGTTTGAAGACAACATCCGCGAGATCGACTCCATCTGCAAAGAGATTCAAATGCCGGGTCAGAATAAAAACAGCAAGATCATTGACCTCCAAACGGCCAAGAGCAAAATGCAGGCAGGCTAGCCAAGGTTTCGTATGACTGTGCCGGAATTACCTCCGGTGCAGCCTGACTCAAGGCAAGTGATCCGACTTAACGCCATCAGAACTATTGAACAGGGCAGTCTCACCGTTTAGACTGCCCGTTCTGTCTTTATTCGTTAAAACAAAGTCTTATGCCAACCGAGATCCCAGAGAATTCAGTAGGAATCGTCACCCCACAGGTGTTCGCCTTCGATGAACCGTTAAAGCTGCGTTCAGGGCAAGAGTTACCTGCGTACGAATTAATGGTGGAAACCTATGGTACCTTGAATCAGGATGCGTCAAACGCAATCCTGATCTGCCATGCGCTGAGTGGCGATCATCACGCTGCGGGCTATCACTCCCCGGATGATAAAAAACCGGGTTGGTGGGACAGCGCCATCGGCCCAGGCAAACCCATAGACACCAATAAATTCTTTGTGGTTGCACTGAACAACCTGGGCGGCTGTTCCGGCAGCACCGGCCCAACCTCGATCAATCCTGTCACAGGCAAGGTCTATGGTTCAGATTTCCCGATTGTGTGTGTACGGGACTGGGTAAACAGTCAGGCCAGATTAGCCGATCGCCTGGGCATTCAAAAGTGGGCTGCGGTTGTCGGCGGCAGCTTGGGCGGTATGCAGGCGTTACGCTGGTCCATTCAATACCCAGAGCGTGTAGCGCACTGTGTGGTGATTGCATCGGCACCAAAACTGACCACGCAGAACATCGCGTTTAATGAAGTCGCACGCCAAGCCATCATTAAAGATCCGGAATTTCACGACGGCTATTATCTGGAAAAAGACACTCTACCTAAGGGTGGTTTGATGCAGGCTCGCATGCTGGGCCACATCACCTATCTGTCGGACGACGGCATGGCTCTCAAATTTGGTCGCGACTTAAAAGCCGGAAAACTGAATTTCAATTACGATTCGGAATTCGAGATTGAAAGCTACCTGCGCTATCAAGGTGAGCGTTTCTCCAGCCAGTTTGATGCCAACACCTATCTGTTAATGACCAAGGCGCTGGACTATTTCGATCCGGCGGCAGCTTATGACGATAACCTTGCTGAGTGCTTGAAACAGGCACAATGTAAGTACCTGGTGGTGTCTTTCAGTACCGACTGGCGTTTTTCTCCCAAGCGTTCAGAAGAAATCGTCAACGCCCTGATGGAAGCCGATAAAGACGTCAGCTACGTGGAAGTGGAATCCGACAAAGGCCACGATGCCTTTTTATTGCCGATCCCAAGATACATGCAGGTATTCGACGCCTTCATGCAACGCGTCGCGAATAACCAGGGATTAAGCTAATCGGGCGTATACTGATCATGTATTTTTGCTCTACAAGTTAGCTGATCAACCAGTGACCGGATCAAAAAATGCCTGATCACAAGAAAGCAACATCCGAGTTTACTGGGTCCTCACCCAGAATCACCAACACATGCGTTTGAATCGACCGAGACATTTATGACAGACACTCAGCTGAGACCGGACCTGGACATCATCGCGAATTGGATTAAGCCCAAGCAGCAAGTGCTGGACTTGGGGTGTGGCGCAGGTACGCTATTACACCACCTTATCCAAACCAAGCAGATCACCGGATATGGCCTTGAGATTGAAGAAGACGCCATCACCGAATGTATCCGCAAGGGCATTAACGTTATCCAGCAAGACCTGGACAAGGGCCTGGATAATTTCGAAGACCACAGCGTCGATACCATTGTAATGACACAGGCATTGCAGGCGGTAAAACGTCCCGATTTACTGTTGGACGAAATGCTGCGGGTAGCCGACGAAGCCATCATCACCTTCCCGAATTTCGGCCATTGGAGCTGTCGTTTCTACCTGATGTTCAAAGGCAGAATGCCAATGTCCGAAGCGCTGCCATACAGCTGGTACGACACCCCAAATATTCACCTATGTACGTTCAAAGACTTCGAAGCTCTCTGCTATGATAAAGGGATCAAAGTTGTTAATCGCACAGTGGTGGATGACGATTTGAAAGACAGCTGGGCCGTTCGGCTTTGGCCTAACATGTTGGGTCAGGTTGCGATCTACCACATTACCAAGCGCTAGGAGTCTGTCGCCATGAACGTGCACCCACAATCAACAACCCACACACCCAATCTTCGTCGTCAGATCATCGGTTATCTTACTGCCGCATTGGCCTTGTTGTTCTCCACTGTCAGCTGGGCAGAACAGCAACAAACGTTTGGGGACTATGAAGTCCACTACAGCGCGTTCAACAGCTCATTTTTGCAGCCTAAAGTTGCACAGAGCTACAACATCCAACGCTCCAAGTATCGTGGCGTGGTTAACATCACGGTACTCAAAAAGGATGCAGCCGGAAACAAGGTTCCTGTCAAAGCCGTGATTACAGGTAAAACCAAAAACCTGATCGAACAGGTTAATAACCTGGTGTTCCGTCCGGTCATTGAAAGCAATGCGATTTACCACATTGCGGAATTCAAAATTTCATCCGAAGACACCCTAACCTTTAACCTCGACATTCAGCCTGATCCGAATCAGCCAGCCTTCGCCATGACCTTCAGGCAAGCGGTTTATCCGGAATAAGTACGGTTTTTTATAGCAAGCACGAGTGAGTTCACGCCGGGATCAACAGGACAAGACATGACGCAACGCATTGTATTGGCAAGTAACAACGCAGGAAAAATCAAAGAACTGAGTCGAATCCTGGCGGATCTCGATGTGGACATTCGCCCGATGAGCGAATTCAACATAGCATCACCGGAAGAAACCGGCACCACCTTTGTGGAAAACGCCATATTGAAAGCACGTTACGTCTCTCAGCAAACCGGCTTGCCTGCCCTTGCTGACGACTCCGGGCTGTCTGTGGACGCTCTGGGAGGCGCTCCCGGCGTTTATTCAGCTCGTTACGCAGGCGAGAACGCCACCGACGAAGACAATAACCGAAAACTGTTAGAGGCAATGACCGCTCACCCGGAACAGCGATCAGCGCATTTTCACTGCGTGCTTGCGTTTTTCCGTCATCCGGAAGATCCAACCCCGATCATTTGTGATGGCGTATGGCACGGAGACATTCTTCAAAAGCCGCTAGGCAACAACGGGTTTGGCTACGATCCTCTGTTTTGGGCGCCCGAAACGCAGACCAGTTCGGCTCAATTAACCCCGGAGCAAAAGAACACCTACAGTCACAGAGCCAAAGCGCTGGCGGAGTTCAAAATCAAGTTCAGCGCCTTCTCATAGGAGGAGGCTCTTAACAAGCACGAACGGCAAACGAACAAGCGCGAACGGCTAGCCGCGCTCAAAGAACTCAACACAACGCCCCAGCTGCGTTTGTTGATACTTGTCCAGCTCATCAAAGTGCAACCCGTGGATGTAGCGCTCTTCCTTGTCTTTAACCACACGAATGACGGTCGCGTTGAGCGTCACCGGCTCTTTATTTTCATAATCAGCAAGGTCATTAGATGGCATTCGTAGCTGAAGCGTCACCGACTGACCTTTTTCCAACATGATCGGAAAAGAAATACGCATTCCGGATACACTGACGTCCATACAATAACCATCCACCCAGTCTTTCCCTTGCTTGACCTGTACTAACAGGTTACTGCTGGCTCGCGGGTAATCTCTTCGGTCATCATGCGCTTTGGCTTTAGCCCCTTCTGAATAATGAGAGAACCGGAACCCCTCCAACATGGAAGACATATCATTAGTTAAACGATATAGGGATTCACTGATATTGGCGGTATTAGCCACCTTGGTATTGTTCTGCTCCAAACCGTGCAACAAGCGCTCCATTGCCACCCCTAATTCACTGAAGGTACTTAACTGACGGCTGCAGCTCTGTTCGATGGTGTTCGCATTCTCCGCCGAAGTTACCGCCCCCACCTCCATGTGAGACACCTTATCAACCATTGACTCCGACTGTTCGCTGTTTTTCTTGACCCGTTTCACCACCTTCAACATGATTTTGGTGACATCCCCCACTTGTTCCGAGAAATGCTCAATAATGCCGTTAATCTCGCCAGAAGAGGTGGTGGTCTTTTCAGCCAAGGCCCGTACTTCGTCCGCTACTACCGCAAAGCCACGCCCTTGCTCACCGGCCCGCGCCGCTTCAATGGCCGCATTCAGGGCCAGCAAATTGGTTTGTTCAGCAATGTCCCGTATAGCACCGACAATATGAGATATCTTATCCGCAGACTGATTGAGCTCTTCCACTTTCGCAGTGGCATCGGATATTTGATCACTGACTTGCGACAAATCCTCGATATTGGCTTTGAGCTCTTTCATACCTGCGATAGCAGAATCCCGGGCACTCATCGACGTTTCACGGGATTGTACGGCTAATGCCATCACCTGATCGGAAATCTGATGCATATCGCCAATGACATCCGAGACATTTTGAAAGTTTTTATTTTCTTCGCGTCCGATGGTCGCGATTTCCTGAGACACCAAAGCAATTTGGTAGGCAGACTGTTTCATGTAGGAAGAACCCGAGTCTACCTTGGACAGTACAGCATTCAATTGCATGAGCATTTGATTGAACTGCTTTACCAAGACCCCGATTTCGTCTTCAGAGGTTGCTTCAATGGTTTGCGTCAGGTCACCTTTCCCAACGGCCTTGAGACTTTTGATTAGCTCAATTAATGGTCGCACGAAAACACTGGCTACTAATCCGATCACAGCAAACTGAATTGCAAACTCGATTCCCGATTCCCAAATTGAGTTAAGGATGTAACTCTCTTTTTGAGCGACCAAGGCATCAATCAGGTCTTGTGGCGCCAGAAACTCCTCAGCGGTTTTAATCGCCTGGTTAAGTTCAATGGTGGCCATCCATCGGTTAAATATGGTGGTCAACATGGTCACAATGAAAAAGCCCAGCTGTAACTTCCAACGAATACTGAGGCGACGAAACCAATTCATAATATTATCCGACTGCTGAAATTATTGTTAGAATGGCAGACCTGCTTGGTATTCCAGGCTCAAACCGGGATACACGTCCACTAACTGTATCGGCAAACAGCGCTAAATCTTAATGACAGATGTTCGCCGGGCGATTCACACGCGATACCCAAAGTGCCTTACCATTATTGCCTATGACTGCACCTCTTCCTCCTTTAAGCCTATACATACATACGCCTTGGTGCGTCAGAAAATGTCCTTATTGTGATTTCAATTCACATCAGCTGGATGCACAGACGCTACCGGAGGAGGATTATCTGAAGCAACTGCTGCAGGACATCTCCAGAGACCAGGCCTGGGCATATGATCGCCCTATTCAAAGCATCTTTATTGGCGGCGGAACACCCAGCTTGCTATCAAGCGACTTTTATCATCGCCTGTTGGAAGGTATAGCCAAGAAACATCATCTGTCGAGCCAGATCGAAATCACCATGGAAGCCAACCCGGGCGCTGTTGAAGCGGCACGCTTTAAGGAATACCGGGCCGCAGGCATCAACCGTTTATCCGTTGGTGTACAAAGTTTTCAGGACGACAAGCTAACCCGGCTGGGGCGGATTCACTCTTCAGACAACGCCCGAGCAGCTATTGGCGCGTTAAGTACGGCAGGTTTTGATAACTTTAACATTGACTTGATGCATGGCTTACCCGATCAATCGATAGAGGATGCGCTGTTCGATCTGGACACAGCCATCGGTCTCGGGCCCAGTCATTTGTCCTGGTATCAACTGACCATTGAACCCAACACGGAATTCTATAGTCGGCCACCGGCCCTACCCGAAGAAGATACGCTTTGTGACATCATAGAAGCAGGTCAGGCACGAATTGAAGCTGCAGGTTTCCGCCAATACGAAGTCTCAGCCTATGCCAAGGAAGATCGGCAGAGTCGCCACAATTTGAACTATTGGCAGTTTGGTGATTACCTGGCTATTGGTGCCGGAGCACACGGAAAGATCACCCAGCCGGACGGCCAGGTGTTTCGCTATCGCAAAGTCCGTCAACCCAATCACTATCTCGACACCAATCGACTGTCTACCACCGCTGCGGTAGAGCCCATTGAAACGGCAGACATGCCCTTGGAGTTTCTGATGAACACCCTGAGGCTGACTCAAGGCTTTGGAGCATCCCTTTATCAAACCACCACAGGGCTGCCTTTTGAAGATCTGCGTCAGCAACTGGAAAATGCCGCGAAAGAGGGGTTGTTGGATTTATCAGAAAAGAACGGCGAGCAATGGATTTGCCCCACCCGTAAAGGACGTATTTACCTAAACGAGTTGCTGGAGCGTTTTCTGGGATAACGCCAGAAAACGCAAAAGCCTCGATTAATCAGTCAACCCGCTCGAACATCAAATCCCAAACACCATGCCCCAGACGCTCTCCGCGCTGTTCAAACTTGGTCAATGGACGCGTTTCCGGACGTGGTACATATTGTCCGTCAGTCGACAAATTTTTATAACCCGGGGCTTCTGACATCACTTCCAGCATTTGCTCGGCATAATGTTCCCAATCCGTCGCCATGTGCCAAACGCCCCCAATGGCCAGCTTCTGACGTACTAATTGCACAAACTCCGGTTGTACAATGCGACGCTTATGATGGCGCTTCTTGTGCCAAGGGTCCGGGAAGAACAACTGCATCCGTGAAATCGACTGGTCAGGAATGCAATCCTCAAACACCTCAACAGCGTCATGGCAATAGGCTCT
>JBFHTA010000015.1:0-25276 GCA_041590855.1 Pseudomonadales bacterium
CAAGGCGGTTATCGTAAATCAGGCAAGTTTAAGAAAGGTTTTACGATAATGCGCCAACTCAGCAATGGATTCACGAATATCGTCCAACGCTTTATGGGTACCCGCTTTCGTAAAGCCATTTAAAGCGTCTGGATTCCAGCGCTTAGCCAACTCCTTCAAGGTGCTGACATCGATAATCCGATAATGCAGGAAAGACTCTAGCTCCGGCATGTAGCGATACATAAAGCGTCGGTCCTGGCCAACACTGTTGCCACACAAAGGCGACTCCCCTTTCTGAACATATTTTTCCAGAAACTCGAGAGTTTGGCGCTCGGCCTCAGCCAAAGAAATAGTACTGCGCTTTACCCGATCTGTTAAACCGCTCTCACCATGGGTCTTGGTGCACCAATCATCCATAGCGTCCAACACCTCATCAGGCTGATGTACGGCAATCACCGGACCTTCAGCAATCACATTCAGATCAGAATCGGTAACAATGGTGGCAATTTCCAGAATCTGATCCGTATCCGGGTTCAGTCCGGTCATTTCCATATCAATCCATACCAAATTACTTAAGTCTGCCATTCCATAATTACCTGTTAATTCAATCTGTTTTTCAATTCTAGCAACTAGAATCAAGATAGACGAGCGTCAAATTCATTTGACTTTTGATATACAGATGGCAATCCTGCCCTCTAACAGAGCATCCCTGAAGATTACAAAGGTATTATTGGTTAATGGCTAAACGCAAGCTCACTCGTCAGCAAGCCTGGCGAATCAAGAAAATTCAAGATGAACGCGCCAAACGCGCCGAGCAGCGCGACGAAAAAGTCGATCAAGCCTTAAACGATAATAATCTGGGGCCGGAACAAACCGGACGTGTCGTTTCACACTTCGGCGTTCAGGTAGATGTAGAAACCTACCCCTACGATCACAACGCGCCTCAGATTACCCGCTGCCATAAACGCAGCAACCTTGGTGACATTGTGACCGGAGATCTGGTCACATGGCGCACCCGACAAGACGACCTTGGCGTCATCGTGGCCGTTAATGAACGCCAGAACCAGCTCTCGCGCCCGGGTTTCCGTGGTGAAATGAAATTAATTGCCGCCAACATCGACCAGATGATGGTCGTTATCGCGCCAGAACCTGAGCCTCATCAAGGCTTGGTCGATCGTTATTTCATTGCCGCAGAATACTGGTCGATCGAGCCTATCCTGGTCATTAACAAAGCGGATTTATTTGAAGACAGCCCTTACAAAGAACGTCTCGAACGATTGCATAAGCTATACACTGGCTTAGGCTATCAAGTCATCACGGCTTCAAGCCAGACTGAAACCGGCTTGCACGACTTACACGAAAACCTGAAAACTAAAACCAGCGTATTCGTAGGCCAGTCCGGGGTTGGTAAATCCTCACTGATTAACGTGCTTTTGCCAGGCGCCGATATTCTTACCGGCGAACTTTCAGAGTCCTCCCGCAAAGGGAAACACACTACAACCACAGCCCGCCTTTACCACTTCCCAACGGGCGGTGACTTGATTGACTCCCCGGGAATTCGTGAATTGTCGCTCACCAATCTGGATAAAGACACCATTCTGGAAGGCTTCAAGGAACTTCATCCCTTTATTGGCAACTGCAAGTTCCGCAACTGCAATCATCAATCAGAGCCGCAATGCGCCATTCGCGAAGCTCATGAAAGCGGCGCTATCTCCGAAGAGCGTTACACCAGCCTGTGGCGCATCATAGATTCATTAGAGGAAGAGTAATTCAGGCTGAGTACGTCCTTGCAAGGCCATTAAACCCCATCAGAAGTCATCCAGATTCCATACTTCCTGGTTGTCTTCTGCTTCTCTGAAGCGATCCGGAGACGGCAGAGTGTCTGGCTTGATATTGCCAAGGTCGTCCGATAACTGCTGTGTGGCTTCGCGCATCTCAGACTTGGTGAATGGTTGAGAGCGCGGACGTACCGGCTCAATCACTTTCGGTGGTTCGTCACGCTGACTTTGACCACCTGCATTACTACGAATCTGCTCGGCAGATTTCTTGTTCAAAACAATCATCGCGATACGACGGTTAACCGGATCAAACGGGCGTTTCTCATCGAACAACACGGTATCCGCTAAACCAACAACCTCAGCCACCTTACCTGCTTGCATGCCACCTTCAACCAGAGTCCTACGAGCGGCATTGGCTCGGTCGGCAGAAAGCTCCCAGTTCCCGAAGTCATCATCGTCTGCATATTTTGCTGAGTCTGTATGCCCCGTCAGCTTAACCTTATTAGGCACTTGAGATAAGAAACTGCCCAGCTCCAACAAAATATCGCGGGTGTAGTATTTTAAGCGAGCCCCACCCGGGTCAAACATCGGACGCTTGGTCTGATCGATAATCTGAATACGTAAGCCTTCCTTGGTGATGTCG
This sequence comes from Pseudomonadales bacterium, assembly GCA_041590855.1. Taxonomy (GTDB): domain Bacteria; phylum Pseudomonadota; class Gammaproteobacteria; order Pseudomonadales; family Litoribrevibacteraceae; genus Litoribrevibacter. The sequence continues at coordinate 2,401 of JBFHTA010000015.1, forward strand.
AGCACCAGCTGGTTTTTGAAGGGACGCATAGTTTCGCTTTCTTCGATCTTCTGGGTTAATTCCTGCATCAGATCCTTAAGGCGCTCGCGCTCAATTTTTTCGGCAAGGGTTTCAATATCCGCAGCCGACATTACCCCTTGAGGGTCAATATAATCACTGTCAAAGCCTCGGGTTTCATTGTTGGCATCCAACGCCTGAGGACTGCCGCCCAAGTCAATGACATATCGGCTGCCACCGCTGGTACTAACACCTGCCGGGTCTTTGAAATAGCCCTCGATGGCCTTTTTCTGAGTTTCATTGGTACTGTTCAGAATCCACAGCAAAAAGAAGAACGCCATCATTGCTACCGCAAAATCCGCGAACGCCACCTTCCACGAACCACCGTGATGGTCGTGTTTCTTGACGGATTTTTTGACAATTATGGGTTGAAACTCTTCCACTTGGCGACCTAACTCAACCTATATCGATCAACAACAGTAACAAACTATAGCTACCAACAAATTGCTTCTAACAAATCGCCACTAACTATCTATTTTCACTGTCCATTTCCACTGACTATCGTCACTAACTATGATGGCTAACAACAACGAATAGTAATTACCCCGTTCAGGGGATTCTTAACGATTCCGAACTCGTTTATCCAACTCCGCGAAAGAAGGACGATAATGCGTTGGAATGGTTTTACGACCAAACTCCACTGCCAACTGAGGAGGCATGCCGTTTTGCGACGCCACAATACATGCCTTGATACACTGAAAGACATCCATCTCCTGGTGCACGCGATTCTCAATGGCGTTACTGGCCGGCCCGATGATGCCATACGCCAGAAGAATACCGGTGAAGGTTCCCACCAATGCTGCCGCCACCTTGCCACCCAGCACTTCCGGTGGTTCAGCAATAGCCGCCATACTGAGAACAATACCCATCACCGCCGCCACAATACCGAACCCGGGTAAGGCATCAGATACTCGAGCCAAACCAATAGCCGGGGCTTCGCGTTCATGCCGCAAGGCATCCATTTCAATATCCATCAGGTTATCCAACTCATGCGATGCCATATTACCCGACGTCACCAAACGTAAGTAATCACAAATGAATGTGGTCATTTGCTGGTTTATCAGGATCGAGGGATACTTAGAAAAAATTGAGCTTTTAGTAGGCTCTTCGTAATCAGCTTCAATGGACATCATGCCTTCACGACGACTCTTGGCAAACAAGTCGTACAAGAGGCTAAGCACATCCATGTAAAACTTTTTATTGACCTTGGACGGCATCATTAAACGGCCGAGCCATACCAGTGCCGATCGCGCGGTGTATCCGGTATTGGCTACCACGAAAGCACCTGCTGCACCTCCGCCAATGATCAGTAACTCATGTGGATGCCATAATGCATACAACTCGCCCCCGGCCATCACAAAGCCGCCGCCGACAGAGCCAATTACAATCAGCCAACCTAATAGTACGAGCATCGAAACTCCATGTAACCCAGGAACACGTTAACAGCTTATCCAGCGCACCAGTCGCGTAAGATTTTAGATATATTAGAAACTTATAAACTCACAAAACAATTACAGTGAGTAACAGACCTTCACATCGCCGGTTTTTTTGTTATCGACCAGCATTTAATAAATCTTAGACAAATTTTATAAGCTACTATAAAACCAATCTGTAGCATCATTGTAAATAAACACTTTTTTCGCCATTCTAAAATTGAAGCTCACAAAAGGTTTGCAGAATATTGCCGATAATTACCTATAACCAAAAACAACTACTAGCCAAAAACAACTACGACTTCTAAAAACATGATGACTCAATGGAAATAAGCAAACGTCCTAATACCGCTGAAGGCTGGGCTCACCTGATCAAGGATCAAGCATTACCCCTGCTTCCCAACACCAGTGCACAGCTCATCACCGCGCTAAAGCAAACCGATCTTGCGTTTAGCAAACTGGCGACCCTCATTCACCGAGATCCAATCGCCTGCCTGTATTTAATCAAGTTTGCCAATCAGCAAAATAAAAATCCGGACACAGAAATCCACTCACCGGATCACGCGATCAGCATGTTGGGCATGGACAAAGTTCGCACCATCATGAAAAAACTCCCGACCCTAAAACTGAATCCGAGAAACATTGCGCACCGGGAGTACCTTCAGTCCTTATGCAATAGCTTACATGCGGCTGCACAGGCCGATGCTATGGCAGAACATAAGCCGTTATTGCCGAGAGAAAATCTTTACTGGTCAACCCTGTTTGCTGGTACCGGCTATTGGCTAATGTGGTCTGCCGCCCCCCATGAAATGCGGATTGCACAATACTTGTCTTTTGAAGAACGTATTCCGATGGAAAAAGCGCAAAAGCAAGTTCTGGGTTGTACCATTCTCGACATTAGCCAGCACCTGGGGAATCTTTGGCAACTCCCAGCGTTCACACAAGCCAGCATGATGGAAGGGCTCAGACCAAGTCGACGCCAGCTGGTTGAAATCAGCCGGGCATGCCCGGAAGTTTCCGGTGTCGCCCCAAATGTGAACCGCGATATCAAACTGGTATTGAACAGCCCAACCTTTCCGGCCTTTCTAGGAAACCTGCTAGCGCTGGAAAGCTACAAAAGCTGGCATGGTCGCAACTTTCATCGCGCCGTATCCATCTATGGCGCTTATATGGCCATCGATCATCAAACCGCGTACGAACGTATTCGCAATGCTGCCATCGATGTTTCTCGCGAACATCCGATCCCCTACATTCTGCTGCCTGCTAAGCACCTGCTGCAAATTCCATCGGACATCACCCGGGTCAGCAAACCCAGCTGGGCCAGAGATGAATTGCCGGATAAACCATCAAGAGCCAAATCAGCTGCCGCCAATGCAGTCCGGGGAGGAACTGGATCTTCAGCCAACAGTGACGTCAATGATCCACAACGCCACGAAAGCAAAGATCAACAAGGCGACGTGGATTTTGTTCCCAAACAAAGCGGACCGCGCAAAGAGAAATCCAACCCTGCGCTGGGGCTGGCTCAAGGCAGAACCGCAAAGTTAAAGGACAAACGCAACCTTCAGATGTTTACTGAACTCACCAACAACATGCTGAAATACCCCGAGCGTTTCCAGGATGTTCACGAACTGATGAATGCCGCTGTTCAATGTGTAAAATACGGTCTGGGACTAGAACGCTCCTCTGCGTCCCTAATCAACAGCACCGGCACAAAACTCGTCACCTACTACACTGCCGGCATGATGGACAGCCCCAAGCTTGCTGATCTGGTCATAGATTTGAGCAAGCCCAATCTTTTCCAGAAACTTTCCCAGAAACCGTTGGGTGCCTGGATCAACCAAACCAATTTCCCCAAAATGCGTAGCAGCATCCCCAGTATCTTAATTAATGCATCCCAGTCGCATCACTTTTTTGTGCAATCCATTTTCGCCAAAAACAAGCCGGTCGCTATCGTGTACGCTGATTCAGGCGCGCGCGGTTCAGAACTGTCAGAAGAAGACTATAAATATTTCAAGGTACTCTGCCGAGCCTTGGGCCATTGTGTGGAACATTTTACGGAGCGAAAGGCGACCCTTAAAAAAAGCCAGCAAATATCCTCCTAAATTCCGATAAGATAGCTACTTTTCTCAGGCCGTTTTTTCGATAGAATAAGATCAACGAATAAGCAAAAATGGACTGAGAACAGTGGCCAACGCACAACCGCTTTTACCCCTAATCCTAGAAGCCAAGGATTTAAACGACGCAATACAGTCGCCTGAAATCGCAAAACAACTCATCATTGTCGACCTCTCCACCCGTGAGTTATACGAGCTTGGTCACATTCCCGGCGCCATTTACGTAGACCACAAACGCCTGACCTGTGCTCAACCACCAGCACCTGGTCGCCTACCGGAGCTTGAGCAACTCTCCCAACTTATGTCTGAGATTGGCTTAACCAAAGACGCTCACGTAGTAGTGTACGATCACGAAGGTGGCCCCTGGGCAGGCCGCTTTATCTGGACGTTGGATTTATTAGGCCACGCTCACAGTTCATTTCTGAACGGAGGCCGAGATGCCTGGATGGCCGCGCAATTCGATCTATCGGGCGACACCCCGGAGATTCAGCCTACAGAATTCAAAGCCTCTCTGGCTCACCCGGAGTTTCGGGCCACAAAAGAAGACATCTTGGCTCAGCTTGATCAAATCCCGGAATCGGTCGCCATCTGGGACGCCCGCTCTGCCGACGAACACTCAGGCGCGAAAGTACTGGCTGCACGAGGAGGCCATATCCCGAATGCCACTCACCTCGAATGGACAGACACGCTGGACAAACAAAACTTTAACCGCCTGTTGCCCTTGGACACCCTGGCATCCTTACTTAACAAAAAAGGCCTGACCAAAGACAAAACCATCATCTCCCATTGTCAAACACATCGCCGTTCCGGTTTAACCTACCTGGTGGCAAAAGCATTAGGCTACCAAAGCAATAAAGCGTATGATGGCTCCTGGTCAGAATGGGGCAATGATCCGGACACCCCAATAGAACAAGCCTAACATCGCTTTAGATCCGGTTTTATCACCCCGTCGTGTAAGAAAAGCCAGGCAGTAAGACGACCTTTGCCTTTTTGAGGTCGTCATCATTTAGTCACAGCTTTCAACGATAGTCCTGTTAACACAATTGCCTTAAAGCAAACGAATCAAACTCAGTAAGTGAAACCATCATGAAAGATCGTTTATTTGCGCTTTCGCAGCACGTCATGCCACAACATGCCTTGTCCCGTCTCACCCGTTTGGTGGCGGAATCACAGGCGAAGGCGATCAAAACACCATTCATTAATACCTTTATCAAGCAATACGGCATTGATATGTCGGAAGCTGCCAATCCAGATCCGGCCAGCTATGCCAACTTTAACGACTTCTTCACCCGTGCTCTGAAGCCGGGGGCTCGTACTATTGTTGAAGGTGAGAAAACTGTCGCTTGCCCAGCCGACGGAGCCGTCAGCCAACTGGGCGATATTCAAGCAGGTCGAATTTTCCAAGCCAAAGGCCACGATTTCGGTTTAAAAGAGTTATTAGGTGGTGATGCGGCACTCGAAGACGAGTTCCAACAAGGTAAGTTCTCCACGATTTATCTGTCTCCTAAGGATTACCATCGAGTGCACATGCCGTTTTCCGGAACCCTGCGCTCTATGACCTACATTCCGGGCAAACTGTTTTCGGTAAATCCGGCAACCGTTAACAACGTGGACAACCTGTTTGCCCGTAACGAACGAGTGTCTTGTATTTTCGATACAGAGTTTGGGCCTATGGCAGTAGTTTTGGTCGGAGCAATGATCGTTGCCAGCATCGAAACCGTGTGGGCAGGGTTGGTAACACCACCGAGAGGAAAACTGACCACTTGGAATTACCCAAGCTCCGGCGATCAAGCCATCCATTTGAAGAAAGGGGATGAACTCGGCCGCTTCAAGCTGGGCTCCACAGTGATTTTGTGTTTCCCACAGAATTCCATCGAATGGGATGAAACACTGAAAGAAGGATCAACTACACGCATGGGGCAGCTTATTGCTAACTATTAATTTGCAGCATCGGATTGCAACAATCCGATGTGCAACACCACAATAGCAGCGATTCATCAGCTTGCGGTTAACCCCTGAAAACTAACGGCTCAACCGCAATCAGTCTCCCCTTTGACGAGCACTGGCAGCGATCATTGCTGCCCTGCTCTGATCAAAGCAAACCATCAAATCACCCGATCACACCACCGCATAGGGAAAAGCAATCACATCGGAGATGTTCTGATAACCGTAACGCACCATCAACAAACGCTCTATCCCTAACGCCACGCCACAACATTCAGGCAATCCGGCCTCCAGTGCCGCGACCAGTTTCTTGTCCCAAGGCAGCTCGGGTTTTCCCTGTTTAACACGACCGGCATTGTCCATCTCGAATCGTCGCGCTTGCTCTTCAGCATCCAATAATTCGTCGTAACCATTGGCAATTTCTGCCCCATCAATATACAACTCAAAACGCTTCGCGACAGGCACGCCATCAACCACTTCAACCTTGGATAACGCAGCCTGCCCCGCAGGAAAATCATAGACAAAGCTGAATTCGTTCCGACCTAAGTGCGGTTCCACACAATGGCTCATCAACAAGTCCAGACACGACTCTCGTGATTCCCCAGTCATGTCGCAGCCTGTTTTCTCAAGAGATAAAGCACGTAATTCGTCCATCGAAGCCAGAAAAGGATCACAATCCACATAACGGGCAAATAAATTGCGATAAGAGTCAAGTCTAACCGGTCGCACCGACAACAAAAGCGTGACCAGCTCAGCGACTTCGGTCATTAACTCTTGTAAGGTAAAACCTGGTCGATACCACTCCAGCATGGTGAATTCTGGATTGTGACGAACCCCCGCTTCGCCATTCCGGAAGGACTTGGCAATCTGAAAAATACTCTGACGATGCGTCGCTAACAAACGCTTTAAGGCAAATTCAGGGGAGGTTTGCAGATACAAGCGCTCTGTTTTACCAGATACCTCGACGTCTGCACTGATCGAATCCAAAAAGAGGTCAGTGGTGGCCCCTCGCATCAACACCGGAGTATCCACTTCCAAAACGTTTCTTTCAGAAAAGAAACTGCGAATCTCAGATAACGTTTTCGCTCTTTGCTGCAAAGCCCCCCAAGAGGCCGTTGCCTGCCATTGATTTTCAGCCATTGATTCTTCCAAATTATCGTCACGTAGAAACGAAAAAGGCGGCCTAAGCCGCCTTCCCGATCAAGATGTAAACACTACACCTCAAAACCCAAACCTATGCACGCGAAACGTATTCACCAGTTCGGGTATCCACTTTTAGCTTATCGCCAATGTTCACAAACAGTGGAACTTTGACCACTGCACCCGTAGTCAATGTTGCAGGCTTACTACCACCTTCAGCGGTATTACCTTTCAGACCCGGATCAGTTTCAGTGACTTCCAACTCAACGAAGTTAGGTGGACTAACACTCAGTGGCTCACCGTTATAGAGTGTCACTGTGTAGATGTCTTGCTCTTTTAACCACTTAATGGTGTCGCCCACTGCATTCTGATCCGCAGCGTGCTGTTCGAAAGAACCGTCAGTTAGCATGAAATGCCAGAACTCACCATCGGTGTACAGATATTCCATATCAATATCCATTACATCCGCCGCTTCCAAAGACTCACCGGATTTAAAGGTACGTTCCCATACGCGACCAGTCTTAAGGTTACGAAGCTTAACTCGGTTGAAAGCCTGACCTTTACCTGGCTTTACATACTCGTTCTCAAGGACAGCACAAGGATCGCCGTCCAACATTACTTTAAGACCCGAACGAAAATCATTGGTAGAATAAGACGCCATACTTACTCGCTCTATTTTTGTATTTGGTTGTAAAAATGAAACTGATCCAATCGGACTTTGACTCTCGGCCTCAATGGAAACACGAATTATCCAATGCGATCGAGTCTGTTCATCAATTGCTGCATATTCTAGAGTTAGATCCCTCGAAATTAAACCTCAGTGAGGCAGCAATTCGTCAATTTCCGCTAAGAGTCCCGCTTTCTTTCGTAGAACGCATGAAAAAAGGCGATCCCAACGATCCATTATTGCAACAAGTACTGCCGATCCAGGCCGAAGAACAGCTTCACCCAGACTTCAGTACTGACCCACTGGAAGAGATCTCATCCAATCCGGTGCCCGGACTGATCCACAAGTATCACAATCGGGTGTTACTAATAGGGGCACAAGCCTGCGCAATTAATTGCCGTTACTGTTTCCGACGCCATTTTCCATACCAGGAAAACCGCTTGAGTTCGCAACAACTGACCGATATCGAAGACTACCTATTACAGCATCCTGAAATCGACGAAGTAATCTTGAGCGGTGGCGACCCACTGGTGAATAATGATCAACAACTTAGCAAATTGATCAACCGACTAAACGGTATCCCTCATCTGCAACGATTGAGGGTGCACACCCGTCTTCCTGTGGTGATCCCCTCCCGAATCAATGAGGCATTACTGGCCTGGGTTCGATCAAGTCAGCTTCCAATCACCTTTGTTCTGCACATCAATCATCCGAATGAAGTGAATGAAGCACTGACGGAAGCCGTTGCCCGACTCCGCACTGCAGCGCCTTTCGTTTTAAATCAGGCCGTACTTTTGAAAGGCATTAATGATGACGTTGAGACTCTACGTTCACTCAGTCAGGCCTTATTCGGAGCTGGAATTCTTCCTTACTACCTTAATTTACTCGATAAAGTGCAAGGCAGTCGGCATTTTGAGGTATCCGAAGAAACAGCACTGGAAATTCATCACGCCTTGATGCAACATACCTCCGGGTATTTAGTGCCAAAACTTGTGAGAGAGCTGCCTGACGTTCCTTACAAGAAGCCAATCAAGTAGTTCACAAAAACCTTAGAAGAAAGGTTTAACTGGTTGATATTCCTACCTCTTAGGGTATGATCGGCGGTAACTAATAAAAATAATTGACGCGGATTCGAACAAGTTGGCACGAGTTTTAGGTATTTTTCTTAATTTACTTTGAAATATTTAAGCCAAGGCAAATTATAAAACTATACTTAGGTTTCCAGTTGGTCGAATACTTGGTTCTTAGGCATGAGCGCACCAAATTCTATTAAGCTAAATATTCCTGAGCAGGATTTAACCCGGTTAACCTTTTGCGATGCCAATGTGAGAAGCATCCAGTCCTGGGTTGATGGCTTACCTATGACCAACATAGGGGAAACATCAAAGCGCCTTTACCACGCCATTATTGAACTGAACCGGTTACGCCTGACCCCGCAAGTACGCTATCAATTATTGGAATTACTGCGCCCTCCGATTTACTTTATCTGCAAAGCGCTTGGCAAGCATTACCTGCAACAACCTGTGGTCATGCCGGAAAAGCCATTAAAAATCGCAAACTTGGCGCAAGCACTACAGGCCCATTTAGCTGCAGGGTATAAAATTGCCATCGCGCAGGGGCTGGAACTGTCGAACAATGAAAAGCACAGAAAGCTGCTTGCCTTCTGTACTCACAGAGCCATCTCCGACCTTGGGCGAACGATATTACGCGCGTATCAACTGTATCGCCCTACCCCGGCAAATACCTGGACTGAAATTCACCAGTTATTCATGCTGGCTGAGGGACGTAACCTACTGGGTTATGAAGTTATTGATAAAGCCAACAGCAAACAAGATCACTCCACCATTAAAGATGCCTATCTGCGTATCTGTTTGCTCGGCACCGCAAAACCCAACCAAATCAGACAACAAGAACTAACCCGGACTTACGATGCACTGGAACTCTGGGTAGAGCACATTCAGGTCTGCTCACCCGATGAGAAACATGCATTATTTGTGGCAATGCTGACAGAAGATGCGCCACCGATTTATCGCATCAAGGCCAGTAGCGCCAGCAAGAACCTGCAGCGCGGAATTGAAACCCAGCATCTGGTGGACTTACTGAACCGTCAAAGCGGACTTCCGGAAAAAAGCGAAGAGTCTTACATCCAGATTCCCAACGAAATTGGTCCAAATCTGTTACAACACCTGACCATTGCCTGGGGCCGAATGACTGAACGAGGGTTTGCTCGTGCACCGGCTCACGGAGCCATGGAGTTACTAATCGGGCTGGCTGCTGTACATTTTCATCTATCAGGTGAACGAACCCTGAGCGAACAGCTCGGCCAAGACATTGAAACTGTAGTCCTTGGCGGGAGCGACAACCCTTTCTTACACGCGCCAACCAATCAGCCAAACGTTGGTAACGGCACCGATGCCTGGTCTAACGCCTTTGATGCAGGTGGCGGCAAGATCCCTAGCATGAGCAACATCAGCCTGGAAAGCATCAACTTTATGCCCAACCAGGTCGCCGACGAAGAACGAGACAGAATACGTCAACAACAAGCTCCGATTCACCAGATTGATACATTGGACACCAGCCCGGGTGGTTACTGCCTACGCTGGACGTCCGATGTTCCGTTAAAAGCCCAATCCGGTGAAATCATTGCGTTACGCGAAAATCAGCACCAAGGCTGGAGCATCGCTGTGGTTCGCTGGATTCGTCACATCAACCAGAAAGGCACCATGATGGGCGTCGAACTTTTAGCACCGTCTGCATCCCCTTGCGCTATTCGCCTGGTGCAAAAAAGCGGCTCCATGTCTGAGTTCCTGCATGCGCTGTTACTGCCAGAGCTCGCCGCCATCGGCAAGCCCATGTCGATCATCGCACCACGACTCCCATTCAAAGTCGGGCACAAAGTAATGGTGAATCTGGCAGGAAAAACCTCACAATATCAGTTAAATAAACGTTTAACCGCTACTGCGAGTTTTAATCAATTTGAATTAAAATCTACCAGCTCGAACATAAATATTCTGGAAAAAACAAAAACTGAGAAGCCTTCATCCTCTCTGGGTGATGACTTCGATTCCCTGTGGCCCAATCTTTAGTTTATTCTGACTACTCAATTGCATGGAGCCACTTATTTAAGCCATTTGCATCGAGTCAGCAATAGGTCACCAGGGAAACGACAAGGACAAAGCTTTACAACACATGCGCGATATCAAGTTTGATCAAACCATTAAGTTACTGCTTTTGGATCATTCACAAAATGATGCCGAATTGATGGTCAGCTATCTAAGAAATTCCGGCCACGCCACCCGTGCCGAATACGTAGACTCCCACGACAAACTGTCTGAACTCATTAACACAGGACACTGGGATCTGTTAATCGCTCGTTACGAAGCTGAAAACCTGCCATACAACGAAGCCATTGATGAAATTCTGAAACAAGACAAAGACATCCCCTGCGTCATCGTTGCCGATAATTATTCGGCCGAACTGGTGGTAGAAACCCTGATGAACGGGGCCTCCGCACTGGCCCCCAGAGACGACCCGGATCATTTACTCCCCGTCGTCAAAAAAGAACTTCAGAACCTGGCTTATCGAAGAGAACTGCGTAGCACCTCCATCAACCTCCGTGAAGCTGAAAAGCGCTGCAACCTGTTATTGGCAAACTCCAAGGATGCCATTGCCTACGTTCACGAAGGCATGCACATTTACAGCAACGACGCCTATATGAATCTCTTCAGTTACGATGATCCGGACGAGTTAGCTTGCATTCCCATCATCGACCTGGTGTCTTCAGAACATCAGGACGAGTTCAAGCAGTTTCTCAAAGAATATCGTACCGATCCTAACAAACGTGAATTCTCCTGCATGGTCAGCCGTGCCGATGACAGCGATATCAAGGTCATCATGGAGTTCACCGATGCCACCTACGATAATGAACACTGTACGCAGGTTATTATTCGTCCGGATCAGGACAACGAAAAACTGGAAGCCAAGCTGAAAGAAATCAGCAGCCAGGACTTGCTGACCGGTCTGTACAACAGAAAGTACCTCCAAGAGCAATTGGAAACGGCCTGTTCTCAAGCCATCCAGCACAATCACCCCAGCGCCTTTATGTACATCGAGCTGGATGAGTTCACAACCGCCAACATAGGCGTTAGCATCTCTGATCTGGACATCATTCTTACTGACATTGCCCAATTGGTGCAATCAAAAGTCGGTGATAAAGGGCTATGCGCGCGTCTGGGTGATGATGACTTTGGTATCTTGTTCTCGCACTCGGACATCGAGGCATGTAAACAGGATGCTGAAGAACTAAGACACACCATCGAGGATCACTTATCCGAGATTAACAACCGCACCATTCAGCTCACAGCCAGCATTTCGATCGTTCCGATCAATGAAACAACCACCAGCCCGAATGAAATCCTGACCCGGGCAACTGACACTGTTGTAAAAAGTCGTGAAAGCCGCGAAGGTAAAGGCAACTTTGTTGAACTCTATGTACCACAGAAGCCGAAGCTATCGGGCGAAAGCGCAATGGCGGAAGAGCTCAAACAAGCGATTGAAGACAACCGGCTTAAGGTACTTTTCCAGCCAATCATCAGCTTACGCGGCGACTCCAGGGAAATTTATGAAGCCCTTATTCGCATGGTAAATGAGGAAGGGAAAGAAATCGAACCGGCCGAATTCCTGAAAGCCGCCAACCTGCACGGCATGTCGCTTGCCATGGACAAGTGGGTAATCATCAACAGCATCAAATTACTGAGTGCGCACTTGGCCAAAGGGCACAATACGGTTCTGTTCATCAACATAACTGCGGCCAGTTTACTAGAGCCGACCCTACCTTCCTGGATCAGCAAGGCACTAAGGGCTGCGCGCTTACCAAACGACGCCATCATTTTCCAGATTGCTGAAGAAGACGCCATTACCCACCTTAAGCAAGCAAAAGAGTTCACTCAAAAGCTGGCCGAACTGAAATGCAAGGTATCCATCAGTCACTTTGGTTGTGCAACAAACCCTTACAACACACTGAAGCACCTGACGGTTGAGTACATCAAAATTGATGGCTCCTACACGGCTCAAATTGAGAAGAGCGATGAAGGCTTTGAGGAGTTGACCGACATGATCAACACCATTCAAGGACAAGGAAAGTTGTCGATCGTGCCTATGATTGAAAGCGCCTCAACCCTTGCCCAGCTGTGGCAAACCGGGGTGAACTACATTCAGGGGTACTTCTTACAGGCCCCGTCCAACACTATGGACTACGATTTTGGCGGCGACATATAGAAGACCAAAGGCACAGCTTCTTTTCTAAGCAGCTAAACACGAAAAAGGCACCTGTCAGAGGTGCCTTTTTCATTTGTGCGAGCGCATGTGTTACAAATGGCTCTCGTCCCGATCCCGCATACCGATTAAATACAGAATGGCATCCAGCCCCAGATTTGAAATAGCGTGCTTCGCCGTTTTTCTTACCAAAGGCTTGGCTCTGAAAGCTACGCCCAAACCAGCCACACTTAACATTGGCAAATCGTTGGCACCGTCTCCCACGGCAATGACCTGATCAAGCACTATACCTTCGCGCTCGGCAATTTCTTTCAATAATTCAGCTTTACGCTCACCGTTGACAATAGTACCGGTAACTTCGCCGGTGACTTTACCATCTTTAATGTCCAGCTCATTGGCATGAACGTAATCAATATTCAGTTTTTTCTGTAAGTGGCGAGCGAAATAAGTGAAACCACCCGACAAAATCGCGGTTTTATAACCCAAGGTGTTTAGCGTCTTCAGTAACTGCTCGGCACCTTCAGTGAGTTTTAGGCGATCCGCTATGGACGCCAGCACCGATTCATCCAACCCTTTCAACAAAGCCACCCGACGACGGAAGCTCTCATCAAAGTCGATTTCACCTTGCATCGCCAATTCGGTAATTTCAGAAACCTGCTCACCCACACCGGCTTCTTTCGCTAACTCATCAATTACTTCCGCTTCAATCAGGGTTGAATCCATATCGAAACACACCAGGCGGCGAGTCCGTCGGTACATGTCATCTTTTTGGACAGCAATATCCAGCTCAAGCTCTGCAGAGATTTCCAGGAACTTGGCTTTCAGCTCAGGAACATTATCGGCATCTCCGCGCACCGAAAGCTCTACACAGGCTTTCTCGCGCTCACGGCTCTCGTTAATCCCGATCCGGCCCGATAAACGGCTGATGGTATCAATATTTAATCCAAACTCGGCAATAATGGAAGAAACACTCGCAATGTGCTCTGCCGTAATTTTTCGTGACAACAAGGTCACTATATGGCGATCCTTCCCTTTGTCCGACACCCAATCCTGATAACTCTCAACTGATACAGGCGAGAATCGGGACTGCAATCCCATATCATTGATACGAAACAACACTTCCTTCAGTGCAGGCCAGGAATCTGCTCCGGAAAACTCCGCCAGGATTCCCAATGCCAAAGTATTGTGAATGACCGCTTGGCCAATATCGAGAATGTTAACGTTGTGTTTTGCGAGAATTGCTGTGACGGTTGAAGTTACCCCAGGTTTATCGGGGCCCGAGATATTGATCAGAATGATTTCTTTCACTACGGAACCTGCATGAAATTCTGTCGTTAAGGAGGAAAAGCGCCAGCCGCAAATGGTACCAGACTGGGGTATAAAATAAGAGACTCTTATTCTATTTAATGACCACGCAAGATATACTTAATTTTTTCGCCCTCTGACTATGCAAATAGTTATGCAAATCCAATTTTTCGAGCAACAATTATAACTATAGCTTCTCATTCAATGTGTACCCTATCGTGAAACAGTTCGTGTCAGCAGTCGTTTCTAAGTTTCGTTCCTTGCATACGCTCTTTGTGTGCATTTTTACGGTATTGCTTGCCATCTCCAGCTGGCTGATTTGGAATCAGCTGGATATCCATGTGCGTGCCGATCTCATTCATCAATACAAGTCGATTGTTAAAACCACTGCGGAGCAAGCCGCCAGAACTGCCACGCCCCTGATTCAGGCCAACGACCGTCTAAGTCTGCAGGTGTACGCAAAAGAAAGCATAGATAAGCGACAGCTGGACAGCATTACCTTCTATAGCCCGTCTCAGGAAATCCTGGCTTATGCGAACCGAAAAAATGCGGCAAACATAGCCAAACGAGTGACCAGCTCAACAGAAATTACTTCTGACGAAATCACCTTGGGCAGTGTCACCGTGGTTTTGTCGACTGAACCCATAGAAAAGGTACTGAACGAAACCACCAGTCAGATCATTTTAATTTCAGCCGCCGTCTGGATACTGGGCATCATTTTGCTACGGTCTTTGTTTCATATCTATGAAACACGGATTGCGTCACTGGCTCGCCAAATGAAAACGCCAGACGCTCCTATTGCGAAGGGTCCTGCGTTTCTTGAACTTTCACCCCTAGAGGAAGAAGTTAATGAACTTGCGCAGCAAGCCCGGAACCAAAAAGACCTGGCCAACAGTCTGAACCAGTTACTAAACCAGCAAGCGCTCCAGCAGGTCGCAAAAGAAGCCGAACCTTCCGAGTTATCCGTTCAAACTCGCTACGCTTCAATCCTTTACGTCAAAGCAATGGGGTTGGATAGCATCAACCGCACGCTGCCCAAAAAAGACAGTGCTCGCCTGATTTCCGAGTACGTCAGTCTTTTGCAACAGGCGGCCAAGCTTTACAACGGATTTGTCCAGGTACAAACCAACGGTTTAACAATTATCTTCGGTGCCCCGCAGCGAATGAATGATCATTGTCTTCATGCCGTATGTGCTGCCAGTTTTCTCTATCGATTGCTGAACAACTACAATCAGCAACGACAATCACTGTCCAAACCATTACTAAAATTCCAGATAGCCATTCATTCCGGCGATATTTTCTGTTTCAACACACCAGAACAAGCCTCGATGGCAATTTTTGGCGACACTATTTTTGAAGCAGCACAATTGGCCAGCCTAGCCAGACCCGGGCAATTGCTACTCAGTGAACAAGCGAAAAAAGAACCGGATATCGAGCACAAAGTTATCTGCAAAGGCCCCTACAGTTTGGGAAGCCAAAAAGGCGCTCTGGTCTATCAGGTCAGTTCTTTAGAAGAGAGTTATGATCAATTGATCGACCGGCAAGTAAAACACATTGCCTCATTAAGGCAACCGGCATAACGAAAGAAAAAAGATTATTTGGGCGCTCTGCGCCCAAAACAGCAAGGCTTACCAATCTGCGTCTATAGTGTCGACGATATCATCGTCTGACTCATCCGCTTCAAATTCCTGGCTCAAAAATTTCTTACTGAACCGCTCATCGTCATCCGTTACCACACCCAAACGCATGTCAGTGATGTCTGAGTCCGTTGTATCACGAGAAATCAACGATGTACTGCTGAACACTTCTACCGATTCAGCAGGAGACTCTCCCAACATATAGGCATCACATGCTTCGATGTAGTTAATACAAATGCGTTGGCCGTAAGGATTAGTCTGCTCAACGCGCGCATACTCCCTGGCCTCTCGTTCGGCCTGCTCGATAGCGTCATCAAACGATTCTGCACGCAGAAGAACGATGCGCTCTTCCAGCATATCCAGGTCTTCACGATAGTCTTCGTCCGGGTTTTCCACATACCCGTCGGTGAAGGTGCGATATAGCGTTTTAACGGCGTACCAATTCATGTTGAGCTCCTAAGTAAGATACTCGCATTGTAGTAAATTTGGCTTAGCTTACAATGGCTTTCTGTAAACTAACGCCACATCATACTGAATCTGGTGCATCATTTGCCCCAACGACGCGATTCCGGCCTTCGGCTTTTGCTTGATACAAGGCTTCATCCGCCTGTTTAATCAAGGTTTCATACCGCCCTACTTCCTTAGGCTTAGTGGACACAAAACCGATGCTCATGGAAAGCGGTACCCGTTGCCCTTCAAAATTCATTTCGATGGCCATGATGTTCAATCGGACCATCTCGGCCAAATACCGTGCTTTCTCTTTTGACGCTCCCGGGAGAATAGCAACGAATTCTTCACCGCCATACCGGGCAACGGTATCCGACGTTCGCTGAACGTTATCACCAAGAACCTTTGCCGTTGCTATCAGACATTCATCACCAAACTGGTGGCCATACTTATCATTGATCTGCTTGAAGTTGTCCAAATCCATCACCAGAACAGCAAGCGCGTTGCGATCTCTTTGTGCACGCTTGTATTCTTCTTCCGCTTTCATGTCCAGGTAGCGACGATTATACAGCCCTGTCAGACTGTCTCGTATGGTCAGTTCCTGTAATTTATCATTCAGCGCCTCAAGCTCAGCGGTTCGTTCCTGAACCCTTTGTTCCAAACGCTCATTATCCTGACGCTGCAAAGCCAATGCATGTTCTTGGGCTTCACGGGCCAAACGCTCCTGAACAATAGCTCTCTGCTGAGCCGCAAAGCGTTTCTTGCGCTCCATATTCAATTGCTCAACCAATGCCATCGACAACAGAATGATTTGCAAAGCCGATCCATAAAGCGAGGCATTTTCAGTAAACAAATTACGAGGCAAAATTCCAAATTTGTTCAGCGCCAAAATCAACCCGCCGGAAAACAGGAACAACCAAGCCAGAGTAAAGTATTGAATCGATCGTCCAATGGAGCGCCATAAATAAACACCACCAGCCATCGCCCCCAGACAAATTATGGTACTCGAGTAAACCATCACACGAATCATCAGGTCATACGACAAAACAAAAGAAAGCAGGATGGAGACGACCCCCAGCCAGGTAGCCGCACGGTAAAACAACTCCAACTTAGGAGAGCTCAAGCGAAGATCAAGATAGGAACGAATAAACATGGTGCCAAACACCAAAGACAAGGCCAGACTCACCAAAATACTCTGGTCGTTCCAGTGGGTTCCGGAAGGCCATATGTACTGATAAGCCAGTCCGATCAGAGACGCCTGAAAAAAGCCATAACTGACCACATAAAGAACATAATGCAGATTACTTCGTTGACGAACTGTCAGAAACAACAATCCGTTATAGAGTGCCATTACTAACAGCAATCCAAAGTAGACACCAATAATGAGAATATCAATCTGGTCATACTTCATTAACCCGCCATAACTCCAGAGACGCACCGGCACTTGTACTGCGCTACTGGTTTTGACCCGAATAAAGATATCCGTTTGATCAAGCGGTTTTAACGTTACAGGAATACGAAAATTTCGATGTTCAAACACGCGATTGGAAAAAGGCTGCTTATCACCCAGTTTATAGAAACTTTGGACATCGCCATCACGAACCACATAGAGGTCGACGTAATCGAGCACCGGATAAGCCACCTCTACAACCCAATCTGAGCTGAAGTGCGCTGCGTTCAACAAAGGTAAATGAAACCAATAGACAGATGAAGAATAACCGAAGTTAGGGGGGTTATGATCTACTGAGCGCCATTGCTCTGAATGAGTACGTTCGGACTCGGCCTGGCTTTGCCACTCCAATGCCGATAACAATATTTCTTCAAGACTGGCCTGACCGTGTTTATCTTCATAAACGAATAAATTATCGGAAATTTCTGCGTCACTGACCTGATCTACTCCAGCCAAATCGAGTCGAGGAAAGTATTCCTCCGCCAGAGCTGCTCGTGCAATTACAAAGCAAAGCAACAGACACCAACCCATGCTCTGCCCTACAACCAATTGCATATTCCTAGACAGCAGATTCAAGAGACAACCGTTTAATCATTATTATGAGGAAGATAGGGAAATTTCTGAGCGATACCATAGTGCTTTAAGCCTCGAATCTCAAGTTATTCATCCCCACCTGCATGGCCTGAAAGCCTTTTAATCCGTCCCCAATTTTCACGAATGATTTGACTCAATGCATCCGGCACCGGCTCAACCACAAACAAACGGGCACGGACATCTTCCGGCGGATAGATATTCGGGTTATTCGCAATGTCCTCATCCAGTAAGGCAAAGGCTTCCCGGTTTGGATTAGCGTATGCTACGTAATTTGAAATTCTGGCGATAATATCCGGTCTTAGCAGGAAATTGATAAAAGCATGGGCTTCTCTGACCCGGGTGGATTGCCGTGGAATAACCAGCATATCAACCCACACTGCAGCTCCTTCCTTGGGTATCACGTATTGAACCTCACCTATACGCCCCCGCTGTTCAGCCCTATCCATCGCCTGAACCGCATCACCGGACCAAGCGATTGCCAAACAGATCTTCCCGTTAGCCAGATCTTCAATGTAACGATTGGAGTGAAAGTATCGGACATGCGGGGAAACACTCGCCAGCATGTCTTTGACCGCCCCGACATAATCGGAACGACTGGACCCATTTGGCGCCAACCCAAGATAGTTTAATGCCGCCGGATAAATTTCCATCGGCGCATCTAAAAAACCAACACCACACTTCGAAAACGTTGAAATCATCGAGGGTCTGAAAACAACCCCCCAAGAATCAACCGTCTGATCACCAAAATGTTGTTTTGCCAAACGCGAATTGTAGGCAATTCCTGTAGTCCCCCATAGATAGGGAACCGCATAACGATGGCCCGGATCAATGGTCTCTAACAACTCCAAAAAGCGCGTATCCAGATTTGGCCAATTGGTAAGCAAGGTACGATCAATTGGCTGATACAGTCCTTTCTTCACCTGCCGATAAAAAAAGTCCTGAGAAGGAACCACCACATCCAGGCCGTGATTTTGTTCAAGTAACGCGTTTTCAAGCACCTCATTATTGTCAAACTCCCGGTACTTAACACGGATACCTGATTCCTTCTGGAAGTCAGAGAGCACTGCCGGAGCAATATAATCACTCCAGTTGTAAACAGTAATTACCGGTGTATCAGCATGAACATCATGATCGACAAATAAACCGCAGAGAGCCATACATAGACACATCACTCTCGCTGCTCGCAAGCCGGACACCCGCCGATACGCCTTAAGAAAATACCACTCGCTCAATTTAATAAGCCGAATCAGGGCCAATATTTGAGGGTTTGTCACGTTTAGCTTCATGCCTGAAATATTCCCGACACCAGTCCCGAAAACCGTCAATGGTTTCACTTTTAGTCTAGCTATCATTTGGAATTAATCAGGATGAACCAACAAGAAATAAATAAGAAGCTATAACTTCCTACCCATAAAATGCACATATCGCCCTAAAGCACTGTATGGGTGTCTAATACCAAAGTAGGATTCTTTCTCCAGAATGTCTTCTTGAGAGTGCCCCTTTGTCAGATGCTTATTCAAATAATCATCCAGCACTCTGATACCCGTTTGCTTAATGACCTGGCACTCCATCTCCCGTAACCAAACGTTTACAGCAGCAACATCTAAGGGGCCCGGTGGCGTGAGACTTCTCCCCTTCAACATAGTTAACGAAGGATCAGCATTAGGGTCATCCATTTGTTCCATCCAGCGATCCACCCAGCGAAAGTTCCCCTTGAGCAGATTTCTGAAATACACAGCACTTTTGTTGTAGACCGTGAGAGAGAAGAAACCACCAGGTTTGAGAAAACGCATCACTTCCGACAGCACTTGCCGAGGATCGACTACCCATTCAAGGACAGCATGACACATGACAAAATCAAAGCTTTGATCCTGTATGTGATTTGAAAGCGTTTGAATGGGGGAATGCAGATACTGATAGCGGGAAGATACAGCATCAAATGCAGGTTGCTTTGAGTGTGCATCCCGAGCCAAATTCAACATTTCCTGAGAAATATCAGTCAACACCGCGCTATGCCCGTGTTGCGCCAATTCAAAACTCAGCTGCCCAAAACCACCACCCGCGTCCAGAACCGACAACGATGAATCAGCAAACAATTCAGGCAGAAAGTGGCTAAAGTCCGACCATAACCGGGCCAGTCGTATACGGCCTTTCTGAGAACCGTATATCTTAGTCAGAAAATGTTCAGCGATGTCGTCAAAGTTTCTATCGTACTGACTCATAAGGGTTAGCGCACATAATGCATTGCGACTCGGTTCGTAAGCCCGGTTAGCAACTCATAACCAATGGTCTGGCAACAAGCAGCTACCTGTTCAACAGGAATATGCTCACCCCAAAGCTCCACTTGATCACCTAACGCAACACCAGGAACATTCGTCACATCAATAGTCAACATATCCATTGAAACCCGTCCGACCAGCTCAGTTCTAACACCCTTTATATAGCAGGGCGTTCCTGTCGGTGCGGAACGAGGGTAACCATCCCCATATCCTAAAGATACCGTGGCAATCAGCTTATTCTCACCACATTGGTAGGTTGCACCGTAACCCACCCAATCGCCGGCTTTTACTTCTCGTAAAGCAATCACAGACGCTGTCAACGTCATAACAGGCTTAAGTTCCGACACTAACCGAGTTGCCCCAAAGGGAGACACTCCATAGAGCATAATACCAGGTCTGACCCAGTCACGATGAAGCTCAGGACTAGACAAAATCGCAGCCGAGTTTGCAATGGACTGAGGATAAGCCAAGGCATCCACCGCTTGATTGAATTCACTCACCTGCTTCTGATTCTGCACGTGCTCTAATTCATCCGCACAGGCCAAATGCGTCATAGTGATAAATTTCACAGGCAGCTCATGCTCTGAAATTAAGGATAAAGCCTTAGTCCATTCATCCTGTGTGAAACCCAAACGATGCATTCCGGTATCCAGCTTAAGCCATACTCTGGAGATCCCTTCCGCACCCTCTTCGATCAACTCCTCAATTTGCAACAGGTTATGGATCACCAGATCCAGGCTTAGCTCTTTGGCATTTGCCAATTCATGTGCAAAATTAAAGCCTTCCAACAAAACGATAGGAGCAGTAATTCCCACATTTCGTAATTGGGTTGCTTCATCCAGCGTGGCGACACCAAAGCCTCCAACTTGGGACTCAATCACACGGGCAACCTCGCTGGCACCGTGTCCGTAGGCATCCGCTTTAACCATTGCCAGAACCTGGCTTTCAGATGCAATACGACGAATGACCTGCAAATTATGAGAAATTGCCGCTAAATTTATTGTGGCAGAAACGCGAGATGACATAAGAATTTAAGATTAAAAACAAGAACCAAATGGGTCGACCAGTGTACCAGATAATGAAATGAAAAGGACTGAAAGTAATCACGAATAAAGTACCACTTTCAATACAAATTAAATCAAAGAATAAACAACCACTTATCGACATAACATAAAGTAAGTTATTTTTTTTACTTTCTAACTCGACAAATGAAATTCTATGACTACACTACCAAATTAATAAACAAGTAACATGTGCGCCAGTTATTGACATATCGCAGTAAGTAAGTGTTAATAACCGGTGCAGTTATCTTAATAATAAATTTAAGGACGCCCACAATCTTAGGGATAAGAGTTGGCACGATCTCTGCCTTACTTACCCGAAGATGAAAGGCACAACCACCACAGGTTGACTTGGATTTTTAACGTAAGTAAAAGGAAAACACTATGGCACAATTTACACGTCTTGCAGCAGCAATCGCAGCAGCTTCTCTTGCAGGTGCGGTTCACGCAGGTGATGTTGAAGTAAACTTCAGCGGTGAAGTAGACTTCGCTTTCGAATACCACGACAATGACAACACTAACAGCAGCTCTGAAGCATATCTTGATACTGCTGAACTAGGTGTTGAAGCTACTGACGGCACTACTACTGCTGGCGTTGTTTTTGAGTACGGCGGTAGCGGTAATGCCCAAGGCGATGACGACGACAACGTTGACATCGACAACGCCTTCCTAGAATACAAAATCAACAACAACTACACTGTTTTCGCTGAGTACGATGACACCATCATTGGTCTTCAAGGCGAATCTATGATGTGGAACGATTCACTTCATAAAGACGGTATCTATGACTTCGCTGACACCATGACTGGTGTTAAGATCAAAGGCGGTCCTATCTCTTCTACAATCTATGTAGCACAAGGCCGTAGCCAAGACGACGACCTTCAAGAGTTTGGCACATCAGTAGACTACACCGCTGACATGTTCTCTGCACACTTTGGCTATGTAAGCGATGCAGTTGAAAGCGTAGGTAGCCCGGTAGGTGCTTTCTCTCTAGGTGGCACTGCTAACATCAATAACATCACATTGATTGCAGAATATGTATTCCTTTCAGACGATGTTAACGATGAAGATCCTACTTTCCTTCAGCTAGAAGCTAACTACGAGATGAAAGGCTACACACTAGGTGCCGCTTATTTCACTTCAGACGAAGCTGAAGCATTTGGAGAGCCTGAAGATCGTATCGCTCTTTCTGTGGCAAAAGACATCACTGATATGCTTTGGGTTCAAGCAGAGCTTGATTTCGACAGCAGTTATGATGACGACGATGACAACTCTCTATGGCTAGTTGCTGGCGCTTCTTTCTAAGTTGAAGCCCAACTATCTTATAGTGTAAAAAGGCACCCACGGGTGCCTTTTTTATTTCCTACGCCAGAAATCACGTAAAAATAAGCAAAAGCTCTCACTCATCTATTAGAGATACGCTACCTAGCTCATTTTCACTATCACCGACTCCGGCACTGCTTTTATCAGCTGC
>JBFHTA010000016.1:0-24979 GCA_041590855.1 Pseudomonadales bacterium
ATTATTCTGATGCCATTAGTCGGCTTTGACGCTTCCGGTAATCGATTGGGAATGGGGGGTGGTTTCTACGACACCAGTCTGGAAAAGGTAGTAAATAGCGGGTGGAATAAAACGCCCATGCGAGTTGGCCTGGCGCATAACTGCCAGCAAGTTTCACACTTACCGAAAGAGCCCTGGGATGTACCACTGAATCAGGTCATCACCCCTGACTTTGTACTGTCTGTAAAGTGAAAACAATCTGTGGAAAGCGGAATGAAGCTCGTGACACTAAAAAGGAACGCTTTAATAATCTTCCGGAAAATCCAGACTGACATCCGGTGAAGACACCATCAACCCCGGTGTCTCATATTCCACAGACGCCGTTTTCGCCAAGCCGCTGACTAGCAGCCCTACGACAAATAAGGTAATAAGAGTAACAATTAGGTCAGGTTTCTTACGCATTTTCGATATTTTTTGATTTTTCATGGTGTTATATAAGAATAATGTATTAGCGTCAAATTGTTGTGACTCAAGTCACCATCTCACATTGGCTAACAGCTTCGAACATTTGTTTACAAACCGGCCGATACAACCAACTTAGGAGCGCCCATGAACTTTTGGTTAGTAAAATCTGAACCCGACAGCTTCAGTATTGATGATTTACAATCCCGACCAGATGCAACAGAGATGTGGGATGGTGTGCGGAATTATCAAGCCAGGAATAACCTGAAAGCGATGCAATCGGGAGATCAGGTATTCTTCTACCATTCCAGTTGTAAAACCCCGGCCATCGTAGGCATCGCCGAAGTAGTCAAAGAACACTATCCCGACCCTACGGCCTCCAACCCGGAACACTCAGGCTATGACCCAAAACACAGCGATAGCAATCCCAAATGGTTTGTGGTCGACCTTCAATTCAAGCGCGCATTCAAGCAACCCATCACACTGAGCTGGATTAAACAACAAGACGCCCTGAAAGAGATCTCTCTGATCAGCAAAGGTTCCCGGTTAAGTGTTATGCCGATTGATGAAGTGCACTGGCAGTACATACTGGATCGAGCACGTTAATAATGAGCCGATCCTTTAATGCTTGATTCGTGAACGTATAAATTTATGTATTCACCCATTATTCCGATCTCGCATCGCATTATTTGCTTGTATTTCATGGCGAGCTCTCATAATTGGAATGCTTTACTTGATCAGTAAGTATCTTGAAGTGCATATTCCAGGCTCTCCAAGGAACGAAAAGACAACATTCACGAAGAGCAAATACGCTGAATACCCTCCCTCTTAATGTCAGCCCCAGTCTATTAATATGAATAGAGTCATAATCATTCTTTACTATACGTTTCTCTTCGTAGCAATTATCTGGAGCTGGCAGTCTGCAGATGAAGAACTGAAAAACTACATGTTTTATACAGTTCTTGCGATAACCTGGATTCAAGGAAACTATCTGTCATTTCAGTTAGACAGATTAAAAGGGAAACTTCAAAAGAAAAACAACGATGAATAGGATTATAAGCATTCTGGTATACGGCTTGATCTTCTCTCTCACCATTTGGCAATGGCAGTCCTTGAGCGAAGAAATGAAAGATCTTACCTTCTATACCGTCTTTTTTGTTGCCTTGATTCAAGGAAACTACTTCATGTTTAAACTAGAAAAACTCCAGCAAAAGCTTCAATCACAACACAACGATGAATAGACATTGCTCTACGTTTCATAACTCAACGACATCCCGACGCATAATCCAGCATATGTTGAAGATTGAAATCGTATTCAGATGTTGAAGCGTTTGTATTATCGGTTTGGGAAAAACGTTTAAAGTCTATGCGCTCCCATTCGCCGTTACCAAAGCAGGCTTGATAGGCTCCAACGTTTTCGGAGGTAATCGCGGACATGTTAAATGCGTGTCTTTGCGGTTGGCGATTAAGCCCCTGGTGATGATCATAAATCAGCACCAGCATCCAGGAACCCGCCATAAAGTGCCCACCGTGCGTTAACAAGAGTTCACCTGAACGCACTGCCTGAAGCCCGGCAGGTGACCAATTCAGCCCGACCACCGACACATCCTTCCCCGGAGTCAGACCTGCCGCCTTCAGTGCACGAATGGCCCCAAGAGCAATGTCGTCATTAGCCCCCCATATAATATCCGGCACGTCCCGTTTAAGCAGTAATTGGGTCTTTTCGAAGGCCACCGATTCTGACCACAAGCCGGGCACTCTTAACAATTCTTCCATCTGAGGAGAAACAGCCATAACATCATCCAGCCCGGCGGTACGATCCAAAGAGGCTGGGGTAACAGTGTCCCCAACGATGGTGAACAGTCGGGCTGGGCCTGGGTTTGCTGCCAGCAAGGCTTCTGCCATTTCACGACCGGCGGCCCGATTATCCGGTATCAAACTGCCCTGCCAATTAGCATATTCTTTGGCTGGATCAGATAAATCAAAATCGTTA
Source organism: Pseudomonadales bacterium (assembly GCA_041590855.1). GTDB lineage: Bacteria > Pseudomonadota > Gammaproteobacteria > Pseudomonadales > Litoribrevibacteraceae > Litoribrevibacter. The sequence continues at coordinate 2,435 of JBFHTA010000016.1, forward strand.
AGTAGCATAAAGGTTGGCAGTTTCTTAGCAGCGGCCTTACGAATCAAAGCATCCGCTTTTTGATGCTCGTTAACCAGAATCAGATAATCCAACGATTGTGACTCAATCAGCGATTCCCCTTCCTGTAGCATCAATTTCCAATGCCGATCGCCATAAACTTCATACAACTCCATGTTGAGCTGACTCGCCGCAACCTTCATTACCGATGAGACTTGCGACCAAAAGCCCTGATCGTGATGCCCCGGATTCACAAAACCTACCCGCAATGGCGAAGGCTGATCCGCACGAACACTTTCTGTGCGGAAAAAAACACAACAAAAGGCCAACAACACAGTTACGAATGCATGCATAAAACCACCGCCCCCTCAAGATTTGCCACTGCCCCTCACCAATTAACTAAAGTGTAGATGATCTTTATCACCGCACATCTTGGTTCTGTGTCGGATGACTTCTGTTTTACCCCTCGGCTGGTATACACTAACTGCCAAATTCATCTCGCACTTTGAGTATCTCAATCACGTATCAAAACCACTGCCCGTTGCTTCCTGTATCCGGTCTGTTTCTCAACAACGCCAGTGGCCTGTATTTACATATTCTGGAATTTTTATGGATCGAATTTTTCAAACCATTGCTAACGAACTCAACATTCAACAACGTCAGGTCGAAGCGTCCGTTGCCCTACTCGATGAAGGCGCGACGGTTCCCTTCATTGCCCGATACCGAAAAGAAGTTACCGGCGCACTGGATGATACCCAATTACGCCAATTAGAAGAACGCCTGCGTTATTTAAGAGAGCTGGAAGATCGTCGTAGCTCAATCCTCAAGAGCATTGAAGAACAAGGCAAACTGACCGACGAGCTGACCAAAGACATTCTTGCCGCAGACACCAAAAACCGTCTTGAAGACTTGTATCTGCCTTACAAGAAGAAACGCCGCACCAAAGCCCAGATTGCCAAAGAAGCAGGCTTGGAACCTTTGGCCGACGTTTTGTATGAAATTCCTTCCTCTGATCCGGAGCAAGAAGCCGAGAAGTATCTGGACCCCGAGTCAGGCGTTGCCGACACCAAGGCCGCACTGGACGGCGCCAAATACATCCTTATGGAACGCTTTAGCGAAAATGCCAACTTATTGGAGAAGCTGCGAAACTTCCTATGGCAGGAAGGTACCCTCTCAGTTCGTGTTATTGAAGGCAAAGAAGAGGAAGGTGCGAAGTTCCGTGACTACTTCGAACACGATGAGCCGCTTAAATCAGTGCCGAGCCATCGCGCGTTAGCCATTCTGAGAGGCCGTAACGAAGGCATTCTAAGTTTCGGTATTCAAGTGGGTGATCCCGCGTTAAAAAGTTCACCATGCGAACAAATGATTGCCGATTTCTGGCTGATTGAAGACAAAGGTCGGGCAGCAGACAGCTGGTTAAAAGAAGTGGTTCGTTGGACCTGGCGCGTTAAGCTGCTCACTCATCTGGAAACCGAATTGATGGGTCGTGTACGCGAAACCGCTGAAAGTGAAGCGATTAAAGTGTTCTCGCAAAACCTGAAAGATTTATTGCTTGCCGCGCCAGCCGGCCCACGCGCAACATTAGGCCTAGATCCAGGCTTCAGAACCGGAGTTAAAGTGGCGGTGATAGACGCCACCGGCAAAGTGGTCGACCACGGCGCAATTTTCCCGCACGAACCTCAACGCCAATGGGATCAAGCCCTCCAGATTCTTGCTGCTCTTTGTAAGAAGCATTCAGTGGAATTAATCAGTATCGGTAACGGTACCGCCTCACGCGAAACCGACAAGCTGGCAGGCGAATTAATCAAGAAACACCCGGAACTGAAGTTAACCAAAATTGTGGTCAACGAAGCCGGGGCGTCCGTTTATTCGGCGTCAGAATTCGCCGCTAGAGAGTTCCCGGACCTGGACGTAACCATTCGAGGTGCTGTCTCAATTGCCCGTCGCTTGCAAGACCCGTTGGCAGAACTGGTGAAGATTGAGCCTAAGTCCATTGGTGTAGGCCAATACCAGCACGACGTCAGCCAAACCGAGCTGGCACGCAGCCTGGATACCGTCATTGAGGATTGTGTAAACGGCGTTGGCGTCGATCTGAACACCGCTTCTGCACCTTTGCTCAGCCGTGTGTCCGGACTGAACTCCACCATCGCCAATAACATTGTCAGCTATCGTGATCAAAACGGACAGTTTGCTTCCCGTGACGATTTAAAAGCCGTGCCGCGCCTGGGCCCGAAAGCCTTTGAACAGGCCGCTGGTTTCCTTCGGATTATGAACGGCAGCAACCCGTTGGATGCGTCCAGTGTTCACCCGGAATCCTATTCCTTGGTAGAAGAGATCGCCAAGGCTCAAAAGGCAGACATCAAATCCCTGATTGGCGACACGTCAACATTACGGGCCGTGAATGCGGAATCCTATGTAAACGACCAGTTTGGTTTACCAACGGTCAAAGATATTCTGAAAGAACTGGAAAAACCGGGACGTGACCCTAGACCGGAATTTAAAGCAGCCACCTTCCTCGAAGGCGTTGAAAAGATTTCCGATCTCAGAGACAACATGATTCTCGAAGGCGTCGTCACCAATGTCACTAACTTTGGTGCTTTCGTCGACATTGGTGTTCATCAGGATGGCCTGGTACACATCTCAGCCATGTCGGAGAATTTCATCAGTGACCCTCGTCAGGTAGTGAAAGCCGGTGACATTGTTAAGGTCAAAGTGATGGAAGTGGATGTTCCTCGTAAACGTATCGGCCTTTCGATGCGTATGAGCGACGATGCCAACGAACAATCTGATAAGCGCTCAACCCCGGCTGCCGGGCAACGAACGCGCAGCAAACCGGCTCGTTCAGCCCAAACATCGGGTCAACCAGCCGGTAACGGTACTATGGCCGCCCTCTTCACCCAGGCACAAAACCAGAAAAAGGGTAAAAAGCGCCTGTAATTCCAGATGCTTTATTGAGGTCAGAGTCACCCGAAGCGCCAGGCCGCTTCGGGCTGACTCAACTACCACCATTGCCGATCAGCGTCGATTTGTCTTCATTTGCCCGCAATTTACGGGGCAAAAAATGCAACTTTTTACGAACTCCCACAACCAATCGTAAATACCTCGTAAAAGGTACCACATGACCCAAGCCAAAGCTTTGGTCGAATCAATGTTACAAGTCTAAGCTCAGTTACAGTATTATTGCGGCTTTATTCGCTTAGCATGTTGTTAATAGAAAGGAATGTCCCTTGCCACATATCAACCCAACGCACTTGGAACAGTTAATGACCCCGGAGTATCAGGCTGATTTCTCTAGTATTCGACGCGGGTTGGAAAAAGAAGGACTAAGGGTCGACCGTCAGGGCAAGATTTCCCAAAAGGATCACCCAATCGCATTGGGCTCCGCATTAACGCACCCGCACATTACTACGGATTATTCCGAAGCCTTGCTGGAATTCATCACTCCGGCCATGACCAGCCCTACCGAGACTGCAGACTTTTTGTATCGCCTGCATGCATTTACCCAACAAAATCTCGACGACGAGATCATCTGGGGATGCAGCATGCCCTGTCACATCGCTCAGGAACTGGACATTCGCATTGCTGAATACGGTAAATCCAATATTGGTCAGCTCAAGCACGTATACCGACACGGCTTATGGCACCGCTATGGTCGTCTGATGCAGAGTATCGCGGGCATTCACTACAACTATTCCATGCCAGATGGTTTTTGGCCCAAATACCAGGCGTTATTGGGCGACAAGCAGTCTCTACAAGACTTTCGTTCGGAACAGTATTTCGGTTTGATCCGTAACTTCAAACGCTATTCCTGGTTGCTATTGTACTTATTTGGAGCTTCCCCAGCGGTGAGCGCCAGTTTCGTAGACCACAAAAGCCACAAATTAGACACCAGTGTGCCAAATACATTGATCGCACCGAAAGGTACTTCACTAAGAATGAGTGATCTGGGCTATCAGAACAGCGCTCAATCCGATCTCACGATCTGCTATAACAGCCTGGATAATTACATCACAACACTAACCCATGCGGTACATACGGCGCACCCACCGTATGAAGAGATCGGAATGCAAGATCCGCAGGGCCAGTTTAAACAGCTCAACACCAATGTGTTGCAGATTGAAAATGAGTTTTACAGCGACATCCGTCCTAAACGCACCACCACTGCCAATGAAAAGCCGTTAGAAGCGTTACAGGCACGAGGGGTTGAGTACATTGAAGTGCGCTGTCTGGACATCAACCCGTTCCTGACCACAGGCATCGATGAGCGCCAGATTGCCTTCATGGACACCTTCCTGACGTTCTGCTTACTGGCCGACAGTCCGGAAGTGGAATCAGCGGAATGCAATCGTCTGACCCAGAATCTGGTAGGAATGGCGTATGAAGGCGCAGATCCGAACAAGCGCATTTTGCTGGAAGGAAAATCCTTCTCCATAAAAGGCGAAGGCGGCTTTGTTTTTGAACAACTGGCATTAGTCGCTGATATTTTGGATCAGAGTCAGAAAACACGCCTTTACAGTGACGCAATCAAACATTACCACACCTTATTGGACACCCCGGAACAACTGCCGTCCCATCAACAACTGAATTGGATGCACGAAAACAACGCCAGTTTCCAGGACTTCGGATTAGCAATGAGCCTGCAACATGCCAAGGAACTGTCTGATTATGCCCTTTCCCGGTCCTTTATTGAGGAAATGAAACAAAAAAGCCAACTTTCGATAGGGGAGCAGACAGATATTGAAAATTCGGACAAAATTAGTTTTTTCAATTACTTAGAGAACTTTTCTAACAAAGGACTCGAAAAATAATTGCAAAACTTCACACTTTTATGGAATTCGACTTCACACTCTGGTTTTTTTTGCTAGAGTTACAATCTGTAACCCTTTTGTAACTTATTGTTTATAAACGCAAAACGGAGTGTCTCATTTTGCTAAACGATAAAAATTATTCGTTGGAGTCGATGGATAAAGCCTACCGTCGTGGCTATATGATCGGCGTCACAGGCAGCCAGGAGCGCTGCCCATATACTACAGATGTCTTGATTGCTGCGTGGGAAGCAGGTCGGGACGATGGAAATGATTACTATGAAGAACATCAGGAACGCCTGACGGCTTAATACCTCACCCTATCAGAATTCCATTCCTCTAAGATCAGAGTTGGCTCAGGCGCTCATCTTTCTGTGTTGTCGCGCTGCCTGCAACGCGTCGTGCACCCCTCATCTACTCCTGCACAATAAACTCGGTAAACAACACCTCCTGAACCAGAGCATCCCCTTCTTCTTCGGTTAAAAAGGCCTGGATATCACTCAGAATATCACTCAGCATTTGGTTTTTCGCTTCAGCCGTACGTACCGTATCCACTTGCTGACGAACCAAATGACGGATGATTACATCACGTAAATACGGAATATGGTTGCGAACCTGAGTCGCCACTGCGTCATCTTCCACCTTCAAGGCAACATTCACACGCAGATAACTGAGTTTCGGCTTTTCAGGATCACCAAAGTTGGTGGTGAAGTGCTCGTCAAAATTCATAAAAGCCGCTGCATAGAGGTTTCCCGTCCCCAATAACATCACCATTACCAAACAACCCAATACACGTTTCATTTCTCTTCTCCCTTTCACAAGATTGCCGAGCAGTGCTCAACAAATGGGCATACAACACAAGTAAATCAATAAAAACACTGTTTTAGAGATTGAACTAAATCAGTAAACTATTTTCCAAAGTATCAAAATAAAATACCTAGAAACCTCTGAGTAACCGGCACCACAGGATCAAGCCTTAAGGGCGGCCTACGGCCTTACCAACGCGAAAGGAGATTTCCTAAGTACTTGTTTCTACATTCCTAAATGTAGTATTTATAACGTAATCAAGCTAACCGGAAAATACCAATCATGTTTTTTCTTACCAACTTTCGCGCCCTGTCGTCCATCACCGTTCTCGTTTCTATTGCACTGTTAGCGGCCGCTTATTATTTTGAATTAGTGGTCGGGCTGGAACCCTGCCCGATGTGCATGATGCAACGCATCGTTGTGTTTGTACTTGGCTGGATTGCCCTGATCGCTGCGATCCATAATCCGGAACAAGGTTTTGGTCGGGTCTCGTATGCCATTACCGCCGGACTGGTATCACTGGCAGGTGTGGCCATTGCCATCCGACACAGCTGGATTCAGGCTTACCCGCCGGAAGACATTCCTGACTGCGGTGCACCCTTGGAGTACATGCTCGACATTTTACCTTTTCAGGAAATCCTTACCTATATGCTGACCGGCTCAGCGTCTTGTACCGAAGTCAGCTGGAGCTTCCTGGGGCTGACCATGCCCAATTGGATGATCGTAGTGTTCATTGGCTACAGTGTTTACGCCTTCCTGCTATGGCGCACGACTAATCAACAAAAGTAATTAACAACAAGTAATCGACAAAAGTAATCAGCCAGCGCAGGCTAAAGCCACCATAATAAATGCAACTCCGAAAGGGCAGACAAAAATCAAACAAACGTTTGAACTGAGGCTTGTTGTTGACAAGCCTCTTCAAAAATCAGTAGATTCTAGTAATAGGGAACAAGAACACCGAGAGCGGCCCTCAGAAGGAAGCCTCACCGAACGCTCAGGAAAGCGATTAAATAGCCCCATAATGACAATTGCACCGGCCTGATCCGGTCAACGAAGGGAAGACACCTATGCTAGAGAATTGTAAATCCGCGAAAGAACGTTGGGGCGGAGTCAGTGAAATCATCGACCGTTGGTTGGCGGAACGGCAGGAACTCATTGTGTTGTACTGCGAACTCAGCAGCATCACTCGCGAAAAAGAAGCCTCATCCTATTCCACAAACATCCAAAAGCTGTGTCAGGTGTTGGTCGATTATGTATCGGCAGGTCACTTTGAAGTCTACGAACAGCTGATCAAAGAAGCGAACGAATTTAATGACGGCGGCATTGAGCTGGCCGAACGCCTTTTCCCCAAGATTCAGGAAACCACAGAGATTGCTCTCGATTTCAACGACGAATACGATAACAGTGCCCATGAAACCGGCCTGTTAGACGTTTTGCCAGAGAAGCTGTCACTGTTGGGAGAAGCACTGGAAGAACGCTTTGTGCTTGAAGATCAATTAATTGAATGCCTGCACAACAGTCATAAAGAGCTGGTGGCCTAACGGCACACCGGCCCCCTTCCCGGAGGGCATCCAATCTGATCACAAATTCTAAAGCCTGTGGCGTTTTGGCCGACATTCTATGAACAACCTACAATCGTTCGGTCAAACGCACTAAGATTAAAGTACAGCCATTTTCGGCTGAACACCGAACTGATTACCTTAACGAGATTCCTGTTCATGCCGGCTTTTTGCACAGTGAAACCATTAATCGCCCCTCTAAAACTCTTCCTCAGCGCGCTGTTCATCGCTGCCAGCTTGTCCGCCTGCACTGGCGAACCTCCCAGCCATTTCGAAGAATACGCAATGCAGGGCATACGAGATGGCAATCTCGACCGCCGAGGCTCAAGAGCCGTTATCGCCTCGATCAACCATGGAGGATCGCTCTGGGATGCCGAGAACAATGAACGTCTGTTTAACTGGAATCATAAGTCTGGTGAATATTCGGATCTGGCCCTGACGGCCATGTCTGGTCCAGGCTCGGTTGCTATGACGGCGGATACTAAATCCATCGTTGCCTGGAATACCGACAGTGGTAAATCGCTCGGCTTTTGGAGCGCACCCAGCCGCCTTCACTCTTTAGCTATCCATCCCAACGGCCGTGTGGCAGCCTTGGGCCGGGAAGACAACCTGGCCAGTATTTTTGATTTACGTGCGGGTCGTATCGTGCGTTCACTGGCCCATGAACACACCATTCGCTCGGTGTACTTTATTCCGAAAAGTGATTACCTGCTGACCGGTTCTGAAGATATGACCGCGAACCTGTGGAACTGGAAGTCCGGCGAAAAAATTCGTAGCTGGAAACATGTCTTCCCGGTGGATGTGGTGGTCAGTAACCATACCGGCGATGTTGCCTTTGTGGCCGCCTATATGGATAACGGCTACCTTTACGACCTGAATACCGGCCAAACCCTAGCTATGACAGGCACGCAAAGACAGCGCATCTCAGCAGCGCGTTTTTCACCGGATAACAAACAACTGGCTCTCGGCTTATTTGATGGCCATGTCCAGTTACACGATGCAAAAACCGGAGAGCTGCTTAAGAAATGGCGAATGCACATTCGACCCAACGTCTATAGGGAAAGCAGTCACGTGACGGATCTGGCGTTTATCTCGGCCAACAGCATAGTTGCCCTGGGGTCTAACGGTCTATTAAATCACTTCAAACTCAGCCAGTAGGTCTAACATCGTAAAAGCCCGGGAAGCCTGTAACAGCGTTCCCGGGCTTATCACCAACCCCTATATATTAATTATGGGTTGACTGCGACCAACTCAATTTCATATTCCAACACTTCGTTTGGTCCGACTGGCCCGGCTCCACCGGAGCCAAAACCTAGCTCCGGTGCCACCCAGATTCGCCAAACCGCACCGGGTTTCATCATAGGCAACACCTTTACCCAACTTTGCGGCCCCTGACTCACTTGAAATTGCACCGGTTTCTCCAGCGAACGTGAGCTGTCAAATACCTGACCGTTTAACAACTGCCCTTGGAAGTGCACCAACACCTGATCATCCGGACCGGGCTGTGCTCCTTCACCTTCCTTAATAATCTCGTACTGTAAACCCGGCGCTAACTCGACCACGCTGGATGACTTTGCATTCTCACTCAAGAACGTCTGACCACGCTCCAGGTTTGCCTTAGCCAATTGCTCAAAGGCTTTCTGTTGATCCTCTCTGGCTGCGTCCTGAGCCTCACGATAACGGGCAAACGCCTGCTTGATCTCCTGGTCACTCAGTTTCAGAGGCAATCCTTGATAACTGTCACGTAAACCTTGCTCAAACAGCTCCATGTCCAGATCACCGGCTTCCTGCTGTAACCGGCTGCCGAACACAACGCCGATGGCATAACTTAGTTGTTGTTCATCCGTCAGCGCTTTTGCAGGTGCAGGCTCAGCCCGGGTTTCTTCAGCAGAGACAAACACTGCAGAAAGGGAAAGCACCGTCATCGCGCTTAAGGTCTTTATCAATCTCACACGTCACCTATTTCTTGGTTGAATTAAACTGTTCCATCATTTTATTTCGTTGATCTACCATGTCCTGATATTGCTTGGCTTGATCCATTAGTTCAGGAACCTGATCCAGAGGAACAGTCGTCAGGCCTGGACTGGTAGGTTCAGGCTCGATAGGCACGGCTTTGACTTCTGCCTCCGGCTCCTCTTCTTTTTTCGCCAGGGATTGAATGATATTGGCGTTGGGATTGTATGTCAGCTTCTCATTCGTCTCATGATCGTGCGGCTTGTCTGAGAAGTGCCATACGCCATCTTTATCTTTCCACTTATACACGGTCGTCAGCCCGGCCGGTGAGGAAGGTTCGGCATCCGGTAACATCTTGGTTTCTTCCGGCACAGAAAAGAAATCTTCCCATGACAACAGGGGTTTACCATCCGGACCTTTCATCAGCATGGGAGCCACCACTGCCCCCACCAGCGCCAACAACAGAAGTTTGATCATAATTTTCATAAAAGGGGTCACCTTTCTAACGATATCAATTAAGCTAACGATCCATGCATTATGGTCTAAGGTTAAGGAACCTCTGAATAAGTCCCGCAGGTATAAAAAGACATTTCGCTTAAATTAAGTCTTAACCTTCATTAAAGCACTGTCCAGCCGATTAGTTGAGGGAAGGGTACTAAAGAGATTGAAGGTAGCTAGTATGGCACGCCAATACCACAGACAAACCATCCCGAGAATTCTCATCACCAATGCCAAAGGCGGCAGTGGCAAAACCACACTTGCAACCAATCTGGCAGCACACTATGCACGGTACAACGACGTCACCATCATGGACTTTGACTCCCAACAGTCCAGTACTTCCTGGCTGACGCTACGCTCCCCTCATTTAAGCCCGATACAGATTCAATCCGGGTTCAAGCCAAACCATCTTAATCAAACCCGAAGCTGGCAGCTCAGATCCTCTATTGAGAGTGACCTGATTGTACTTGATACACCAGCGGCCATGCCGGACTTTGCCTTGGAGGAAGTAATTGCCTGTTCAGACCTGATCCTGATTCCGGTATTGCCGTCCATGATCGACATTAAAGCGGTGGAGCAGTTTATTTATCATCTGTTACAAACCCGGGCTTATCGCCAAAACCCGATTCCGGTAGGCATTGTCGCGAACCGTGTCCGTAAAAACACCCGCATCTTTGCCACCTTAACCGCCTTTCTGAAACGTTTGGGTTTGCCCGTGATCTCGGTTATTCGGGACACCCAGCAATACATCAAGGCTTTTGAACAAGGCATGGGTGTGGGAGAACTGGATCGATCCCACCCCAGCGACAACCAATCCATTCATCTGATTACTGAATGGATTGACCAACACCTGAAAGGTTTGAGCTCAGCCTTTCCGGAAACCAATCAACCAACAGTAAACCAGACTGCGCCCTATCACGACAAAGCCCGGGCGATAAAGTCATTAATATCAGCCGATAAACCAGAGTCTACCGATACCTCATCGTCCGATACGCACTCACTGTCTGAAGTCTCAGCCAAAGAAGCTCTCGCCAGTAAATAAGCACTAATCTGAGAAAGTAACTGGCAAGTCTGCAGAGGATTTCCCTGCTGCAACTCGCGTTGAAGCATATTACCGCGTTGCAGAGAGTCTCTCGATTGAGTATTTTCTCGTTGCTTGCCCAGTACATTTGCCTGAGTAACAGATTGCCCCGGAAACGAACCAAACGGCACTTCGGGGGCCGGTGACGAAAGCGTGGCTTGCTGTTCCAGCCATTCCAGGTGCTGTTTTTCCAGGCTCAATTCCAGCGCTTTTAAAGCCTGATAGAGGTTATCCGTGACCTGACCCTTGGCATGTAACCGAAACGCCCGGGTTGGCTCAATCACATCGGCTAACAACCCGGTACTCTGCTCATTCTGTAACAGGGCTTCCCAATCCAGAGAGCGATCCTGTGCCACCAACCAGGCAGCGAATAACACATGGTTGACCACCAGACCGTGCTCGTTCTGGAGCGTCAGTAATGCAGGTTCGACCCCTGGTTTGCTGTAGAGATCACACGCAAACGACCACAATCGCATCAGGCTTTCTTCTTCGATAATGGAATGACATTGCCCGACGCCTCAGGCAGCCGAAGCGTTTGATCGTCAGACGTCACATTATTCGAAAGATGTCCGACTTCAAGGTATCTGGGCACTTCGATCGACAAAGCGAAACCTTGGTGCTCCAACACCTTCACCCGCCCCTGTAGTAGCTGGGTTGCCACATTAAAAACAATGTACATGCCTAGCCCGGTACGCCCGAGTGCGCCACGCTGGGTGGTATAAAACGGCATGAAGATTTTTTCCTGAACTGCTTTATCAAGCCCTTTGCCATTATCCTTATAGGTCAGCACCACTTTGGAGGGCTGAACGTCGAGATCCAGAGTAATGGATTTATTGATTTGATCTTTCACAAAGCCATGCTGTAAGGAGTTCTCCATCAGCTTTTCAAGAATCAACAGAAAGGCCTGGGGATAACTGCATACATCCAACTGATCAGGCACATTCAAATCCAGGCAGATGCCGCTCAGATCCGGGCCATCGCCCAAGGCAATCCCACGCACCAAATCGGATAAATCAAATTCTTTCTGAACGTATCCCAAGTGATGCACCGACACCTGTCGGAAGTTATGCACCAGATTTTCAATGCGTTTCAAGTTTCGGGACATCAGATCAATACCATCACCAAGCACATCGATAAAACTCTGAAAGTTCTGACGCGTCATTTTGCCACTTTCAAATTGAGCTTTTAACTCATGCTGGCGGTCTTCAATCAAACTCAAACTGGTCAGATTAATACCCAACGGTGTGCTCACTTCATGGGCGACACCAACCACCACTTCTTCAAGTGCCGCCATTCGACGGCGTTCTTCTTCCTGACGGTAGTTTTCAGCAAACTTACGTTCAGTAATGTCCACCACAGACCCTTCCAGATGATCGACGTTTCCGGCCACGTCCATCACGGTTCTTACCGTCATAGAGACCCAGATATAGGAACCGTCTTTGCAGCGCAGCTTCAATTCCCGATCCATTACTGAACGCTCTTTCAAGAGCATATGAAAGAGCCGGTCCATATCCGGCTTATCAGCCGCCAGATCCCGGGAAATACTACTGACCTGAGACACCATTTCCTGCGGCGACTCATAACCAAACATGGTTGCCAGTGCACTGTTAACCCGAATAAACCGATCTTGCAAATTGCTTTGGAACATCCCGGCCACAGCGTTATCGTACAAATCCTGGTAACGCTTCAGATTCATAATGGATTCGCGCTGCGCCCGGATCATTTCTTTCTCCGCCTGCGCTTTCTCCTTTTGAGCAATATCGATACGTCGGGCCAGTGCCAAAGACAGCAACAAGACTTCCAACACGGCTCCGAACTGATAGGCGTGCGCGGTAACAAAGTTGGACGGGATAATGCCAAGAGCCCGAAGGTTCCCGAGTACCAGGCCAATCAATAACAATGCCCATGCCACGGTAAAATAATGGGCGAATTTATTGCCTTTCGACCAAAGATACGCCCCGGTGCTAAAGCCACTGATGGTGACCACCAAGCCCAAAGCCACCACCACGGGCACCAGATATTTGTATGGGATGACAGTGACGCCAATGACCAAACCAACCGCCAAAATCATCAGTAACCGGAAATACACATCGAGCTTCGGATTCTTTCCGGGGAGCTCCATAAAAACCCGTATAAACGCAATCATCGCCACCTCATTAAGTGCATACGAGAGCGGCAAGGAGTAAGCGTTTAACCAAGGCATACTTGGCCAGAAGTGCTGGAACGCTACCCCTTCATAAACCAGTTGGAACATCAGAAAGGTCGACACGAAGAGTACATAATAGGCGTACGCTCGCTGACGGATCACGGCGTAAATAAACAGATTATAAAGCACCATCACCATCATGATGCCGAAGTAGCCACCACGAACCACCAGCAGATTATCCTGTTGGGCATCATAGGTGGACTCGCTCATCACCTGAATGGGCCAGGTCACCGAACCGTCCGTTTGCAAACGGAAATACACATCCAGGGTATCGCCAACCCCTGATTCAACCTCAAAGACAAACTGGGGATGGACAATAGGCCGGCTGTGGTAGGGGCGAGCGTCGCCCGTTTGATGGGATTTAACCAATTGCCCGTTGCGGTAAATCCAGACATCCACATAATCAATCAAGGCGTATTCACCACGAATAACCAGTGGCTCATCTACGCCGCTCTGAAAGCGGGCATGAATCCAATATTTGGAGCGGCTATAGCCAAAATTTAACGAACCATCGGGTACCTGAGTCCATAATTCCGGGTGTTCTCTGACTTCCCGAATATTGTATTCCCCGTGACGATCCTCGATGTATCGGGCGGATTCGTCCAACGAATACACTCCGCCAGGGCGGATCTCAATCGGATGGACATCAGCTTCGTTTGGATAAGTGTTCGCTTGACTAACCCCGTTCACCGCAAACACTACCAACATCCAACTCAGGCACTTAAGGGTAAACAGGAGGCTGCCTTTTATTATTTTTGTACTCAAGGGCAAAAACCTCTGGTGACACAACGACTAGCTAATCCATTTTTCTTTATGAAAAACGATTGAGCAAGCCTTTATGTAAAATATTATTCTAATGAAGTTGCGGCACGCCCCTTCAATCTGGCCAATTCTGTCTCCATATGTTTAATATCACGCTTGTAAGTGATCAGCAGCGGCACCACCTCTTTGTAGAGACACCAGTCGCCTTTTAAGTCCTCGCGAGGCACCACAGCGGTAGAGTTCATATTGGTTTCTGCCTTATAGCGGGTAATTTCGCCGGTGCTTTCCGATAAATCCGCTTTTTCTTTTTTGAGTTGCTCCACGGTCGCTTGTAATACCGCATTCCGGTGTACATGTTCTTCATTCTGTGCCCTGGCCGCTTCAAGCTCACGCCGTAGCGCTTCCATTTCCGCCCGATCGGCCAAAGACTCAACGTCCGTATTTTGCTGTTGTGCTTGCTCCAGCTGACTCTCTACGGTGTAGAGGCGTTCTTTCAACTGTTCAAATTCGCCCAATACACTCTGTAAACGGCTTTCAATGGAATCGACCGTTTTTTCACTGGTTTCCTTCACTTCGGTGAATTCACCCACCAGAGAATCAATGCGCCCCGCCTCTTTTAAAACGCGACTGGCCACTTTCTTCAAGATATCTTCTTCCATCACCGTTCCTGTTGCCGACATAATTGATTATCACCTTCCATTAACCACTGGTACATTTCGCCCATTGCTTAAACACACTAAGAAACATCGTGCTGACAACTGCGTGGATAGAACTGTCGGGTTAATCCGCGCTACACACTTCCTCTTGACCATTGCTATAACTGATTTAAAGTATAGTTAAGTTATTACTGTTGTGATTTTCAAACATCATAATTTTAATAACCGATGTCGCTGATCTGGTTGGTTTAGTGCCATTGCTGTGTTGTTGGATTTGAAAGGGGCTAACACGCCACCGATCAAATCTATAGGGTGTCATTAAAACAACATATTGGCGGAGCAGACTCACTTAGGACAATAAGCGCACAGGGCCGTACTATGACAAAATCAACAAAACGGACACACTCAACCCGCTTTAACAGTATCCAACGAACTCCCGCTCCCGAATTAAAATCCAAGATCTACGTACTCGACACCAATGTACTCATCCACGATCCCAATTCTGTGATCAACTTTGATGAGCATCAGGTGGCCATTCCCATCACGGTACTGGAAGAACTCGACAAACTAAAATCGAGCAAGCACACAGTATCCGCCGATTGCCGACAAGCAATCCGGCGCATTGATGAACTGATCGGAGATGCCCCGCCGGATCAAGTGGAACGAGGGGTGCCTATCCTGCGACCGGACTCGAAACAGCCGAAAGGCAGCATCGCCATCCTGATGACCGATCCTGACAAGAAAATCACCCCGCTCAACCCCGCACTGCCCAACGACCTCAACGACAACAAAATCATCAACCTCATCGTCAAACTTCAATCCTCCGCCCCTAACACTGAATACATCCTGGTCACCAAAGATATCAACATGCGCCTCAAGGCCAGAGGCTGCGGTATCCGTGCTGAAGATTACCAGAACGACCAACTGGTCTCCGACATCGAACTGCTGCCTGCGGGATTCATTCAATTGGAAGGCTCTTTCTGGGATCGGGTCGACAGCGTGGAATCGGTGATGGAAGACAAGCGTGCGAAGCACATCATCCCTCGGGCAACACTCGATCAGGAAATCTACTACAACCAGTTTATCCTTGATGAACAAGGCTTCATTGGTAAAGTCGTGGAAATTTCGGCGGATCACATTGGCCTGAAAGACCTGTGTCACGACATGATGATGTCGCAACAAGCCTGGGGGCTGTCACCGAGAGACATTTATCAGGCGATGGCGTTGAACATATTGTTGGACCCGGACATTCATCTGGTCACGCTCACCGGCAGCGCCGGTTCCGGGAAAACCATTCTGGCACTGGCGGCGGCGATTGAACAAACCCTGTCAATCAAGCGCTACAAGCGCATCATTGTCACCCGTACTATCCAGGGGCTGGACGAAGACATCGGTTTTCTGCCGGGTACCGAAGAAGAAAAAATGGAGCCTTGGCTCGGTGCCATTACCGATAACCTGGAAGCCCTGCACGATGACGACGAATGCCGCGACGGCAGCCTGGACTACCTGCTTCAGAAAGTCCCGATTCAGTTCAAGTCGTTAAATTACATGCGTGGCCGCAGCTTTCAGCAAAGCTTTATTTTGATCGATGAATGTCAGAACCTGACACCGCACCAAATCAAAACCATCATCACCCGTGCTGGTGCTGGCAGTAAGGTGATTTGCTTGGGGAATCTGGCACAGATCGACACCGCCTACATGAACCCGATCAGTTCAGGCCTGACCTATCTGACCGCCCGCTTCCGACAGTTCCCGCTTGGCGGAACCATACAACTGCAAGGGGTGCCTCGATCTCAACTGGCGGAATACGCAGAACAATACCTGTAGTGCTCATTTAATAACTGCTATCAGCCCTGGCTATTCCCGGGCTGATAGCCGAAACACTCACTAACGCGGACGATTGTTTAGCCGGTTTTTCTGTTTCTCGCTGTCGCTTTTCTTCAGCAAGACATAAACGGCGCCCATGCCACCGTTTTGCTTTAAGGCACTGTGGAACGCCAATACCTCAGGGATTTCCCGCAACCACTTGTTGGTGTAGCTCTTCAACAAGGCTCGTGGTTCTTCACGCTCGCCCTTGCCATGAACGATAATGCCGGTTCGTATGTCGTATTTCAGACAATCACTGATGAACTCAAACACCGCCTTTCTCGCTTGTTCAACGGTGTGATGATGCAGATCCAAGCGGGCATCCATGGTGTATTTTCCTTGACGCAACTTCTTATACACCCCTTCCTGAACGCCGTCTTTCTTGTATCCGAGCGGGTCTTGCGGCAACACAAACTCAATGAAGTCCGCCTCAGAGGTCAGAAAGTTCGTATCGGTCGGTAAATCAGATACCGCCGCCTGTTTCCGGGCAATCAGGCCCGGCGTCACCTCGGTTTCTTTCTTAATGTCCGCTTTTTTTGGTTGCTTGAGAGGCTGAACATCACCAACTTCTTTTAAAAACTCATCAAAGTCATCCATTGTATTCACCCTCCTGCCATTAACATTTGTTATTACTACCTAGCATGATTGTGCATTACTATGCGAGACGCACCGCATTCGGTCCACAATCCAAGGCTTCATTAGACACATTTTACTTCATTTGTTTTTATAGGTCTTATCCAACACACCTGAACGTCGAGATCAACAGCGCATGAATAAGCCAACCTTGGCCGTTATCGGCAGTGGAATTGCCGGACTCTCCGCCGCCTGGTTACTCAAAGACAAATACCAAGTGACGCTCTTTGAAAAACAAGACCGGCCAGGCATGGGCGCCTATTCAGTGGATGTTGGCGAAGCCGACGCCCCCGTTCATATCGACATTCCGTTGCGTATCATCACCTCGGGTTATTATCACGAGCTCTATAAGCTCTATCAAACCGTGGGTGTGGAAATCGAACGTACCGACCATGCCGGGGCATTTTTCCAGCATTCCGGCGAGCAAATTTTTCATTACAAAAATTACCACTTCGGACAACGCAGCTACTCGTTTCTGAATGGCCCTAACCGCTTTACCCGCACCAACATCAGCCACGGTCTGGAAGCCAAAGAATTCTTGTGGCGTCTTAGCAGAAAAGTCATCGCTAACCCGGAACAGATGACCTTTGGTAACTTCATCCGCAGGGCGGGATATCAGCAGTCGTCGTTTGTAAAACACGTTTTAATGCCAATGCTGTCGACCATTTGCACCTGTGATTACGACAGCATCTACCAATATCCGGCCCACATCATTGTGGATTACCTGACCTGCGGCGTAGCCGATGAAGGGGTATGGAAAGCGACCCACGGAGTCAAAGACATTGTAGCCCGGCTGACTCAGGGCTATCAGGTACACACCGGACACGCCATCCAGGCCATTACACCGCAAGTGCACGAAACCAATACGGATAACCGTCAAACACAAACACAAATTGTTCTGGATAACGGACAGGTGTTCACCTTCGATCAGGTGGTCATCGCCACCCAACCGCAACATGCAGCAGAAATGATTGAGCCTTCTCACCCGGAAATTGCTCAGGCGTTAGCTTCTATTCCGTTCGAACAAAGCGAGATGGTGGTACACCGCGATCAGAGCATTTATCCCCTGCACTGGCAAACCCTCTCACCTGTGTATTATTCCGTTGATGCCAAAGCGCAACGACCAATGGCAACCGTGTGCCTGAACAAATCCATGCCGAGTGTTAAAGGCTGTCAGCCGGTATTCCAAACCTGGCACCCGACCGTTCCCCTGAACCCGAAACTGGTGTTGGCCCGAGCCACCTTCGAACGACCATTAGTGACCTTTGACACGCTGAACACCTTAAACGGTTTGAAACAACGCATGCAGCAGCCTGGCAACACCCTGTGGTTCTGCGGTTCTTACCTGGGCGGCGGCATTCCGTTACTGGAAGCAGGCGTCCGCTCGGCCTTGAACGTGGCCAATGCCTTAGGCGTTTATGCCCCTTGGCAGTCGGAAGGTTAATCAGCCTCCGACTGACTGCACTTGCTAAAAACGGGTTAACCGACTTTCCTTAAGAACACACAGATGTAATCTGCGCTCATGTGTTTTGCTTCCCTATCCTGGGGGTTCCTATGGAACGGATTTTGGCCTTGTTTGGCCTGCTGACGTTTGGCGTTGCTTTTTGCAAAAACAGCATCATTCGATATCCGATGTTCGTAAAGTCTTTCGGATTGAAGGCTTTGCCTCCGGGGATCAATACATGGCGTTCAGCCCTTCCACCCCGGACGAGCTGATAGACAAGTTCCGAACCGGGCTTCAATCCATCAAAGACCAAGGTATCTACCAACAAATTCTGGATGATTATTTTAAGTAACTGAGGTTAATAAAGTACCCGATGTTAATAAAATAGCGAGCTCACCAGCGCCCCGGATCAGGCCAGTAACTTGGCCCGTGCCAAACAACTCACCATTAATGTCACCGCCTGCTCTGCGGTGTGGCCGTAACTGACCACGCCATCCTGATGCCCTTTCATCACAAATACGCCTTGCGACGGCATAGACCTCACAAGCGTTTGAACCGCCATCGCCATATCAGGTGTACCGTAAGGAATGTGCTCAGCGGTGGCAGGCAATGCCAAGGCATCAGCCCTCGTCCAAATCTCCGGGCAATGACTGTGAAGCACCCAATTAACCTCCGGTAAGCATTGGTAAATGGCGGCATGTGACATCGATTCCGACGACGGAGGGAGCATACCTTCAGACGCCACATGATTTCTGACCAAGTCCGCCGACTGCACTCGGGCAAACACGCTGTCATCTGACGTTTTCAAGCCACTGGTCTGACTGGCACTGATCACAAACGCCGCTCCAGTTTCCCGCGCACTGATGTTGCCGTAGCCCAAGCCGTGATACCGTTCCGGGTCTTGTCCCAACAACTGTAAGGACCGGCTGTAATCACGCCAAACCGACAGTTCTGCCAGAACCGGCGAGTTAATCGGGTGCGACAGCGTTTGATACGCTAAAGTAAATTTTATAACGCCTTCGCGTTCTGACATGGTCTTTCCCTTGATTAATTCGGGTTTCAGGCTAGTATCGGGCTTTCCCCCCACCAATGATAAGGACATCATGTCGACCAAAGCCACCCCCAAGTTTTCGATTTACTCCACCCGGGATCAATCGCCCATGCACTTCAGCGGCGCTAACGGTTTTCCGGTCGGATGTTACGACACCTTATTGAACGGGCTCAGCCAGAAATACTCTATCACCAGCCTTTGGCACAGAGCGCTCTGGCCTGGCATTTCCGATCCCACCGGAGACATCTCCTGGGACGATTATGCCAACGATCTGATCAAGCACCTAAAACAGCAACACAAACAACCTGTCATCGGTGTTGGTCATTCCATGGGCGCGACCATTACCCTGATCGCTGCCGCTAAAGCCCCTAAATTATTCTCCAAATTGATTTTGGTGGAACCCGTTATTATCAGTTCCTTACACAGTTTGCTGTGTCAGTACGCACCGACTCGCTGGCTGTCTGGCATTGAACCCGTCAAATCAGCCACCAGTAAACCCACGCGCTGGCCAACAAAAGATCAAGCGTACCAAGCCTTCAAGCGCAATCCGGCATACAAACGGATAGCCGACGACCAGCTAAACACTATGCTTGCCAGCATGGTGGATGTTTCTCCCAAAGAAACCACCCTGACGTACCCGCTGGATTGGGAAGTCGCTAACTATTTATCCGGTCGTAATGTACTGGCTGATGTACAGAAGTTAAAGGTTCCTACGGCGATTATTCGGGGTCGTCCGTCGTTATTTATTCACGACAAAAGTTGGCACAAAATCATGCGAGCGAAGCCTAATTTTCTGTATCTTACCGAACGAGAGTATGGTCATCTAATGCCGTTTGAATCGCCACAGATCACACGCCAATTGATAGTGTCTTCCATCAAAAAGCTGGAAAATCTTTAAACAACGAAACACGGCTATAGCATGGAGTTTAAGACGCAAAGATTGAAAGAGTACAATGGCTGGCAGCGTCCTGGTTGCGACCAGCCAATGCACAGAATCACCCGTATTAGAACAGCACTGTCATTACAATTAACCCTGCAACGTAGAGCGTTGCTCCCCAACCTGCAGCCAGAAGAACACTCATGGCTGATTTAACACCGGGATTCATGGTTTGGGTTTGAATCATATAAGACTCCTCTTAGTGAGAGTGAATTTTTCACACAACAAGTGAAGCCAAGACTCTACTATAGAGTTTATGTCAATTTCGGGGCAGGATTGACGTCAGCCTTCGAAATCACTGTTGCAATTCAAAAACAACCCGGGGGAGTCGTTGAATACGCCCCTCCCATCTGCCCAGGCCTTTAAGAGAAAAGCTAACCAACAATGCAAAATACGTCATAATTCATACAGACAATAGGCTTACGAACCACATTCATACGGACCTAATGTGAACAGTAAGCACCACGAACCTGGTGAGGCACCGACCTTTATCAACCATTAACCAATACACCCGAAAGCATAACCAATACACCCGAAACCATTAACCAATACACCCGACGGAGACCGAGAACCTGCTTATGAATACCCTGATGTTTGTATTTGGCTTTATCTGCGCCTTGCTCAGCCTGTTTCTTTGGCGCGCATTCCGGCTTAAGCGCTTTGATCTCTCGGATGAACTGCTGAATCTCTCCGCCCCGGCCGAGCACTGGGGCAACCTTGGCTATTGGGAAGACACTCAGGAATACGCGACCGCCTGCCGCCAATTGGCCCAGCAAGTAGGCGATGCCGCTCAACTTACCCCGGACAGCGACCTGCTCGACGTCGGCTTCGGCTGCGGAGATCAACTGCTACTGTGGCACAATGCCTACAAGGTACGCACTATCTCTGGCGTGAATACCTCTCAAGCACAGGTCGGGGTAGCGCAAGCCAAACTGCGCCAGGCCGGATTAAATGCGTTTTTACATCATTACCAACATACAGCGGTCGAAAACCAACCGGATCGCAGTTTCTCCCATGTCGTGTCGGTAGACGCTGCCTATTTCTTTGAAGGCCGGGACCAATGGTTCAAACAAGCTCACCGAGTACTTAAACCGGAAGGAAAGTTAGTTCTGACCGACCTGATCATGCCTCATCAACCCTCAGACCTGTTACAAGAGTTTTTGATGCGCTGTCTGCTTTGGTTATGCGGTATACCGAAAGACAACGTAATTACGTTGGATACCTACAAGCAGCAACTGACAGACGCCGGATTCAGCGACGTGCAGGAAAAAGACATTTCCGCTGCTGTTCTTGACGGTTTTGCTCAATGGCTACCAGAGTATCGTCAGAGCTTTACAGGGCTGAGTGACTTCCCGATCTGGCAAAAGTACCTCGCCACCAGTCGATTATTAGTTTGGTTACGTAAGCACGACTTGCTGCGCTGCTATCTGGTCACGGCACAACGCTAGGAAACGTCTGAAGTTCCGCCGAGCGTCTTTTTGACCGCCTATCTGCGTATAAAAATTGATCTGCATCAATAGCCTCAAGCCATTTTATTCAACGGAATACGGGTTATTGATACGGATCAATATTTGTACCGCCAGTTGCTCTAATCTGAACCCAAGTTAGAAATGACAAGCCCAACACAAATACAGGGTAAGGAGAGGCACAATGAGCAGCATTTACGATTTCCAAGAAACCGCAGTGTACGATGATGAACCTATGGAAAAAGCGGACAATTCTATTTTGACTTACATTGCGCCGATTGCCGTTTTGGCGTTGTTGAACCTAATTCCAACTGCAGCCGGGTTGTTTCACTACTTCACCCGCTGATGATGTTTGTAGGGTGCGGCCTTAGGGTCCGGTCGCATCCGTTTTTGCACCTTGGCGTCAAGCCAGTAATGCGATTTTCGATTCCCTCCTAATCGAGTCTTTTGCCGGGGTTATGCCTCGGCTTTTTTCGTTATGGTTTCATACAAGCTTTCAGACACCTTCATCACCGAATATTTGGTTTTTAACAGCTTAGCGCGTTTTTTAGCGCGGGCTGCCAGGGTCGACATATCCAAAGAGGAAACACCTTTCGGTACATCTTGCTGAACAACGCCCACCGACAAACTGCTCAACGGGAATTGCTGGGGTTTACCGTTACGATCGAAGGCATCCATATACCCCCGTTCCACCATGTGCGCGGGATAAAAGCCTTTGACCTGCTCGACAAACGCGGCTTGTATAGAGTGGCATAGTTGGGTGATGTGAGAGACATCGTCAAAAACCACCAGAAAATCGTCGCCACCAACGTGGCCAATAAAGG
>JBFHTA010000017.1:0-24025 GCA_041590855.1 Pseudomonadales bacterium
GCCTCGTGTTCTGTTTTCCAGGAGGCTCACTAAGTAAGACTGAAACCCTACCAAGAGGTTCTGCAAAGAAGTGTTAAGAAGGTGAGCAATTGTAAGAGTTACCGGGGTGGGTCCACCTTATTCGACACCGAAGTATTAACCCGGAACCACCCGGCAATAGAGTAGCGATCGCGACTGGCCGGCAGTACCTCGTGTGGGAAGTCTTCACTGAGAAAGGCCACAACCGTTCCGTTAAGCGGCGTGACTTTAATGCCCTCTCTGTCCAGCTCATCTCGGTACAACACCAATTCGCCACCATCTTCAGTCGTCCAGCCGGAATTTAAATACACCACTAAAGAAAGCACCCGGTTTGCTTCACCTTTAAACGCATCCAAATGACGTTTGTAATAATCACCGACGCCATAGTGGGCAAAGTGGCTCTCAAAAGAAAACAGCCCTAAAAACAAACGGCGGTTCAGGTACTGTTGTAGGGCCCCTGCCCATTCCAACCAAAGTCTTCCAGTTTCGGTTGTACCGGTAATCCAACAAATCTCATCGGTTCGGACAAACTCACTGTGCACATAATCCTCCCCCCGACCAATACCCGCGTCGGAGAACTTCTCGGCATCCATCCGATGGATGGCTTCCAATAGCGAGTCATTGAGATACGGAGGCAATGCCACCGGATTAATGCTGTAGCCGCTTTGCTCAATATCCTCAGCAATGCGGGCAAATAAAGTGTCGTTGGTTGAGTTATCATCACTCAACAAAAGCCGTTTAGTACTACCCATTGTTCAATATCAC
The DNA here is from genome assembly GCA_041590855.1 of Pseudomonadales bacterium. Taxonomy (GTDB): domain Bacteria; phylum Pseudomonadota; class Gammaproteobacteria; order Pseudomonadales; family Litoribrevibacteraceae; genus Litoribrevibacter. The sequence goes on from JBFHTA010000017.1 coordinate 784, forward strand.
TCGTTTTCTATTCCACCAGGTTGTGATCTTTCGATCACCTAAAAAAAGAACAGTCTGAACCCGACGATCCCAGCCCCGTACACCATAGTAAGTGCGTTCAGGGTCCTTTAATCGTCAGACACAACTAACCCGCCAAGCACTTTGGTCAAACAGCCATGAACCGCAATTCATGGTTTGACCGAAGCCTGGTATCCAAGGTATTCAAGTGAATGTGTGGGGTGATGCTTAGGCACATCAGGAATGACGGTTTGGGCGTCACACAACTCATCGTTCCACAACTGATCGAGAAAGGCCGACTTTTATACCGATTTCGAATCAGAGGCAAGCATTACTTTATCGCATGAGCAATAAACTTATGAACATCATCAATCGGCTCAGGACGAGCAATGGCCGGGCTAATGAATCCGGGAGCTGACAAGACCCCTTTTTCAATCAAACGACGGACGATTGGCAAATGTGCCATGGACACTTTTCCCGCCAACAGGTGTGTAAAGTCCGCCTGGGTTTCATAGGCATGTAGCATCTGGTGGAAGCCCTGTAAGTAGAGATAATCCTTGGTGAATCCGCCACCACGGTACACGCGCGCGGTAATGGTAAAGGCCAACTCATCCGCCACACCGTATCCGTTTCTCAACAGGGCAAAGGTCCGCTTGAAGTCTTTTTCCTGAATCATGGATTGCACAGCCACCACGCGTAAAGCAAGAATCTTCAGTCGCGGCAAGGTCAGACAGCCGGACAAGTATTCACACAAAATCGCCAGCCCTTCCTGGGTTGTGGTGTTCACAGGAGAGCCCAAAGACAACACCTGTAATGGCTGATTACGGGCATTTAACGTCGTCACCAAATGCACACCTAACTCATGATGCGCCAATGCTTTGGTTTCCACCGCCGAGGCCAATGCACTGGTGTTGATTTTGACCGTCAAACCGGACACCAGAGCATTAGCGATCATGGAGTCGTCCAGCTTGATTTGGTACTGATACCCTTCCTGAACAGCAAAGGCTTCCAGGCGGCGCTGAATTTCCTCTGCGTTCAGTAATTCTTCAGCCCTTGGGTCCAGGTCATCCGGAAGATGCAGAATAAATCGCGCATTACCAATGTCTTTCTCTGTGGGTTCACCGTAATAACGCAGCGCATCGTAAAGAAATTCCGGCGTACCAATCGATTTATATTGGTCTAGTTTATCCACATAGGATTCAATGACAGAGCTGTACAGGCTGATCAAATCATCGTCTTGTAATTGCTCAACCGGGAGATTAAATAATGCGCGTTTACGCTGAAACAAATCCAGACTGTGATCAGCATAGGCAAATTGGGGATTTACCGAGAAATTGGACGCAAAGAAGGCGTCCCGCTCCTGCCGGTAATTTAATGGCGCAACCGCATCCAGAATATTGATGCCCCTTACCGCCGAAAATAAGTCCTGATCCAGCTGTTTAACAGCGTCACTGACATTCGCAGCGGCGTCTACACCCTTTTTATCAACGTTAGAGCTCACGAGTCACCCCTCCTATCAGCTCAATGGCTGGAGTTTACTTCACTTATTAAGCTCCGGCATACAAGTATTTACCTAGGGAACCTCTGAATAAGTCCCTCTCTGCTCAGGCCTATAAGTGAAATGCCTGAAAACAGCCTCAAGTATTCGCAACCTGATTCTGCCTTTCAGAAAAACCACGATATACCCCATAACCATAGGTCAAGAAAAAAGCCAGCGCGATAGGTAAGGTCAACCAGGAGAACAAGCACGCCACCACCAAAGCAACATTAACCCACATCACTTTGGTAGCCGTATTGGCGCGACTTCGGACCATACCCGGTATTGCCCTCGGTGATACCATGGTCACGCTATGACACAGAAAAACCAACACCAACCAGACTTCAGGTTCAAACGAGAAAAGTGACGACAATAGCAAGATAAATAACAAATGGCGCATAAGCTCATTGGTGGGTGATCCCTTTACTTTAGACTCCGGGCTGAGCCTCGCCGTTGAACGAAGAATCGCTGCGCCCGCCGCCAACAAGGACACCACAAACACCAGCCCGCCATAGTATGCACCTACTGCTAACGCAATCATACCGTGGGCCACCGCATCACAGACATTGTCCAGGTGAGCGCCAAACTGACTGCGAATGTTCAATTTGGCCGCCAAGATACCATCCAGATCATCCATAATGTTGTTATAGACAATTAAGGGAATCAGGTAATAAAAGCCGTTCTCCGTGAACAAAAGCACCAAGGGCAAGACCCCAAGCACAGAGGTAATGTTGGCCAAATTCGGACGAATCAGCGCATGATAATAAGAGGTCAACGATGCGTTATCGTGTTTATTAAAATTCACAAGTTACGACTCAAAATAGAAGAATAAAGCGTTACAACCAAACCACTGCGATCCAACCTCAGCAATCAAACCACTGCAATCAGACCGCTGACAAAGGCTAAGACACAGGCTCCAATAAGAAAAAGTGGTTAGTGAGTTTCGGAAAATCCACATTGAAAACTCTCGGAATACGGGTTATCCACGGGTTGCTCAAGCGTAACCCCAAATAGGTGGCTCGTCCCACTAATGGCAACATTTGGGCACGCTCGGGAATCACCGCTTTCCACTTTTTCATCAATTCACACCCCGTCTGCATCAGCAAGTAGGGCTCGTTGGGTTGTTGCTGAATCACCCGATATCCTGCCTCTTCAAACAATCGGTGGTAATGGGATAACGAGCGATAAATCACCGAATACTCCCCTTGTTTGGTAACCGTGTCTCCGCGAACCGTTGATTCCCGGCATAACACCTTCGCTGAACTTCGCGCATAACATGCTAACTGCTTCAGCAGAGCCACCACATCCTGATCGTTCAGATACATTAACAAGCCACCTGAAAAGGCAAAATCAAACGCTGAAGAGGGTTCGAAGGTCAGCACATTGGCCATGTGGGTTTTCACGTTCGGATACTCACTGCAACGTGCGACCAGCTCCTGATATAAACTGGCGCTGCCTTCAACGGCCTCAACGTGCCGAAAGCGTTGGGCAAAGGCTTCCGCCCAAAACCCTACGCCACTGCCTAAATCCAGCACCGAGTCTTTGGTCTGCACCGCTGTTAGCAATTCATCAACAATACTGAGCTCTTCCTTAAACCGGTAATCACCGGCACTGACAGGAAAACCAAAGCCATCCATCATGTAAGGTCCCATAATCGATGGCTTCACATTGTTGAAATATCGCGTGACCGCCGCAGGATCAATACTGCTCACGAAGCTTACCTCCTTGTTTAGGGCGAATAATAAAAATCACTCAGAAAACCTCTGAACAAGTCCCTCTCTACCAGAGCAGACTTGTTCAGAGGTTCACTTAGTGATGTGCTTCTGCATAGGTGTGTTCGAGCGACTCCTCATGGGTTACACCATACAACTGATTGGCGGCTTCCAGATCTTCCAGCGTATCGATTTCATACCAGCGATTTTTACTGAATTGCACTACCTCGAAATCCAGTTCACCTTCGTCCACCAGCGCAGCAAACACCGCTTCGTAATATTCATTCAAACGATCTTCCAGTACGTAATCATCTAACCGGGCCAGCACTTTCGCCCAGGAAGCGAACGACAAACTGCAAATATTGACCGTCTTGTAGAAACGCGTCGCGTTAAGGTTTTTACCCAAGTGAAAGCGTTTGGCGTGTGCCTGATCGTCTACTTCCAGCATGGTGCCGTTCATCCAGGGCAATGGACTGGACACCGCAATACGGTCTGGCTTGAGTAAATCTTTCAGCATGGCACTTTCAAACACCAGATCACTTTCTAACAAGATAAAGTCATCTCGAATATGTTGTCTTGCCAGCCATAAGGAATAGATATTGTTGGTGGTTTGGTAATCTTCATTTACCACAAAGTCCAGCTCAAAATCCGCTGCATACTGATGCAAGTAGCGTTGAATCTGCTCGCCTCTGTAACCAATCACCACAACCAGGCGTTTGATGCCATGATCCCTGAGATGATCAATCAGACGATGTAAGATGGTTTCTCCGGCCACCGGTGTCAGACATTTAGGAGCAGTCAAAGTAAGCGGTTGGAGACGAGTGCCACAGCCAGCGGCAAGTAAAACGGCAGTAGTTATTGGTTTGGAGTAAAGCATAGTTCCCCCCTTCACGATAAAAATCGACGAATTTGGGCTACGCATAACGCCTAAAGAATCTTTGTATAACCCAATCCATCGGGATAAATGATTCATCAGAAAAAATCTGAATTAGAAATCCGAAACGACTGTTAGAAGCGACTAACGAAATCCGGTCAGACTATGGGACACCCAGTCGGGTTCTAGACAGGAGAATGAAGTGATAGCGGTTAGACTGGGGGGAACTAAGGTCAGACGTTTGCCGATCCTCTGCCTCCCCATTGGCAAGTGATGAGAGCGTTGTCATTGTTATTTGACCACATATTTGCTGGTTATTTTATCGAATGTGCCATTCTTCTTGATTGTATCCAACGCCTGTTGATAACGCTGAACCAGCTCATCCGACGTCTGCTTGTTAAAGCCGTAGTAGTATTCTAGACCACTATTCAGCAAAAGCGATTTTTCAATTTTATCCGGATCATAACCGGCCTTCTTAAGGCCATAAATCGTAGTAAATTCAAGACCATAAATAAAATCTATGCGCTTTTTATAAAGCAATAAATAGTTCCGGGCCTGCTTATCGACCGAGTGCAAATTCTTCTTGGGATCAAAGCCCATTTCTATGAGCTGGTTTTCACCTGCTTCACCTCGAACCGTACCAATCATAAATTGCTTGGCATCTTCAAAATTGGCAACCTTCACATCATCACGATCTTTTAACTTCCACAAATAGATCTCACGCGGAGCTATCGGGCCTACCCACTTGAATAAATCTTCCCGCTTTTCTGTTCTGGCCATCGTAAACACAGCCGTGTTCGGTTCTTTCTGCGCTAGCTTGTATGAACGACTCCATGGAAAAATACGAACATTCGACTGTTCACCCAAGACCTCATGCATGGCCTTCAGAATTTCCACCGAATACCCGGTCACTGCACCATCAGCCTGAGTGTATTCAAAAGGCGGCCATTCGGACGCATAGAAGCGCACTGGCGCTTGAGAAAGGTCACCGGAAGCCTCGGCAAACACCGAAGATATGAATAAACTGAACATCAAGGCCAAAATGCGCATAAGTTAAATATCTCTACAACTGATAATTAAGTACGAAAAAGAATAGGCAGAACACTTAGCCGGGTCAAAAAAACTGACCATTTCTATTAAAAAGCGCATAAATTCAACAATTTCGCGACAAAAACAAACGTAATAGTATTCAAAACAAACACTATTAACCTCTTTTCATCCATTTGTAACCCCCCGCTTTAAGACTATGGTTATCTTAACCAAATTGTACAAAAAGCAAACAATCACGTGGTAAAACGAGGTCTTATGATGGTTAAGTCTCTCTCCCCCAAGGCATTGGCCATAGCGATGGCATTAGGTATTCCTTTAACACTCGGTTGCTCATTGGTTCGGGCAGATAGCATCAGTATTCGATCGGATGTCTGGTACCCGATGAACGGCGATCCCGGATCAGCACAGCCCGGCTATATGATTGAATTGGCCCAGGAAATATTTTCCAAGGCGGGTCACTCTGTGGATTATCGGCTCATGCCCTGGGAGCGGGCGTTGAGTGAAGTCCGTAAGGGCGCAGAAGACTGTGTCGTTGGTGCCTACAAAGAAGATGCGCCTGACTTTATCTTTCCCGAAGAACACTGGGGCATGGATAACTCGGCCTTCTATGTTCGTACCGGTGAATCCTGGCGCTATCAAGGGTTATCGTCTTTAGACAGCATCAAGGTCGGGGTCATTGGTGGCTACGCCTATGGTGATGAATTTGATCAATACGTTAACGATAACGCCAATAACAATATCCAAACCGTCAAAGGCGATAACTCTTTAGAGAAGAACATCAAAAAAGTCGTGGCAGGTCGACTCACTACCTTTATTGACTCCCCCCTGGTGGTATCCGCCAAACTGAAAGACATGGGAATGGAAGGCAAGATCGAAGAAGCCGGAACACTTGGCGATCCCAGCCCGATGTACATTGCCTGCTCTCCGGCCAAGCCGGCCAGCAAAGCCTACATTAAGCTGATTGATGAAGGCACACGCGCCTTGCGGGCCTCCGGTCGACTGGCAGAAATCATGGCCAAGTACGGATTAACGGACTGGAAATAACGTCACCCCATCAATCAAGCATCAAAGGTGTTGTTTTATCAGAGCTCTGAACAACCGATGCAATCAAATGTCGTCTGTAATCGTTTGGAAGATCTGGGCAGAGGGCCAATATCAAGGCCCTCTATAGCCATGATTGAAGGCTCGCTTATACTGCGTTGCTCTCAACAACTTTTCGTATCCGGCTTTTCCTAACCTCAATCTCTACCTATGCTGTAATAAGATGTTTTTACAGCCATTATCCGCCTTTAGAGATCGGCTGCCAGGAATCACCCACCAAGGAGGCCAGCTTTTGATTCACCCACATTTATCAACCGATCAACCAGGTTTTTCAGGAGCTCTGGCGGTCATGATTCTGTGTTTGCTCTCGGGCTTAACGTCATTCCAAGCCTTTGCACTGGACATCAAAGTCGTCGATCAACACGGCGATCGGGTAAAAGATGCCTTTATCGCAATACCTGAAGGCACCATTACTCAAGCCAATCCGCAACCTGCCGTTATGGATCAGGTGGACGTCCGGTTTGTGCCGCATGTGTTGGCCATTCCACAAGGGCAAGACGTGATTTTTCCTAACAGCGACAACATCCGCCATCATGTGTATTCATTCTCAGAGCCCAAACGCTTTGAGATCAAATTGTACAAAGGCGTGCCCAAAACCCCGATTAAGTTTGAACAGTCCGGGTTAGTGGCGTTGGGGTGTAACATTCACGATTCCATGCTCGGATACATTATCGTTTCACCCTGGCCGGAATTCGCGGTGACAGATCAATCCGGAATGGTCAAGCTGTCACGTGCCGTCACTAGAATTGCAGTTTGGCACCCTTGGATACCCGAGTTAAAAGAACCCATGATGCTCAATCTGAATGCCACGGAAGACGTCAATATGTTTCAAGTCACCCTGAATCTGACCAAGCCGAAACCGGTTCAACGTTTTAAGAAGAAACAAAAGAAACGCTACAATGATTGATATCAGCTTACGTACAAAAATCCTGATTCTGTTTCTAACGTTGATTGTGATCTCCTCGATCACCACCATCACTGCCGTTTTATTCGCGACCAATAACAGTGTGGAACAACAAGCCCAGGACAAACTGAACGTTGGGCTTCGGGTATTCGAACAATTGATGGACATCCGCGCCAATCAGCTGTTTGAGTCCGCCGAAGTGCTCACCGCAGACTTTGGCTTTAAAGCCGCCGTGCTGGACAAAGACGAACAAACCCTGATTTCAGTGCTTGAGAATCACGGAGCCAGAATCGACGCCGATCTGATGATGCTGGCCTCATTGGATGGAGAGCTGTTGGCCAGTACCGAAACCACCACTCAAGCCGATAATCAATTCCCTTTTACCGACTTGCTCTCGGAAGCCCAGCAGGAAGGTGGGCTAATGAGAATAGTGATGCTTAACGGTCAGGCCTATCAAATGCTGATGCTGCCTGTGTATGCGCCCGTTCCCGTGGCTTGGGCCATGGTTGGTTTCCAGATTGATCAAGCTCTGGCCGACCAATTGAAGAGCCTGACCAATCTGGAAGTCAGCTTCACAGGCATGTATCGAAAAGACCATACCTTAAACGTCAGCACCTTGCCTCTGGCACCTGAAGCAACCTCCATGACGGATGCAGCCTGGCAAACCGTGATTTGGGATAACAATGAATACCTGACCCTCAAAGCCCCCTTAATCGACGGGGGGTATTATCACGTGGACACCTTGCTGAGTACCTCTCTGGATGAAGTCTATGCCAGCTTCTCACCACTTAAAGTACAGATTCTTGGTATTTCCGGTCTGGCACTGCTCATTTCGATTCTTATCGGATTTGTGATTGCCCGTAATGTGACTCGCCCGGTTAATAAGCTGGTGAATGCCGCCGAACGCATCAGTAGTGGCGACTATTCGGAAAAAATTGCCGATGGTGACTACACACGTAACGAAATCGGTAAGCTCGCCATCAGCTTCGATCGGATGCAGAATGAAATTGCCGACCGGGAAGACAAAATCCTCTATCAGGTCTATCACGATTCCCTCACCGGTCTGGCCAACCGCAGCCTGGTTCAACAACAAATAGATAACGTGATTGGCGAAGGAACCGAACATGTAGTGACCTTTGCGCTGGTATCCATCAATCTGCAAAAGTTCAAGCAGGTTAATGACACCTTTGGTTATCAGGTCGGCGATAAGCTGCTGCAGGCCTTCGCCAAAAAACTTACCGACGTGTGCGCACCTGAGGACACCACAGCCCGACTTGGTGGAGATGAATTCCTGCTGATTCTGAAGGGCGTTGGTGAAAACCAGCTTCGTCCTGAGTTGCACCGCCTGCTGAAAGCACTCAATACCAGCTATTGCATCGACAGCCTGGAAATTCCTGTCTCCATCACACTTGGGGCAGCGCTTTATCCTGAGCACGGGGCTCGCACCAGTCAACTCCTGCGCCGTACAGACATCGCCCTCAACACTGCCAAAGCCCACAACCTGAGTGCCAGTGTCTATGAACCGGGCAGTGATGAAAAATACCTCAGCCAAATTCGTTTAGTGAATGACTTAAAGACCGCCATTGCCGAAGATCAGCTGACCATGTTTTATCAGCCTAAAGTGGATTTGCACGAACAATGCGTCACACAGGTGGAGGCATTAATTCGATGGTTTCACCCTGAACTGGGCTTTATCCGCCCCGACGAATTCATTGGCCTTGCCGAGCAATCCGGACAAATGCCCGAGCTAACCCGTTGGGTGATTCGACGGGTATTAAGTGATGCTGCCAATTGGCAAGCACAGGGCATCGACCTTGCAATGGCAGTGAATGTCTCCGCCTACGATCTGGCCACCGACGAATTGCCCCAATACGCCCTGAACTTGTTGCACTCGTTGAACCTCTCTACCCGTCACCTGATCATCGAAGTCACCGAAAGTGCCGTCATGCAAGATCCGGAACAAGCACTCTCTGTGCTCAATCAATTCAAATCCGAAGGTATTAAACTGGCCATTGACGACTACGGCACCGGCTATTCGTCGTTAAGCCAGATGAAATCCATGCCGGTGGATGAACTCAAGATCGACATGTCGTTTGTCCTAAAACTCGCTGAAAGCAAAGAAGACCAAGCCATTGTGCAATCCACCATTGAGCTGGGTCACCACCTGGGTTTAACTGTAGTGGCCGAAGGGGTAGAAAACCGGGAGTCCTGGGCGTTACTGGAAAGCTACGGTTGCGACAAGCTGCAAGGCTACTACATCAGCAAGCCTCAAAGCTCCCAAGATTTCATCACCTGGTATCAGAGCTACAAGGTACAGGACGAATACGAAAACGCTTCCGACATGACCGGGCATCCGTCTTAAGGTATTGTCATCGTATAACCCGAACATTCTCACTCAGGCCTCACAGGACGGTCCCCGAAACAGGACACCCAAAACAGGATAGTCATGACAGCACGGCCAAACACCTCAAAGGTTAGAGCATCTTATGGATCAGGCAGAACAGCATATAGCTCTACCTGTCGTTCTCTGTGTGCCCTATTACTGTCATTCAGTGCAGCAGGCCAAATAACTGCCGACGAGCACGCACATCGCTTTGACACTCAGTGGGATGTGCTCGGGTTCATGCAAACCAACCAACACACAGGTGAAGACACCTGGCTCAACGGAGGGCTTGGGCATTACGCGCTGGGCGACGGTGAACATCCCGCTGCCATGTCCGAGTTGCAATTGGGCTACCGTTATAAAGCCAACGGCCACCTTTCCTTTTTTACTCATGTGCAAGCCCGCGTCACCACAGATCAGGACTCTGCCCGCCATCTCGGACTGATCGAACTAAAGGCCCGCTACCATACCGATCTCGACTTTAATCAAAGCGTTCGATTCACCGCCGGACAATTCTTTCTTCCCATTTCGATGGAAAACACCGAGCGATTTTGGGATTCCCCCTATACCCTCAGCTTTTCCTCACTGAACAGTTGGATCGGAGAAGAATTCCGCCCTATAGGCGTTGACGGTAGTTACCTCTATCACTTTGACTCCGGGTTGGAATGGGAACTCGCCGCCACCCTGTTTGGCGGTAACGACAGTATGGGGGCACTCTTGGCCTATCGCGGCTGGAGCTACGGCCGCCACAGAACCATGTTCGATGACGTACTCGCCGTGCCCAATCTAAAGAGCCTCGACGATGGCGGTATGTTTGAAGGGCAGCGGGACGATGGCAGTAAGCCCTTCGGTCGTGACCTCGACAATCGCCCCGGATATGCCCTCAGAACCAGTCTTTCTCTGGATCAATACCTGTTAAGTGTCACCTGGGTTGATAATATGGGCGACACCCAGCTGCATCACGGCGAATATGCCTGGCGTACCCGTTTCGCCATTCTCGGCGGCTCCTGGATTGTGACAGATCAACTGGAATTGTTGGCGGAAGGCAGCGTCGGCAACACCACCATGGGCGCCGCCCCCGGAGTGGATGCCGACTTTTACAGCGGCTATTTGATGGCCTCTTATCTGTTTGATGATCTACGGCTTTCAGCCCGCTACGACCTGTTCGGCATGGACGATCGCGACGACATCGACAACGACAACAACGACTTCGGACGAAGCTACACGCTGGCCCTAATGTGGCAACCGGAAGACAGTAACTTACGTCTCGGCCTCGAAGGGCTTTGCCTGCACAGTCAACGAATCAAGACCTTATCTGCTAACACCCCATCCGACAGCGAACAGTTCACCAGCTCCGACAGCTTCGTGATCAGCATGCTCGCCAGTTATCGCTTCTGACGTACCATCACTTAGCATCCCTTCCTTACCTCCAAGCCCCCCCAAGCCAATCCTTGGTGAATAACCTTGTCATAATTTCTTCGTAGCCCTGTAACAGCCACCCGGTTTAATGCGCCATTAGATCTCTACCTACAAAACAAATCGCAACACATGCACAACGACTAACAATAGGGATAACCATGACCATTAAACTCAATCGACGTAAATTTCTGGGAGCCACCGCTGGCGTTCTGGCCACACCATACGTCCTCAAGTCAACTCATGCCCAGGCGGGCTTCTTTGACTTTGGTGCCAGCAAAACGGTCGCGGCATTGCCGGATAACAGCCAAATCAATAACGATCAGGCCAGACAAGTATTTGACCTGTCTGTCGCGTCGGGCGACCCAACGTCTACCGGTGTCATGCTGTGGACTCACATCAGCCCAAGTGAATTCGATGCTCATGAACCACTGCATTTTCAGGTTAGCCAGGACCCGGCTTGTGAATACCCGTTGCTGGAAGGCACTGTAGCCGCCTCCGACATTTCCGCTACCCAAGACCACACCGTTAAGATTGATCTGGACGGCCAACTCAGCCCCAACGAGAGTTACTACTACCGTTTCTTCTACAAAGGCATCAGCTCTCGTATTGGTCGTTGTAAAACCCTGCCATTAGAAGACAGCTATCTGAAAAGCCTCAAGCTGGCGGTGCTTACCTGTCAGGATTACACCAACGGCTATTACGGTGCCCTGAGCTATGTGGCAGACGATCGCAACATCGACTTTGTGGTACATCTTGGCGACTTCATTTATGAAACGGCGGGTGATCCGCGTTTCCAAAGCCTGCCATTCGACGATCGAACCATTATTTTGCCCAGCGATGGCGTGGTGGCACTCGGCCTGAGCGACTACCGACACCTCTACAAAACCTATCGCAGTGATTTAAACCTGCAACGTGCAATGGAAGTACACACCTGGATCATCACCACCGACGATCACGAAACGGCCAACGACTGCTATTGGGATTACGAACGCGATACTTTGGGCGCACCGGATCACCCCTTCGTAACGGAAGAAGGCAACGATGCGGGCGCATTACGCCAACTCAAACTGGACAGCCAACGCGCCTGGGTGGAATACACCCCGACTCGCGTCAGCATCAACGAAAACGCCAGCCACCCGCACGACTTCACCCGCATTTACCGCAACTTCAAATTTGGTGACTTATTCGAGCTCTTCATGCTGGACACACGCACCTACCGAACGGCACACCCATGCGGCGAAAACGATATTTTCTCCCGGTATCTGCCGTTAGGCTGCAACAACATGAACAACGACAGCCAGCGAATGATGGGCGAAGAGCAATTCAACTGGCTGCAGCAAGGACTGAAAGACAGCACCGCCAAATGGACCGTGCTCGGCAACCAAACCTACATGGGCCGCATGGCGGCGTCATTATTGGGTCAACCATTGGCTTACATCAATGTAGACGCCTGGGACGGTTATCAATACGAGCGCGATCGACTGTTGGAAGCAGTACGGGATGCCAACCTGGAAAACTTTGTAGTGTTGACCGGCGACCTTCACACCTACATCAGCTCCTATGTGAAATACGACTACCACCACCTCACCAACCTGTGGTGGCGTAATATCGCAGGGGTGGAATTTATGACCCCTTCAGTCACCTCATCCAATTTATTTGAGATGATTGCCAATCAAGCTGAATCGCTAGAGAAGAAGCAACAATTACTGCAAGCATTGAGTGAAGGCGCTATTCGGGTCAATAACCCACACATCAAATACTTTAACTCCACTCAGAATGGTTACAGCACGGTGGAATTCACCCGCGACCACTGTGAATGGACGGCATACAGTGTGGATAAAAATACCAGCGCAGAAGCTCCGACTCGCCAAGTCGTGAAAAAACAGCGTAAGCGCGCTGGCTGGGCGTGGTTGGAAAACGCATAACAACTCGTAACACCCCCCGATAAGGCTAGAATAACGCTAAAAATACCTGCCTTATCGGGCCCCCTCTAAATAGATACTAACTAAGAACACGTAAAGCCCTTCTGAACACTACCAAACCGCCATATCAAGCAAACCAGGTAAGGCGTATAATGGTGTCTTTTCTTTAGATGTAACTTCAAAATAAACAGGACACCTCATGTCAGTAATACAAGATCAAGACGCCGCTTTGGCCAATGCCGAAACCTTCTTAAAAGACACCTTGGCCAATAACACCGTCTGGGCGCTAAAACATGCAGAGGGTGGCTGGGCAAGTTGCGAATCGAAAGATTATGAAGACACTGCCATCTTTCTGTTCTGGTCATCGAAAGAACACGCAGCAGAACACTGTATTGATGACTGGAAAGACTTTGAACCGACTGAAATTTCTCTGGAAGATTTTCTGAATGTCTGGCTACCGGGCCTCGATCAGGAAGATCACATGATCGGCATGAACTGGATCGTCAAACACTACGGGCTGGAAGTAGAGCCGATGGATATTGCCAGTAAACTCCGTTCTGGGGATATTTAATTACACGAAGCTCCCCCCATAAACGGCAGATATGGCACTCCCGGTTGCCCTCCCCCGATGCTACTGTTTAATGGTTAATTCAATACAGCATTCAATCGGAGTAGAAAATGTTAAAAATGAAGCAAGCGTGTGAGAAGTGTCAGCAGTCGTTAGCTCACATTGATGAAGCCTATATTTGTTCATTTGAATGCACCTTCTGCCCGGAGTGCACTCACCAAATGAGCCACGTCTGCCCGAATTGCCAAGGTGAACTGGTACGCCGTCCCACCCGAGTCAAAAGTGTTCTTCAAGTGGCGGCATCTCGTATCAAAGGGAAGCTGGTAAAGTCTGACTAACCCGCACTTAGTAGCCTCACACATACTTCTATTCTATCTGTCGACAATAGATTGTTTTCTCTTGCGCACGTCGCAAAAGTCATACTTTTGTCTCAATCGGTCATGTTGAATTTTTGTACAACAAGGCAAAATTCACCGTTTGGCCAGGAATGTAAGGCGGCGTTTGGTCAGTTTCTGACAGATTCTCACCCACTTCAGACCTTATTTTCCGGCCCTGTAATACTAAAGTAATAGTCTTTTACTAAATAAGTATTCAATAAAAACACACAATAACAACCAAGCAGTAAACAAGGTGTTAGACGATGGGACTGAAAAACAATATTTCACGCCGCCGTTTTATTAAAACAGCGGTTGCAGCCAGTGGTGCAGCAGCATTGCCTCTTTCCGGACTAACCGGTTGCTCCAACAGCGACTCCGACGGTTCTGCCCGTACTTTGAGCGACTACTTTCCGCAATCGGTAATGTCGGGTGACCCGCGTCCGGACAGCGTGATTCTATGGACACGAGTGAACGATTCTGTGTCTGGTGATATAACACTGGCGCTGGAAGTTGCGACAGCTTCAGATTTCAATGACGCCAGCCTGGTGCTTGCCCAGGAATTCACCGCAGAAGCCGATCACGACCACTGTTTGAAAGTGCGTGTAATTAATCTGAACGAAGCCACTTACTATTACTATCGTTTCACCTACGTTAAGAACGGTAAAGCCTATCGCACCCGTACAGGTCGTACTAAAACCGCACCTGCGGCCAATGCCAATGCAGATGTGAAATTCGCTTACGTTAGCTGTCAGGATTTCAATGGCCGTTACTACAACACCTATCTACCGTTGCTGGATCAGGAGTTGGATTTTGTTGTCCACATGGGCGATTACATCTACGAAACCACAGGCGCAAGTTTCCAGTCTTCACAAGGTCGTAGCATTCAGTTTGATGACCTAAGCGGAGCCATCAATCTGGGTAGCGACGGTTACGCCGCGCAAAGCCTGAGCAACTATCGTCAGCTGTACAAAGAGTACCGTAGCGACTCCGTACTTCAGCAATTGCATGAGCGCTTTCCTCTGATTGCCATCTGGGATGACCACGAATTCTCTGACGACAGCTGGAAAAACAACGGCACTTACTTCGACGCCGGTAAATCCGAAGCGAGTACAGTACATAAACACAATTCAGAACAGGCATGGTTCGAGTATATGCCCATCGACCATGAAGCGGCGTTGGATCAAAACGCCCTGAATGCCGGTGGTACGCTGTCCATCAGCGACGACCAGTTGTATCCGAACACCCGGATTTTCCGTGATTTCCAATTCGGCTCAAACCTGAGCTTGTTCCTGACTGATTTCCGCACCAACCGTCCGGATCATATCATTCCGGAAGATGCCTTCCCGGGCGCGGTAGCCATGACCCAAGCGCAAATCATCGCCACTCTGGATGCAGCCACCGGTGGCAACGGAGCCGCCGCACACGCCGCCACCTTTGGCAGCAATACCTTTGCTTACATCAATATTGATGATCCGGCGTATGATCTGACCCGAGCTTACCTTCGTTTGATCATGGGCTCTCAGTATCGCGATACGTATGAAGCCCGAGGCATCAGTGCAGAAGATGCAGGTAAAAACTACGCGCAATTAGCAAACGAAGCGGTGACGGGTAACCTATCCGCCTTTTACATCAATTCAGCCTTAACGGCGGCACGCAATACCGGCCTGTCTGTACCAGACAACGCCTTTATCAGCGATGCCGACATGACGGCTGCCGAGAAAGGCATCGCCTTTGTGCACTTCGGTAAGCAAGGCTTAATCAGCGACATCGGTTCCCGTTACTTCGTAAACAAAGACTTGTTTGATCTTTACGCGGGCTTCCTGGCGTCACAAGATGGCGGTGCCAGCCAGAATGCCTATGGTGATACCCAGAACACCTGGTTAGGAACGCAACTAACCGCCAGTACCGCCACCTGGAATGTAATGGGCAGTTCAGTGTCCTTCTCGCCTTTGCTTTTGGATTTACGAAACAGCGCAGACAACCCGAACTTCGCGACGCTGAATGCCTTGAATGCTTTTGCGGCGATCCCGTCGTTACTTCAAAGCCGTTTCTATCTGAACGCAGACCATTGGGATGGCTTCCCGAATGCCAAAGCAACCTTGATCAATGGCTTGTTTGCTAACAGAAACGTGATCAGCATCGCCGGAGACATCCACTCTACTTACGTAACTGATCACGGCAATGGTTCGTTTGACATCACCACCTCTTCTGCAACTTCAGGCACCTTTGGCTCATACCTGGATGACGCAGCCACTGGTTTGGTTGAAGGGCTGGGCGGCAACGCAGCCGATATTGCACCTTTGATGGCAGGGTTGGATGCGCTACTTCCTGGTGCGTCAAACGCAGCGGATGTTTCATCAACGATGGCCTTTGCCCGCTTACGTGAGCACGGCGTGGCAGTGGTGGATGTGTCTGCGGATAACTTCCAGGTAACCATGTATAACGTACCGACGTCTGAAAACGGCACTCAGTACATCAGTGATTCCTGGTACAACCGTCCGGCTGATTTCATTGCGAACCTGAGAACACACACCATCAATATTGATGAAGCAACACGTACTTTGGTGGTCGCAGAAGCCAGCTAATCGGCCTCTAAACTTGAAGGCTAGAGAACCTATTACATGAACACTAAGAAGGGACTCGAAATGAGTCCCTTCTTGGTCTTTACTAATTCACTGCTTACTTCAATCTCTCTTTCAGAAATTCCGTAAACAACGCCCAGGATTTCTGATCTGCATATTCCCGGTAACGCGGTGATCCAAACACCGTAAACGCATGCGGTGCGCCACTGTAAGTCACCATTTCATGATCAACCCCAGCGGCTTCCAGTTCATTGGTTAACGCAGCAAATTGATCCATGGTGATGGCAGTGTCCGCAGAGCCATGCATCACCAGAATCTTCCCTTGAGTCGCCTGATAATTTTGACCCTCCGGTGTCGTCAATCCACCATGAAAGGTAGCAAAACCTTTGAGAGCATCGCCGGAGCGAGCCCATTCCAAAACCGCTGCGCCCCCAAAGCAATAACCCATGGCGACAGCATTATCAGTATTACCTCCCAGAGCCATCGCTTTATTGTGTGCAGCGCGTAAAAGGCGTCGCATTTTGGCTCTGTCTTTGTAGAGCTCTCCAGTGTGTTGACGTTTGTCTTTCACTTCGGTGAGGCGAACACCTTTTCCAAACAAGTCTGCAGCGAACACACTATAACCAAGCTCACCCAACATCTCAGCCCGTTTGACTTCATAGTCGGTGAGGCCGTCCCAATCGTGAATCAACACCACTAAAGGTGCGTTTTTTCCGGCACTCAGATAGTAACCCTGATAGGTTTGATCTTCGGATTGGTAATCTACAAATTGCCCGGGAGAGGCCGCCCACACCGAGACATTACAGACTACCAAACCCAGAACCACCAGCGCCTTCAGATTTCTACGAATCGCCTTTAAACAACGCATACGTTCGTTCCGGTGAGTCATCTCCCTTTCCTCCTGATGCTGATCGAAAACTCTCCTAACTATAGATCAAAGAGAAAGAGGAACGCGGATCAAGAAGAAACAACAACGTGGCGAATCAGTGGTTTCCTTGTACAGTGGCGTACACTTGCGCGCTGCCATCCAGATTCAACTGCAATACCTGGTAAGTGTCTTTTCGGTCGCCCATTTCCATGCCAGGGCTACCCACTGGCATACCTGGTACAGACAAGCCTAATGCACCTTCTGGTGGAGCCGCCAAAAACTGCTGCACAAACTCCGCCGGAACATGCCCTTCAAACACATAACCCTCTTTCGACACGGCTGTATGGCAGGAACGATACTCAGGTTTCAGGCCTTTATCCGCTTTCAGTTGCGTTAAGTTGTCGATGTTATGGCTACTGGTCTTAAAACCATGCTCATTTATATGATCCACCCATAATCCACAACAGCCACAGGTCGGGCTTTTATACACATTAAAATCAACATTGGATTGCATTGGGGCCTCTAACCCTTGCTTAGTAACGTCAGTCATCTCGGTGTTCTCTCCTGAACATCCCGATAACATTACCAAGGTCATTATCAGTGCCCCCAAACGAAATACTGCTTGCATAACATCTCCTACCAAACACATTTTTAAAGCAAAAAATCCTTACCTGATAATTATCAGTATATCTCCTGCAAAGCCCCTATGTATTGATTCATTGCAACGATCTTTTACATCAGCCCACCCAAAAAAACGTAACGAAACATTACATCTGTTCTCTGGAGGATTTGAACGTTTCATTACAAAGGTTTTTACAGATAATTTAAAAAAACCTTTAAATTCAATAAGTTAAAAGTTGGCACACTCCTCGCTATAGCTAAAGAGAATTTAAAACGTAATGAATTAAAACATTCATTGAATTAACAGACTCAATACAAAGAGAGCAAAGCTATGAACAACGTTAAAACTAAAACCCTTCTTTCAGCAACTATCGGTACTTTGATGACATCAGCATTGTCTGTGTCTACGTTGGCACAAGCGGATACCAACCCGTTCGGCGCAACTGAGCTAACCAGCGGTTACATGGTAGTTGCTGAAGGTTCTTGCGGTGAAGGTAAGTGTGGCGGTGATGCTAAGAATCACAAAAGCGCTGAAGGTTCTTGCGGCGAAGGCAAATGTGGTGGTGACGCTAAGAAACATAAAAGCGCTGAAGGCTCTTGCGGTGAAGGTAAGTGTGGTGGCGACGCTAAGCACATGAACAAGAGTGCCGAAGGTTCTTGCGGTGAAGGCAAATGTGGCGGCGACAAGAAGCACATGAGCAAGTCTGCTGAAGGTGCCTGCGGCGAAGGCAAGTGCGGCGGCGACCAAAAGAAAATGAACAAAACCGCTGAAGGTTCTTGCGGTGAAGGTAAATGTGGTGGCGACGCGTAAGCGCGTTGCTTCCCAACTTTATCCTGATGCCTTCTGACTCTTTTTTGATCAAAGGCATTCAGGCGTAACGAATCCCACGAGAGAAACAGGATATCACCATGAACAATACCCCTTCTTCATTGCCAACCATTCAGGGATCTGGGCTCGGTTTACGCCGTTCTCTGTTGTCTTCCCTGACAGGCGATCAAGTTTCGGACGCGGCTGCGGACGCCATCGACTTCTTTGAGGTGGCCCCGGAGAACTGGATTGGTATCGGTGGCCGTTTGGGGCGTCAGCTGAAACAAATCAGCGAGCGCACTCCGATTATTGCGCATGGGTTATCCCTCTCTGTGGGTGGCAGTTCGCCACTCAATGTTGATCTGGTGAAAGACATCAAACATTTCCTCGATCAACACAACATGGCCATCTACAGCGAGCATTTAAGCTACTCCGCCGATGATGGCCAATTGTATGACTTGCTGCCACTGCCTTTCACTGAAGAAGCGGTGAAGCACGTGGCAGCTCGCATTCGACAAGTCCAAGACATTTTGGAACGTCGCATCGCCATTGAAAACATCTCCTATTATCTGGTGCCGGAACAAACCATGACTGAAGTCGAGTTTGTTAACGCCGTACTGGAAGAAGCGGATTGCGACTTACTGCTGGACGTCAACAACGTGTACGTCAACAGCCAGAATCACAATTACAACCCGAACGAATACCTTGAACAACTTGCGCCCCGCCGAGTGTCTTACATTCACGTGGCTGGGCATTATCGTGAAGACGATGGCGTCATCATCGACACTCACGGCGCCGATGTGATTGACCCGGTTTGGGCATTACTCGCTCAGGCTTACCAACGGTTTGGCCGATTGCCAACGCTGTTGGAACGGGACTTTAACCTTCCGGCACTGTCGGAGCTGACTCAAGAGCTCGACATCATTAAGAACATTCAGTCCAACCCATTTGATCAAGCAGGTGATCGTTATGCACAACCCGCAGCATGATACTCATTCCAAGACGACACTGGCCCAACATCAAGCGGCACTGGCGGATCACATTCGCGACCCGGAACAGGTAGCACCACCGGCACAGGTGGATGAGCGCAGAGTCGGAATTTACCGGGATTTGGTCTTTAACAATGTGGAATCACAGTTGTCGGTTTCTTTCCCGGTAATCAACAGCATTTTAACGCCGGAAGGCTGGTTGCAACTGGTTCGGGAATTCCTAAGAGATTACCGTGCTCAAACCCCGTATTTTTCACAGTTATCAGCGGAGTTTGTGGACTTTCTCAGTACCCGACAAGCCCAAGAAAATGATCCCGACTTCCTGTTGGAGCTGGCTCATTATGAACGCATCGAACTCGACCTCTTCATGATGGATCGAGAAATATCCGACGATCAGGCGACAGATAACGAATTACTGAACACAGCATTAACCCTGGTGAATGTGGCTCACCCTTTGGTCTATCAATATCCGGTTCACCAAATCAGCCCGGAATTTTTGCCCGAAACCGCCCCGGAACAACCGACCTGCTTACTCTTGTTCCAGGACGACGACCAGGAAGTGCGCTTTTTTGAGCTTCAACTGTTGGCGTATCACCTGGTGGTCAAATTAAGCGAAAACCAACGGCGTACCGGGCAACAAATACTTGCCGAATTGGCGGAAGCGTTAGGTATTCAAGACAACGCCCTGTTTTATCAACAAGGCGAAGGTCTGCTGAAACAGCTGCATGGGCTGAACGTGCTGATCCCGTGCAAGGGCTAACACGCCCTGCGGTGTGACGAGCACGTACTTAAATACCTCAGACACTTATTCTTCAAACACTTATTAACACTTCACATAAGCGCCCGACGCTTAGAAAGGAATGTCATCATGTTAAATATCCTGGTCAAAGCCCAACTACATTTCGACAAAATCAAGCGGCTGGACTTCCTGGCACCGCTATTACTAAGGCTGTATCTGATCCCTGTGTTCTGGATGGCAGGCAGCCAAAAACTCAGCCACTTCGACAATACAGTTGCCTGGTTTGGCAACGAAGACTGGGGGCTGGGTCTGCCCTTCCCCTGGTTAATGACGGTTCTGGCCATTGCGGCTGAACTGGGCGGAGCCATCTTGTTAGCGGTAGGACTGGCCACCCGTTGGGTGTCGATCCCTATGATGTTCACCATGGCGGTCGCGGCCGTTACGGTTCATTGGAAAAACGGTTGGTTGGCCATTGCCGCTGGCGACGGCATCTTCGCCACCGAACGCACCATAGGTGCTATTGAACGCCTTGATCGTGCCAAAGGCATTCTGCAACAACACGGCAATTACGACTGGTTAACTCAAAACGGTTCTGTCGTGATTTTGAACAACGGCATCGAGTTCGCAGCCACCTATTTCATTATGTTGATGGCGCTGTTGTTCCTGGGCGGCGGTCGTTAC
Source organism: Pseudomonadales bacterium (assembly GCA_041590855.1). Lineage (GTDB taxonomy): Bacteria > Pseudomonadota > Gammaproteobacteria > Pseudomonadales > Litoribrevibacteraceae > Litoribrevibacter. The sequence goes on from JBFHTA010000017.1 coordinate 21,916, forward strand.
ATCAGCTTGGACTATTGGTTGGATCGTAAGGTGAAGTGCCATATGTCGGGTCAATGTGCTCAATCAACCAAGCAATCGCACTCCTAACCTTCGTCCAAACGACTAAAAATAAGCGGCAGATACGATTATGGGACACTCAAACTCGCCTGGCCTTCGGTTTAGCCAGTATAATCTCTCAGGAGAACTCATCCATGAGGATTACATCATGACGGATCAGCGCACGTCATCTGGCGCTCCCACGCTCGCCGGCCAGTCGTTAAACAGCATGCAGGAAAAAGCCATCGCGTCGCTTGCATCGCTAAGTTACCGAACCGGCGAGTTACAGGATTACCTCAACCAGATTTGCCGCGCGGTGTTGGACGTACTGGGCGACGGTGCTGCCGCAGTGACCCTCTACCGCAATGGCAAAAAGAACGTCATTGCCCGCGAACCCCACAGCCCGAAAGTCGGAGTGCCACTGGAAGTACACGGTCAGTTATCCACTTTCGTGGTGAACAGCGGTGAAATCCTTCGTGTTGAAGACGCTTTAGCCACGCCGGAGTACGGCAAACCACCCGCCGGGTATTGTTCCTACTTGGGTATCCCGTTGAAATTACCCAACGACGAAGTGGTCGGCACCCTGTGTTACTTTGACGAACACCGTCGAAACTACAGCGATGAAGATGCTCAAGTGGCGACCTTGTTTGCGGAACGCATTGCCATTGCGCTCGACAACTACGAACTCTATTTACAGCTGAAAGAACACTCCGAGAATCTCGAAGCGCTGGTCGAGCAACGTTCCCAAGAACTGTTAGCCGCACGGGATGAACTGGCTCAAAAAGAAAAGCTGGCCGCCATTGGCGAATTTGCCACCGGCCTGACTCATGAAATTCGAAACCCCTTGGCGACCATCCGATTGGCGTTGGAATACTTCGAACGACAAGGCGATGAACGCGCTAACAAGCGTGCAAACCTAGCCAGCTCCGAAGTATCCCGGTTGGAGCGCATGTTAAATGAAGTGTTGGTCTATGCCCGTCCGGCTAACCTGAACACTCAATCGGTAGAACTCAGCGATTACCTGACGCAGTTTTTATCGTCTCACCATTGCTTGGTAGAACCGAAACAACAAGACTTCAAGCTGACCAGCGAAGGCCCGGTCGTTGTAAAAGCAGACTCCGACAAACTGACCCAGATTCTGTTGAATCTGGCAGGTAATGCGTGCGATGCGGCAGACGTCGGTCAAACCATTGAATGGCACGTTTCTGAGACGGATGGTTTCGGCCAGGTGCAAGTCACCAACCAAGGGGCCGTCATTCCTCCGGAAAAACTCAGCACCATTACCGATGCCTTTGTTAGCGGTAAACCCAATGGTACCGGTTTGGGGCTGGCGATTGTCCGTGCGCTGGTGGAAGCCCATCGTGGCCAGTTGTCCATCACCTCCGATGCCAGAACAGGGACCAGCATTACCGTTAACTTACCGTTAACTTACCGTTAGATGCCTAGAATGTCAGTACGCATATTACTTCTTATTGTATGCTTAAATTTGTCTGGATGTAGCTGGATAACAAAATTCGCAATCTCCAATAAAACAGATAACGATTTGGCGATTTCTATTACTGTAAAAACGTATAACCACGCAAAAACAAAAGAAGTAATTTGCCCAATTATTAAGTGGCCTAAACTTGAACTTTCGAATGACAACTTATGGTACTTCAACACTGGTCATTGGGTTGAATTCCCCAGAAATCGCCAAGTGGTCGATTCATTAAATTGCATTATCGAATTTGATCTCAAGTCTGGTGAGTCTGTTGTCATAGCTAACGCTGGAACATACACAGGCTCACAGGAGGGAGAAGAAGTCATTGATGTGCTAAAGCTTAAAATCGAGCAGCAAGACAAGTCAGCCACTTACAAAGGTGTCGAACTACTCGAAAGTTTCGAAAAAGTTGACGATACACTTTATGTCCTGAGTATCGTAAAAATCTAACAATCAGCTATAAGAACAAAACACTGCAAGGCCGAAGTTATGAACGCTCGTATTTTAATCGTGGAAGATGAAACCGCCCTGGCTCAAATGCTGGCCATGCATTTTGAGGACGAAGGCCACGAGGTATTTCACGCCAGTTGTTTA
>JBFHTA010000018.1:0-23984 GCA_041590855.1 Pseudomonadales bacterium
CTGGACGGTCAGAAAATGTCCAAGTCCTATAACAATACCATCGCATTACGTGAAGAGTCGTCTGTGGTTGAAGAAAAAATCAAGCGCATGATGACGGACCCTCAGCGTGTCCGCCTGACTGATCCGGGTGATCCTGAGAAATGTCCGGTTTGGCAGCTTCATGAAGTGTATTCAGACGAAGATGTTAAAGACTGGGTTCAGAAAGGCTGTCGTTCGGCGGGTATTGGTTGTCTTGACTGTAAGAAGCCGGTGATTGAATCCGTGTTGAGAGAACAAGCGCCAATTCATGAGCGAGCGGTTGAATATGAAAATAATCCGCAATTGGTGAAAAATATCATCAAGGAAGGGAGCGAAAAAGCGCGTGAAGAAGCTCGGGCAACCCTGATTGAAGTGCGGGACGCGATGGCGCTTTCTTATCGTTAATTGTATGGCGCTAATTGTTTTGCTCTACTGGTATTTCGCTGGAGAGTTACGCTGAGCGCATTGAGTTTAAGCCTCTGGAAGATTGCCTTCCGGAGGCTTTATTCGTTAAATACTGTATTCAATTGATGTTGTTATCAATGATTGTTGGGAAACAATAGGAATACCATGTCAGATCAAACAGAGATTGCCGGTTCTATTTCTGATGCTTCCGCTGCGGAGGGTGAGGTAGCAGAGCGCGCTTCTGTGACCGAAGTTCCTTCTGATAATGAGCAGGGGCCAGAAGAACCTTTGTCTTCCCAACAGCAGTTACCGCTTGCCAAGGTTGGTGGTCAGCCTGTCACTGAAATTCCCCAGGACTTATATATTCCGCCAGAGGCTCTGGAAGTATTTCTTGATGCCTTTGAAGGTCCGCTGGATTTATTGCTTTATCTAATTCGAAAACAAAATATCGATATTCTTGATATCAATATCAGCCAGATTACGACTCAATATATGGAATATGTGGAGTTGATGAAGGCAACGCGCTTTGAGTTGGCGGCGGAGTATTTGGTCATGGCCGCGATGCTGGCGGAGATTAAATCCCGTTCTTTATTGCCGCGCCATAATGAGGATCTTGAAGAAGAGGAAGATCCAAGGGCTGAGTTGATTCGTCGTTTGCAGGAATATGAGCGCTTTAAGGTTGCGGCTGAAAACCTGGATGAAATTCCACGGGTGGGGCGGGATGTTATGTTGGCTCCGGAGCGGGATGATGAATTTGAGCATGTAAAGCAGCATCCGGATGTGGATTTACGGGAAGTATTGTTGGCGATGTCGGATGTGCTCAAGCGGGCGGAAATGTTTGAGCATCACCATATTGCTAAAGAAGTTTTGTCCACGCGTGAACGGATGTCGCAAGTCTTAAACAAGCTTAAATTTGGACAGTTGGTTTCATTTAAAGAACTCTTTACCCTGGATGAGGGCAAGATGGGAGTGGTGGTGACCTTTCTGGCCATCATGGAGTTAGTAAAAGAATCTTTAGTTGAGTTATCTCAGTCTCAAGTGTTTGGTGAAATTCATATTCGGGCAAAGCAGAATGTGATGGAAGATGAGCATAGTGACTTAGACGAGCAGCAGGGCAAGAAGGATGACGAATAAGATCAGTGCCAAATTGCTGGAGCAAATCATCGAAGGTGCTTTATTGGTGTCCGGGAAGCCTATTTCTGTGACTGATGTGAAGCAATATTTCGGAGAAGATGACATTGTTCCTCATCATACGGATATTCGGGCTGCGTTTCAGAAGCTAGTGAAACGTTATAAGGCGCGGGGCATTGAATTAAAAGAAGTGGCTTCAGGTTATCGCTTTCAAGTGGCGGAGCAGGTGGCGCCTTATGTCATCAAACAGTGGGAAGAGAAACCGCAAAAATATTCTCGGGCTTTACTGGAAACATTGGCTTTGATTGCATACAGGCAGCCAATTACTCGTGGTGATATTGAAGACATTCGTGGTGTTACTGTCAGCAGTAATATTGTTCGGACTTTGTTGGAGCGGGAATGGGTGCGTGTGGTAGGACATAAAGATGTGCCTGGCCGACCAGCATTGTATGCAACTACCAGTAAATTTCTGGACTATTTTAATCTTAAGTCTTTGACAGAATTGCCGGAACTTTCAGAGGTTCGTGATTTAGAGCAAATCAACCCTGAGTTGGACTTTGGTGATGACTATCAGCCGCCTATACCGACTGTTAGTGATGACGAAGGGGCTGAATTTGATGGTGAGTCGGCGGATCTGATACCGGATACTGAAGGGCCGGTTGAGGATGCTCTTGATGAAGCCTCTGAAGCGGATAAGGAAGAGATTCGACTGGCTAAGGAAGCGGCTCAAAAAGAGAAAGAATTGCAGCAGGAATTGGCTGCTAGAGAAGAGTTGCGTGACATTGATCGCTTTAATAATGCCTTTGAGAAAATGATTCGTTCGCCGGAAGCACAGAAGGCTACAGTGTCTGATTCATCGAGTGAGGCAGGCATTGATGAAAGTGATGAGGAGCATTCAAGCTCAGAATTGCCGGGTTGGTGGACACAGGCTCAGCAAGGGGGAGAGGATGCCTCTTCTTCTTTGGAAGGGGATGCTGAACAGTCTAACGCTGAGCTGGCGGAAAAATACCAGAAATCAGCTGAAGAGCGCGACAAGGCACTGGTTGAAAAAGGCGAAAGCTTTAAGTCTCGGTTTGCTCAATGGGCTGATCGCTTGGAGGCTTCCGTAGAAGAAGTGGAGCAGCAAGAATTGCTCACTCAGGAAGAAGAGGTTGAAGCGGAATTTCTGGAGCCGCCGGAGTTTAGTCCAGTTGGTGGTGATGACGTGAATCCGCAGCAGGATCAGCAGCACGAGTCTGAAGTAGAGCATTATTCTGCGTCGGAGGTTGGTGTTATAGATAACTCTGAAGCGGAAGAAAGGTTGACGGAGCGGACATTTGGCCAGCAGATCGCGGGTGATGAGATGTCCGAAGAAGATATACAGCGCCTGATTCAGCAGAAATTAGCTGAGCAGGCGGCAATTTTGAATCAAGATGCTTCAGAAGAGGATTCTGAAGAAAACGATTAGTGTCAGTGTAGGGATGTAAAGTTGACACTCTGGGGTTTATGAATGAAAGAAAGAATACAAAAAGTGCTGAGTCAGATTGGCATGGGGTCGCGTCGAGAGATTGAGCGCTGGATTACCGAAGGGCGAATCAAAGTGGGTGATACGGTTGCTCAGTTGGGTGATCGAATTGATTCGCGGGATCAGGTAACTATTGATGGTCGTCGAGTCGATTTAAAGGCGCTGGATGAAGGTCAGTGTCGAGTGCTGATTTACAATAAGCCGGAAGGAGAAGTTTGTACGAGAAATGACCCCGAAGGTCGTCCGACCGTATTTGATCGTTTGCCTAAGGTCAAAGGGCAGCGCTGGATCAGTGTGGGTCGTCTGGATGTGAATACCACAGGTTTGTTGTTGTTCACGACAGATGGTGAATTGGCTAATAAATTAATGCACCCTTCTACGGACATTGATAGAGAGTATCTTTGTCGTGTTCATGGAGAGGTGGATGAGCCAATGGTGAATCGACTGCGTGAAGGTGTCTTGCTTGAAGATGGTATGGCGCAATTCACTGACGTGGTTCATGGTGGTGGTGAAGGTCGGAATCAGTGGTTTTACGTTTGTCTGATGGAAGGAAAAAACCGCGAGGTGCGCCGTTTGTGGGAATCTCAAGGCGTTGAGGTAAACCGTCTTAAGCGCGTTCGATACGGTTCTGTGTTCATGCCTTCAGAATGTAAGGTAGGTACTTGGGTTGAAATGCCGAACAAAGAAGTGAATGAACTTCGTGTGCGTTTAGGGATGTCGAAGATTGCATTTACTCGCAGAACGCAGCAAGAGAAGTTGGATATGGGGCGTCGCAAGCGTCAACAACAGCATACCCAGCGTCGTGCGTCTAAAAAGCGTCGTTTCTAACGGCGTTGTTATGAATGCTGCTTAAAAAGGCTAAGGCCTTAAGGTTGTATCTTAACAGGGAAAGGAGGGTAGCGATGGGCTACTCTCCTGATCGTGTCTGGTTTCTTCCTGACACTTTGGCTTGATAAAGTGCTTTATCGGCTCTTCCTACTAATTCTTCGGTGGAATCAGTGCTGCGGCAGCTTGCTACGCCGATGCTGGTTGTTACGGAAATATTGGATTCTCCGCATTTCACTGCATGCGCAGCAAGATTTTGGCGAATACGTTCAGCAATAATTTGTGCGCCATTGTGGTCTGTTTTATTTAAAACCAAAAGAAATTCTTCGCCGCCGTAGCGAAACAAAAGGTCTGTTTGGCGACTGGCTTGAGTGATGATTTTTGAGGTCTCCTGAAGAACGATGTCTCCAGCGCTGTGGCCGTAGCGGTCGTTCACTGCTTTGAAATGGTCGATATCGATCATCAGTACAGACATTGGCTGGTTATGGCGCTTTGATAGTTCTACTTCTCGAGCCAGGGTTTCATCCATCGCAGCCCGGTTCCAGGTGTTGGTTAGCGGGTCTTTTCGTGCAGCCATTATTGCGGCGCGGTAGGCTAAAGAATTTCTCAGCGGGAAGTATAGGGTGCTAAACAAGCCTTCAAGAATGGTCAGTTCTTCTTCAATAAAACGCTTGGATCGTGAAAGTGTGATTTCACCCATGGCTTCTGTTTCAGAAGAAAGCTGATAAGTGCAGCGATGAGTGTGTTGCTGGCCTAGGTTTACGGTCAGTGAATCGTTCTCATTCATTTGGTAAACGATGCCGCCGACCTGAACGACTTGCTGAACTTCTTTATAGAAGATGGTTAATAGTTTTTCGACGTCCAGTGTGGTTTGTAATTGAGCAGTCAATCTTTGACGAACTTCTTTTTGGCGTTCTTGAGTTTTTACAAGATTTGTAAATGCTGAGAAAGATTTTGCGTCTTTCAAAGAAACTCGTTGTCTCGGCTGAACTGTTGTAACCATACATACCTCTGGCTCTTAACAATCTTATCAATAAAGAAGAAAGTGTTTATTTCATTTGAATAGCTTTGTGTGGGGAATTGCTAAAGCTGTGCCAATAATATAAATATCATTAAAAACATGAGGTTATTGTGATCATTGGATAAGTAAATTGTTAATGTGCTGGTTTGTTGACGCCTGTTTTAGAGGGCGGCAAGAATTTGCCGTCATACTAATGACGTAGTTGTAGGAAGTAAAGTTGAGTGTGGTTTTTTTGACGTTTCGGTGCGTTGCGTCGGTGCGAGGGCTTTTTTCTTCAGAGATTGATGTGTTTGTTTATGATGGCATTGAGCTCGCCGTTCATTTTCATGGTTTCAATTCCTTGGTTAAGGATCTCCGATAGCTCTGTCATCATCGGGCTTTTCTTGGAAGTGGCTATGTAGGTGTTTTCGACGCTCAAAGGGGGTTCTATTGGGATATAGAGTTCTGAAGTATGTGGGTGGGGCTGTTGTTTTAACAGGTACTTTAAAACCAGTTGATTACCGACCAGATAATCAATACGTTTGCGCTTAATAAATCCAGCCCCTGGATATAGTTGTTGATGGGGATGACCTCCAGATTTGGATTGTTAATCAGGTCCAATTTGGTGGAGGAGCGTCTAATCATACCAATACGGCTGTTGGTCAGGTTTTCGATGCCAGTGTATGTTGTTGTGTTACTTGCGAGCTTGAAGAGCATGACATTGGCGCTGATCAGGCTGTTCGTAAACAGGAAGTGCTGATCTCTCTGGGGGGTGTGGTAAAGAGCAGCAATGATGTCGGCCTTGCCGGACTCACTTTCGGTCAGGGCTCGAGCAAAGGGTCTGACCTTGAAATAGGGCTTGTAGCCATGTTTTTTCAGGATTCGTTGGATTACCTCGCCCGAGATTCCGTGGGATGGCGTGCTCTGCGTGTAGTATGGCGGGAATTCTGCCCCAACAACGTTAATGTGCTCTGCTGAACTTAGAGAGGAAATCAGGCTCATACAGAGGAATAACACTACCTTGATCATCTTTTCTAATCACTTCTGGTGTGTACAGCTATTTCAAAAGTATGCGCACAACTCAGCGTTAACCGAAAACGCTGACAAGACAGGCGTTGGCGATGCTTAATAATAGTAGGGCATCTTGAGTAGAACGAAAGTTCAGCCCTGTGACGGTTTGTGTCTTAGGGCTGTTTTTTGTGTGCGTTATTGAGCATTAAGTTGTGCGCCGGTCGTGCCTATGCTGTCGTTGCTCATTAGATAGAGGTAAAGGTTCATGATGTCAAAGGGTGTTGGATTGTCGTTAGGATTCTCGCCCGGATAAGCCCAAGCTCGCATTTGCGTTTTTGTTGCGCCGGGGTTAATAGAATTTACCCGAACCTGGGACATCCCTGAAAGTTCGTCTGCCAGTGTTTCCATCAGGCCTTCGGTTGCAAATTTGGAAACCGCATAAGCGCCCCAGTGCGCACGACCTTTTCGTCCAACGCTGGATGAGGTTAGGATGATTGAGGCTGGGCGGTCATGTTGCATTAGCGGAAGCATGGCCTGAGTCATCATAAATGAAGCGTTAACATTTACGTGCATGACTTTCATCCAAACTGACGGGTCATAAGACTGTACTGGTGAGCGCACGCCTAAGATGCTGGCGTTATTTAAAAGTCCGTCCAGTGTGCCAAACTCTTGTTCTACCAAGGCTGCCAGTTCTTCGTATTGTTCCGGTTGTGCAAACTCGAGATCGAGTGGGCAAATGGCTGGCTCCGGGTAACCTGCATTTACAATTTCATCGTAAACAGGGTCAAGGTTTTTTTCTTTTCTACCGTGCAGTAATACGGTCGCTCCGTGCTTGGCATAGGTGATGGCTGCGGCGCGTCCTATGCCAGCGGCAGAGCCGGTAACAAGAATTTTTTTGCCTTGAAGACAGTTCTCTGGGGCGTTGTATTCAAACATATCTCTACAGAATCTCTACTATTGTCATTGCGGGCATTATAACTGAGTTATTAGTTGATACTAAGGTGTACTCAAAATCAGTGTGGGGCCCGGATTTAGTTGGTGCTTTGAATGAGTGTGAGTGCGTCCGATGGGGTATCCAGAATATAAGTTGCATTCCAATGTTCCGGGGTGTCACCTGGTTGCAAGTAGCCCCAGTTTGCCACTGCGCTGGCCATGTTGGCGTTAATTGCAGCTTCGATATCTCGTTTGTGATCACCAATATAAAGGCAGTCGTTTGGTGGGAGTGATAATTTTTCAGCGCAAATTTCCAGGCCTTCAGGGTGAGGCTTGATTTCCGTTACATCATCGCGGGTAATGCCGATGGCAACCGGGGCTATCTCTGCTATTTGTGGTTCTATGTGCTGATAAAAGCGACGGCCTTTGTTGGTAATGATGCCGAGAGGGATGTTTTCCCCGGACAGCTTAATCAGCAGATCTTTGATGCCACTGAAGAGTGGGCAGCTTTCGTGGACTTCGTTGTCATATAGATCGAGAAATGCGTCGCAAAGTTTGCTGTGTTGAGGACTGTTCTCGGCAACGTTTAGGCACTTTTCAATCATGACGGCGGCGCCATTAGAGGCCCAGCTACGAACAAGGGTGATGTCCGGTGCAGGTATCTTTTGCTGTTTTGCCAGTATGGTCAGGATGTTGTGAAAATGGACGGCAGAATCAAGTAAGGTGCCGTCCAAATCGAAAAGAATCGCTTTATATTTCATGGTGAAATTTAGTTGCCTAAGCGGGTAGTGTAGTGTGAACCATGTAGTTCACGTCTACGTCGCTTGAAAGTTTATACACCTTGGTAAGTGGATTGTAAGTGAGGCCGACGGTTTCATGGGCTTTAAGGTTGGCTTGTCGGGTCCAGCGAATCAGCTCAGCAGGTCGAATGAATTTTTTAAATTCATGTGTCCCTTTGGGTAACATTTGTAACACATACTCGGCACCGACAATTGCAAACAAAAATGACTTGGGATTGCGGTTAAGAGTAGAAAAGAATACGTGGCCGCCAGGTTTAACCAGGGTTGCACAAGCTTGGATGATTGAGGAAGGATCGGGGACGTGCTCAAGCATTTCCATGCAGGTGACAACATCAAAACTTTGAGGTTGCTCTTTGGCAAGTTGTTCCACAGGAATTTGTTGGTAGTTTACGTTCTCGACACCCATTTCAAGTGCATGCAGTTGCGCGACAGACAATGGGGCTTCGCCCATGTCGATGCCCATAACGTTAGCTCCACGGCGTGCCATTGATTCAGCCAGAATGCCGCCGCCGCAACCTACGTCCAATACACGTTTGCCATTGAGTGCGACTTTTTCATCAATAAAGTTCAAACGCAGAGGATTGATTTCATGCAGTGGTTTAAATTCACTGTTCGGGTCCCACCAACGGCTGGCAAGGGCTTCGAATTTCGCGATCTCTTCTCTATCTACATTTAAATGGGGTTGTTCGCTCATTTTACTTCCTGGGAACGTGTTAGCTCTAATATGTGTTTTGGTTTAGCGGCCGGCTGCGGCTTTGATTTTATCAGCCCATGCGTTTGCTTTCTCAATAATCTTTTGGGTATCAAGGGAGATTAGTTGGCGATTTTCGACCAATAATGAGCCCTCTGACCATACGTGTGTTATTTGATCGCTTCGGCCTGTGTACACAATTTGCGAGATTGGATCATAAACAGGCTGACAATGTAAGTGGGATAGATCAAAAGCTATGATATCCGCCAGTTTGCCCTTAGTGATGCTGCCTGTCTTTTCGCTGATATTTAATGCTTTTGCGCCGTTGATTGTGGCGGCTTTCAATGCGTCCAGTGCGTTTAGGGTCGTGGCGTCCTGTTTGACGGCTTTTGCTGTGAGGGCGGCGGTTCGTGTTTCGCCGAGCATGTCCAGATCATTATTGCTGGCTGCGCCATCTGTTCCCAGGCAGACATTAATGTTTAATGATTGTGCTTTTCCGATAGGTGCAAAACCGCTTGCCAGTTTTAGATTGGATTCCGGGCAGTGAATCAGGTGGGATTGGCTGTTCTGGATGGTGCTTAAATCTTCATCGTTTAACGCAGTCATGTGGACGCACTGAGTGTTCTGGTTAAGTATGCCGAGTTTGTTCAGTCGTTCGATTGGTCGCATGCTGTGCTGTTTGATGGACTCATCAACTTCGAACTGGGTTTCATGTAGGTGAACTTGAATTGCGCAGCCCGTTTCTTGTTGTAGCTTGAGGCATTCAGTAAATGTCTGATCGGAGACTGTATAGGGCGCGTGTGGCCCAGCTGCAATCTGGATTCTCGGGTGGTCCTTGAATTCAGCGATCAATTTACGTGTTTTTGTAAGGTATTCTTCCGGACCACTGCCCCAGGCTGTAGGGAATTCCATAATGGGGGTGCAAAGTTGTGCCTTTATGCCTGAGGTGTTCACTGCTTCTGCGGCGGCTTCCGGAAAGAAGTACATGTCACTGAAGGTGGTAGTGCCGGAAAGTAGCATTTCAGCAATGGCTAATTCTGTTCCGTCTTTTACAAATGCCTCGCTCACCCATTGGCCTTCGGCAGGCCATATATGATCGTTCAGCCATGTCATAAGCGGGAGGTCGTCGGCCATGCCTCTGAAAAGAGTCATTGCGGCATGGTTATGCGTATTGATAAAGCCAGGGATGAGTGCATGCTGATCAAGTGTGTGGCGTTCTGCGTTCGGGTATTGCTTGCGAGCTTTTTCGGTAGGGAGGATTTCCTGGATAATGCCGTTGGAAATAAGCAGGCTGTGATTTTCAAGAACATGAGGTGCTTCGTATTGAATGATCCAACGTGCTTCAATCACTTGTTCGGCATGAGCCATTGTGTGTTTCTCCCTTGTTTTGTGGTTTGACAGTCCTATTGTTTCACCGTCTTTCGTTCGTAAAATAGCCGCTCGGCCATTGTCCATGATTAAGTGATGTTTTTCTATAAAAAACAGCTTCCTTGGTGTATGATTTCGATCTTATTTTCAGACAGTTAACTCACCATTTTATGGATGCTTCTGATCAGACGTTGCGGATTGCGCATGTCCAGGCTGTGGTAACTGAGATTTTTAGAGTCCGACATCTTTATAACAATGAATACGGGCTCTTAAATTCAACAAGGTTTTAGTCGCTGACACATATATTGCGCATGTTGTGTGACGACAAGGGAATTAGGTTTTATGGTTGAATTTGCCAAACAAGTAAGCAATATCAATATTGAGGAAGAGCTCCAGCAGTCGTACCTTGACTATGCTATGAGCGTGATTGTGGGTCGTGCCTTACCTGATGTAAGGGATGGCCTGAAGCCAGTGCATCGACGTGTTTTGTATGCGATGAATGTGTTGGGGAATGATTGGAATAAGCCCTATAAAAAGTCTGCCCGTGTTGTGGGTGACGTAATCGGTAAATATCACCCGCATGGTGACTCCGCTGTTTACGATACCATCGTTCGGATGGCGCAGCCTTTCTCAATGCGTTACATGCTTGTTGATGGACAAGGTAACTTTGGTTCAATTGATGGTGATGCTGCGGCTGCCATGCGTTATACCGAAGTTCGCATGAACAAAATTGCGCATGCGATTCAGGCGGATCTTGAGAAAGAGACGGTGGATTTTGTACCGAACTACGATGGTACGGAACAAATTCCTGAAGTGATGCCGACCCGTATTCCAAACCTCTTGGTGAATGGCTCGTCTGGTATTGCTGTTGGTATGGCAACCAATATCCCGCCTCATAACCTGACCGAAGTGGTCAGTGGCTGTTTGGCGTTGATTGATAACCCTGATCTGGATGTAGATGGCTTGATGGAATATATCCCCGGGCCGGATTTCCCAACGGGTGCATATATCAATGGTCGTGCCGGAATTATTCAGGCGTACCGTACTGGCCGTGGGCGAATTTACATGCGTGCGCGTCACCATGTAGAAGAAGATTCCAAAACAGGTCGTGAGACCATCGTGTTCACTGAAATTCCTTACATGGTGAACAAGGCTCGCTTAATCGAGAAGATTGCAGAGCTGGTTAAAGATAAGAAGATTGAAGGCATTTCTGAGCTGCGTGACGAGTCTGATAAAGACGGTCTGCGTATTGCGGTTGATCTGAAACGCGGTGAAAACGCAGATGTAGTCGTCAATAATCTGTTCTCTCAGACGCCATTAGAAAATGTCTTCGGTATCAATACCGTAGCTCTGGTTGATGGTCAGCCAAAAACTCTGAATCTGAAAGAGTTGCTTGAGGCTTTTGTTCAGCATCGTCGTGAAGTTGTTACCCGCCGTACTGTCTATGAACTGCGTAAAGCGCGTGAGCGTGGCCATGTATTGGAAGGCTTGGCGGTTGCATTAGCGAATATCGACCCTGTTATTGAAACCATTAAAAAGTCTGAAACAGCGGCGGCTGCTAAAGAACGCTTAATTGAAACGCCTTGGATGCCGGGTAATGTTCTGGATATGCTGGAACGAGCCGGAGCTGATGCGTGTCGTCCGGAAGATCTTCCTGAAAAATACGGCTTGAGAGACGGGAAATACTATTTGTCTCCGGAGCAGGCACAGGCAATTCTTGAATTGCGTCTGCATCGCTTGACCGGTCTTGAGCATGAAAAACTCATTGCTGAATACAAAGAAAAGATCGATCTGATTGCTGAATTGCTCGAAATTCTGGGCAGTCACGAGCGCTTGATGGAAGTGATTCGTGAAGAGCTGGAAGCGATTGTGGAAGAGTATGGTGACGAGCGTCGCTCCGAAATCATTGCTTCACGACAGGATCTGACAGTTGCAGATTTGATTCCTGAAGAAGAAATGGTGGTCACTATTTCTCATGGCGGTTATGCGAAAACCCAGCCGTTGGATACCTACCAGGCGCAGCGTCGTGGCGGTAAAGGCAAGTCTGCTACCGACATGAAAGATGAAGATTACATCGAGCACCTTCTGGTCGTGAATTCCCATGAAACCATTATGCTGTTTACTGATAAAGGTAAGGTGTATTGGTTGACTGTATTTGAAATTCCTTCGGGAAGCCGACAGGCGAAAGGGCGTCCGATTGTTAACTTGTTGCCGCTCGATGAAGATGAAAAAGTTTCTACAATTTTGCCGGTTCGTGAGTACGTTGAAGGGCATTATGTCTTTATGGCAACGCAGCGCGGTATTGTGAAGAAAGTTGATCTAACCGCTTTCGCTCGTCAGCGTAGCTCTGGCTTGATTGCTGTTGAATTGCAGGACGACGACCGTCTGATTGGTGCTGCAATCACAGACGGTGAGTGCGACATCATGCTCTCGGCTAATACCGGTAAAGTTGTACGTTTCAGTGAAGCTGATGTTCGGCCAATGGGACGTACTGCCCGAGGTGTACGGGGCATTAAAATGGCCGACGATGCACGTGTGATCTCTTTGATCATTCCTGATGAGGAAGGTTACATTCTGACGGCCAGTGAGCGTGGTTATGGCAAGCGGACTAAAGTGTCTGACTTCCCGACCTATAATCGTGGTAGTCAGGGTGTCATCGGTATGCAGACTACCGACCGAAACGGTGAAATGGTCGGTGCTACCTTGATTCATGATGGCGATGAAATGATGCTGATCAGTGATCAGGGTACTCTGGTTCGCACCCGTATTGATGAAGTCTCTGTATTGGGGCGTAATACTCAGGGTGTACGTTTAATTAATTTGTCGACTGATGAGAAGTTGGTAAGTGTTGAGCGTATTGCAGAGCCGGAAGAGGTTGAAGGTGATGATGTTGTGGACGCTGATGATGCAGCGGTCGCGACTCCAACCCAGGATGACGCAGCACCAGAATCGGATGCACCTCAAGAGTAAGTCTTTATGGCCTGCCAGCTACTACTGGTAGGCCTTTTCTATTTTATCTGTTGAAATTTAAGCTGGAATTCGAATGGCTAGAGCATACAACTTTTGTGCAGGTCCGGCGGCTTTGCCGGAGGAAGTGTTATTTCAGGCACAGGAAGAAATCGCAAACTGGCATGGGGTAGGCTGTTCCGTTATGGAAATGAGTCACCGCAGTAAAGAGTTTGTATCCATTGCTGAAGAAGCGACTCAGGACTTTAAAGACCTGTTGTCGATAGGCGATGATTATGAAGTGTTGTTTGTTCAAGGGGGAGCCAGCTCTCAATTCAGCATGATTCCTTTGAACTTATTGGGTGATAAAACTTCGGCTGATTATGTAAATACCGGTCAGTGGTCGAAAAAAGCCATTGCCGAAGCTAAGCGTTACTGCGACGTAAATGTGGTAGCCTCCAGTGAAGCTGAGAATTTCTCAACAGTACCAGCGTTTGAGAGCTGGGCGTTGTCAAAAGAGGCCGCTTACCTACATTACACGCCGAATGAAACCATCGGTGGGGTAGAGTTCGATTACATTCCTCAGGTGGATGTCCCTTTGGTGGCTGACTATTCATCAAGTATTTTGTCTGAACCGTTAGATGTCAGTAAGTTTGGTCTAATTTACGCTGGTGCCCAAAAGAACATTGGCCCTGCAGGTCTGACGATCGTAATTGTTCGTAAGGATTTACTGGGTAAGGCGCGAGATATTACTCCTGCAATGTTCGACTATCAGGTGCATGCTAAGGCCGGTTCTATGAATAACACGCCGCCAACGTACGCATGGTATCTATCTGGCCTTGTTTTCAAGTGGTTGAAGCGTCAAGGTGGTTTAAGTGCAATGGCAGAGATCAATCAGCGTAAAGCAAGTAAGTTGTACGGCTATATTGATAGCAGTGATTTTTACTCGAATCCGGTTGAACCAAGATACCGTTCTCGCATGAATGTGCCGTTTGTATTGGCGGACAGCACCTTGGATGCCAAGTTTTTGCAAGAGGCTGAAAAGGCGAGATTGCTGAACCTGGCGGGTCATCGTTCTGTCGGTGGTATGAGGGCGAGTATCTATAATGCGGTTCCTGAGAAAGCCGTTGATGCATTGATTGAGTTTATGAAATCGTTCGAGAAAGAATACGCATAACTCGAGTCAGCTTTTTGTGCTGGTAAACGGGGAAGGAGCTAAAAGCAAAGGCTAAACTTTGAAAATGCTCCTTCAAATGAAAAAGACAAGGTAAGAATTGTGTCTACAGAAAACGAATTACTCTCTTTAAGAGATCAGATCGATTCACTTGATAAGCAAATTCTTGAGCTGATCAGTAATCGGGCTAAGTGCGCTCAACGCGTGGCTGAAGTGAAGACTAAAGCGGGCGCAGATACTACGTTATTTTATCGTCCTGAACGTGAAGCGCAGGTGTTGCGTAAGATTATGGCGTTGAATGAAGGGCCGCTTGATGATGAAGAGATGGCGCGTTTATTCCGTGAAATCATGTCGGCTTGTCTTGCACTTGAAGACCCTGTCAAAGTTGCTTTCCTAGGGCCGGAAGGTACCTTTACCCAGGAAGCAGCGCTAAAGCATTTTGGTCATTCGGCAGTGACAGTTCCAATGTCTGCCATTGATGAGGTGTTCCGTGAAGTGGCTGCAGGCTCTGTAGCCTATGGTGTTGTGCCTGTGGAAAACAGCACGGAAGGGGTAATTAATCATACCCTGGATAACTTCATGGACAGCAATATTCATATTTGTGGTGAGGTGGTGCTAAGAATCCATCACCACTTATTAATGAGTGATGTGACCAAGGAAGACAAGATCAGTCGAATCTATTCGCATGCTCAATCTTTGGCTCAGTGCCGAAAGTGGTTGGATGCAAACTTCCCGCATGCTGAAAGAGTTGCGGTAAGCAGTAATGCTGAGGCGGCTAAGCATGTACGCGGTGAATGGAATGCTGCTGCTATTGCTGGTGAAACGGCGGCACAGTTGTACGGTTTGAAAAAACTGTCAGAGAAAATTGAAGATCAACCGGATAACTCAACCCGCTTCTTGATTATTGGTAGTCACCCAGTGCCTGAAAGTGGTGATGATAAAACATCTATTCTGGTTTCAATGCGTAATAAGCCAGGGGCGTTGCACGATTTGTTGGAGCCATTCCATCGTCTAGGTATTGATTTGACTCGTGTTGAGACTCGACCATCAAAATCCGGAGCTTGGAATTATGTCTTCTTTATAGATTTCAAAGGTCACTCCAGTGATGAGTTAGTAACCAAAGCACTGAAGGATGTTGGTGAGCGTGCGACAGATCTTAAGATTCTGGGGTCTTATCCGTGCGGTGTTCTTTAGGGGATGATGTGTAAGAGCTTTGCTCCGGATTGTGTCGTCTGAATGGTTATAGCTTAAGGATTTTTGTATGGCGTCAAAAGTAGAAAGGCTTCTACAGCGTGCTGTTCCTGGTGTGGCAAAACTTCATCCGTATCAGCCTGGTAAGCCTGTTGATGAGCTGGCTCGGGAGTTGGGGTTAGATCCGGCAGGCATTGTGAAGTTGGCAAGTAATGAAAACCCTCTTGGTCCTTCAGAACAGGTGCTTGCTGCCATTCAATCGGAGCTGCCAGAGTTAACTCGTTACCCTGATGGCAATGGTTTTGAGTTAAAGCAGGCGTTGTCTGAAAAATTTGGTTTGGAACCCAAGCAAATCACTTTGGGCAACGGCTCCAATGACGTGCTTGATTTGATTGCCCGGACGTTTCTTCAGTCAGGTACTAACGCTGTGTTCTCGCAATATGCGTTTGCGGTGTATCCGATCGCCACGCAGGCGGTGGGTGCTGATTTAAATATCGTTCCGGCTAAAAACTTTGGTCATGATTTGGATGCAATGGCTGATGCCATTAACGATCAGACTCGCGTTGTGTTTTTGGCTAATCCTAATAATCCAACCGGAACTATGTTTGCTCAGAATGAGTTTTGTGCATTCATGTCTCGAGTGCCCGAGAATGTAGTGGTTGTGTTGGATGAGGCATATTCAGAGTATGTTTCAGATAAGGATTACCCTGATGGTATTGCATTATTGGCTCAGTACCCGAACTTGATCGTGACCCGAACTTTCTCAAAGGCCTATGGTTTGGCATCTTTAAGGGTTGGCTGGGCGGCAAGTGTGTCTGAAATTGCCGATCTGTTAAATCGTGTCCGTCAGCCGTTTAATGTAGATTCGCTGGCATTAGCAGCGGCTAAAGTGGCATTAGCGGATCAGGGCTATCTGGATTCAAGCAAACGCTTAAATGATGAAGGAATGGCTCAGATTACAACAGCGCTGAAAGAACGCGGTATTGGCTATATTCCGAGTAAGGGTAATTTTATCGCGGTTAATTTTGATCAGGATGCTACCGAGATTAATCAAACCTTCTTGAAGCGTGGGGTAATCTTACGTCCGGTGGCGAATTATGGTATGCCAAATTACCTGAGAGTAAGCATTGGTACTAAAGAAGAAAACCAGCGATTTATCGATGTGTTGAACGAGATGGATCTGAATGACTAGCGTACAAAAGATTGTACAGTTATTACCTGTTGAAAATGTGCTTGTTGTTGGTTTGGGGTTGATTGGCGGTTCTTTTGCAAAAGCCTTGAAGCGTGCTAATCCCAAGCTGAATATTATTGGCTTTGATCGTAACCCGGAAGAGATGGCTTTGGCTCTCAGATTGGGTGTGATTGATGAGATTGCTCAGGATCTGGCTATTGGTGCTCAGCGATCTCATGTCATTATGCTGGCAGTGCCAGTAAAAGCGATGAATTCTGTGCTTCGCGAAATGCGGGATCATATTGCAGATCAGACGATTATCACTGATGTGGGGAGCGTTAAAGGCACTGTGATTGATGCGGTGGCTGATGCATTTGGCTTTCTGCCTCGTTGCTTTGTCCCAGGACACCCGATAGCAGGTTCCGAAAAAAGTGGTGTTGCATCTGCAGATGCCGATCTTTTTGTGAAGCATAAGGTGATTATTACGCCGCCTCCGGGAGTTTCTTCAAAAGCGGTTAATACTGTGCGTGATTTGTGGGCCTCAACCGGAGCTGAAGTATTGGCCATGTCGCCTGCATACCATGATCAGGTGTTGGCTGCGACCAGTCATTTGCCTCATTTGTTGGCGTTTTCATTGGTTGATACTCTGGCGAGAGAAGACCAGAACCTTGATATTTTCCGCTATGCTGCGGGTGGGTTTAGGGATTTCACTCGCATTGCGGCCAGTGATCCAACCATGTGGCATGATATCTTTCTGACAAATACCAATGCCGTAATGCGTGCGTTGACTCATTTTGAGGACGGTATTCAGCGCTTGAAGGGCGCGATCTTGAATCAGGATAGCCAGGAAATGCTTGGGATTTTTACCCGGGCTAAAGCGGCTAGAGAACATTTTAATCGAATATTAGACGGAACTCCGTACATTAAACCTATGACTACTAGTAATCTTGAATATCTTGTTAAGCCGGGTGGGTCAGCTAATGGCTCTATTCGTGTACCTGGTGATAAATCCATTTCTCATAGATCAATCATGCTTGGTGCCTTGGCTAAAGGGATTACTGAGGTTGAAGGTTTTCTTGAAGGTGAAGATGCACTGGCCACCTTGCAGGCATTTCGTGATATGGGTGTGGTGATTGAAGGCCCTTACGACGGAAAAGTTAAGATTTACGGTGCGGGTCTACATGGTTTAAAGCAACCGCCAGGGCCTCTGTATGTTGGTAATTCCGGCACATCCATGCGCTTGTTGTGTGGTTTGTTGGCAGGCCAGGAATTCGACGTCACTTTGACCGGTGATGAGTCGCTGTCTAAGCGTCCTATGGAGCGTGTCGCTAAACCGCTTCGTGAAATGGGTGCTGTGATTGAAACCGGTGAAGGTGGTCGTCCGCCCGTTAAAATTAAGGGCGGTCAGCCTTTGAAAGGTATTCATTATGACTTACCGATGGCTTCTGCCCAGGTTAAGTCTTGTGTGCTATTGGCTGGTTTGTATGCTGAAGGTCAGACGAGTACCACAGAGCCAGCACCTACGCGTGATCATACTGAACGTATGCTAAACGGTTTTGGCTATCCGGTTAAAACTGAAGGTGCTACGGCAACCCTTCAGTCGGGCGGGTCGTTAACCGCAACCAAGATTGATGTGCCTTCAGATATTTCTTCTGCGGCGTTTTTTATGGTTGCTGCATCTATTGCTGAAAATGCCGATCTGACCATTCGTCATGTGGGTATGAACCCGACGCGTATTGGTGTGATCAATATTCTTAAAGCAATGGGCGCCAATATTGAGCTTCTGAACGAGAAAGAAGTGGGTGGTGAGCCGGTTGCGGATATTCGTGTTCAGTCTGCACAATTGAAAGGTATTCATATTCCTGAAGATCAAGTGCCTTTGGCGATTGATGAATTCCCTGTGCTATTTATTGCTGCAGCCTGTGCTGAGGGCGAAACAGTACTTACCGGTGCTGAAGAGCTTCGGGTCAAAGAAAGTGATCGTATTCAGGTGATGGCTGACGGTTTGATTGAGTTGGGTATTGATGCCAAACCAACGCCGGATGGCATGATCATTCAGGGTGGTGAGATGGGCTCGGCTACTGTGTACAGTCATGGCGATCACAGAATTGCGATGTCTTTCACTGTGGCTGGTTTACGCGCGAAGGGCGATATTGTTATCAAAGGTGCGGAGCATGTAGCTACCTCATTCCCGGGATTTGTGGAGCTTGCTCAACAAGTGGGAATGAATATTACCGCCAAGGAAGTATAAAAAACTGTCATTAAAAAAGACCTCTGAGGAGGTCTTTTTTATGTCTGATGTGATACAGAGATATACGATAAATACAAAGGAAAGGCATGTTAAAAGTTCTTACGATTGATGGCCCAAGTGGCAGTGGCAAGGGAACAGTAGCTAAGATTCTTTCTCAAAAGCTGGATTGGAATTTACTGGACAGTGGCGCACTCTATCGTTTGGTAGCTTACGGTGCCATTAAACATGGCATCGCTTTGGATGACGAGCGTTCATTGGCGGATTTAGCGCTGAATCTGGATGTTGAGTTCAAACTGGAAGAGGGCAGTGAGCTGCTGATTCCTGTGTTTGAAGGTGAAGATGTTTCTAAAAAGATTCGTACTGAATCTTGTGGCGAGGCTGCTTCAAAGGTCGCTGCGTTAACTCCGGTGAGAGATGCACTTTTGGATCGTCAGCGCGCTTTTGCAACTGAGCAAGGGTTAATTGCTGATGGCCGTGATATGGGAACGGTGGTTTTTCCTGAAGCACCGGTAAAAATCTATTTGTCGGCTTCCGCTGAAGAAAGGGCTGAGAGGCGCTACAATCAGTTGAAAGCAAGTGGCGAGTCTGTTAGTATTGCCGCCATTTTAGACGAGATCAAAGCGCGCGACGCACGAGATATGAACCGTGAAGTGGCGCCATTAAAGCCGGCCGCCGATGCCATTGAAATCGACAGTACGACGCTTTCCATTGAGGAAGTAGTCAGTCAAGTTTCTGATGCGCTCTCAAAAGTAGGCTTGATCTAGACTGCCTGCATATGCTCCAACAACTCCAGTCAAGGCATATGAATAGGTGATTATGAACAGACCCATGTAGACTGGTGCATGGTGAGTGGTATGACCGGTTCAGGCTGGCCTTAACCACATTAAAATATTAGGTATAAACATGAGCGAAAGCTTTGCTGAATTATTTGAAGAAAGCCTTAAGTCCGTAGACATGAAGCCGGGTTCAATCGTAACCGGTATCATCGTAGACATCACTGGTGATTGGGTAACCGTTCACGCAGGTCTTAAGTCAGAAGGTGTTATTCCTCGTTCTCAGTTCGTTAGCGAGAGCGGTGAGTTCGACCTAAACGTAGGTGACGAAGTTCAAGTAGCACTTGAGGCTGTTGAAGATGGTTGGGGTGAAACTCGTCTATCTCGTGAGAAAGCTAAGCGTGCTGAGTCTTGGATTGAGCTTGAAAAAGCTTACGATGCTGGTGAAATCGTTAAAGGTATCATCAACGGTAAAGTTAAAGGTGGCTTCACTGTTGACGTTAACAGCATCCGCGCATTCCTACCTGGTTCTTTGGTTGATGTTCGTCCAGTTCGCGATACTGCGCACTTGGAAGGCAAAGAGCTTGACTTCAAAGTAATTAAGCTAGATCAGAAGCGTAACAACGTTGTTGTTTCTCGCCGTGCTGTTCTTGAAGCTGAAAACAGTGCAGAGCGTGATGCTCTATTGGCTGAGTTGGCTGAAGGTGCAGAAGTTAAAGGTATCGTTAAGAACCTTACTGACTACGGTGCGTTCGTTGATCTTGGTGGTGTTGACGGTCTTCTACACATCACTGATATGGCTTGGAAGCGTATCAAGCACCCAAGCGAGATCGTAAACGTTGGTGACGAAATCAATGTTAAAGTACTTAAGTTCGACCGTGACCGTAACCGTGTTTCTCTAGGTCTTAAGCAGCTAGGTGAAGATCCATGGCAAGCAATCACTGAGCGTTACCCAGAAGGTGCGAAAGTGACTGCACGCGTAACTAACCTAACTGACTACGGTTGTTTCGCAGAGCTTGAAGAAGGCGTTGAAGGTCTTGTTCACGTTTCTGAAATGGATTGGACTAACAAGAACATCCACCCATCTAAAGTTGTACAGGTTGGTGACGAAGTTGACGTTATGGTACTTGATATCGACGAAGAGCGTCGTCGTATCTCTCTAGGTATCAAACAGTGTCACACTAACCCATGGGAAAACTTCTCTGGCAACTTCAACAAGGGCGACAAAGTTACTGGTAAGATCAAGTCTATCACTGACTTCGGTATCTTCATCGGTCTTGACGGTGGCATCGACGGTCTAGTTCACCTTTCTGATATCAGCTGGAACGAAGCTGGTGAAGATGCAGTACGTGCATACAAGAAAGGCGACGAAATCGAAACTGTTATCTTGTCTATCGACCCAGAGCGTGAGCGTATCTCTCTTGGTGTTAAGCAACTTGAAAGCGATCCATTCGTTGAGTTTGTTGCTGAAAACGATAAAGGTGCAATCGTAACTGGTACTGTTAAAGAAGTAGACGCGAAAGGTGCTGTAGTTGAATTGGCTGCAGACGTTGAAGCGACTCTTAAAGCATCAGAGATCAGCAATGATCGCGTTGAAGATGCTCGCAACGTACTAAACGAAGGTGATTCTGTTGAAGCTAAGATCGTAGCTGTAGACCGTAAGAACCGCACTATCAGCCTATCTGTTAAGTCGAAAGACACTGACGATGAAAAAGCTGCAATGAAGAAAATCCGTGAGCAGGAGCAAGAGCAATCTGGTCCTACTACCATCGGTGATCTTATCAAGCAGCAGCTTGCTGATCAGTAATCGAAAGATTGCTAGGAAAACCCGCGCTTGTCGCGGGTTTTTTGTGTCTGCTGTTTAGGGGGGCGGGTATTCACAGGAATGACACACTTGTTTCATAGGCTGATGGCACACGTTGAATCATAGTCTTAAGGTTGCTGCCATTATGAAACTCCCTCCGGTACTAAGGACGCATCAGGGGCGTGTGCGACGTGTTGGTGTTGAACTTGAATTCATAGGTATGGAGTTAACTGATGCAGTGACTCTGCTGAAAGCGTGTTACGGCGGAGAATCCAAGATAATTTCAGAGTATGAGGTAACTCTTCACGAAAGTTGTTTTGGAACTTTTAGAATCGAATACGATTCAAAGTATCTCAAGCAGACGCATAAGCAAAGCCAGGCAGAAGCGGATTCTCGAGTGAATAAGTGGCTTAAATCCAGCGTTGGCTTTGACAATATACGTGTTGGGGCGTCTGGCCATGCAGTTTTAGAGCGCGGACTTATGGAGAGCTTTCTTCGTTCCGTATCGCCTTTAGAGATTGTAGCTCCGCCAATAGCTTTAACAGAGCTCTATAGCTTGAATGTGATGGTAAGGGCACTAAGACGCGGTGGTGCTAAAGGTGGGCGTAATCAGCCCCTAAGGGCTTTAGGATTGCATTTTAATGTGGAGGTGGAATCAGATTGTATTAGCTGTATTCTACCCGTGTTTAAGGCGTTCTTGTGTCTCTATGATTGGTTGGTTCAGTCGGAAGAGGTTGAACTGCTTAGAAAGCTATCTCCGTATGTGCAGCCCTTTCCACTGGATTATGTAAGAATGGTGGTTGATCCCAGATACAACCCGCCCATTGATTTGTTCATTGATGATTATCTTGATTTTAATCCGACGAGAAATCGGCCATTGGATTTACTACCGCTGTTTATGGCCGTTTTTCCTGAACGTATTGAAAGCAGAATCGATTCCTCTCTGATTTCAGCCAGACCGGCGTTTCATTATCGTTTACCTAATTCTGATATTGATTCACCGGATTGGTCGTTGACTATGTCGTGGAATCGTTGGGTTATGGTTGAGATGCTGGCGAACAATACACAGTATTTGGATGAGACTTGTCGTGCGTACTTTAACTATCTGGGACAGAGGCAAAGTATGACTTCAACGGATTGGTTGAGGAAGGTCAATGATATGAAATCTGTGATATGTCGAATGTAGACTTCGTAAGTCATGGATTTAAGGTAGGTATTTTTTGGATTACTTGGTTTTGTTTTTATCTGCCTTTGGTGCAGCCACCATACTTCCGTTTTACTCGGAAGTGGTTTTGGTGGGTTTAATTGTTAATTCTCCTGAGCAGTGGCCGTATTTATGGCTGGTTGCCTCTTTGGGTAATACCTTGGGGGCGTGGGTGAATTGGTTCATTGGTCTGTATATGCTTCATTATAAAGAAGCAAAATGGTTTCCGTTCAAGGGAAGAGCGCTTGATAAAGCTCAGTCCTGGTTTCAGAAATATGGCGTGTGGTCTTTATTAATGGCATGGGCTCCGATTGGGGGAGATGCCATAACATTTATCGCCGGAGTAATGAGAGTAAACCTGGGAATTTTTCTGTTGCTAACCTTTATTGGTAAGTCATTGCGGTATTTGATACTGGTTGGTGCAACGTTGGAGCTGGGGTTACTTGAGTTGTTGACCTAAAAGTTCCTGCCCGCCAGCTTTAAGAGGGCAGGCGGGAGAGCGGAAAACTTCAGTGTCTAGGGAGCCTCTGAACAAGTCCGCTCTAGCTCTGCGGGCGCTAGAAGCCTTGGCAGCCCGAAAACGTTAGAACAAGGCGAGCTTCGTAGAGAATGTCGTGACCTTCAGTCCGAGACCTTTTCAAGAAGTTCAACACATAACGTGGTTACCAGTTCTAACGTTTTTAAAGCCCCGCCCTTCGGGGCCTTAAGAGAAATGGCTCTTTTTTGTTGCGATTTTTTGACGTAACCCGTTATGCCTTCAAAACCGCGCCTCAAATAGCCATTTCTCTTATAGGCCAGAGCAGAGAGGGACTTATTCAGAGGCTCCCTAGGTGAGGCTAGTTTAGTCCGTTATCTTTTAGAAATTGTTTGATGAGATTCGCTGTTTCTTCCGGGGCTTCGATCATTGGAGCGTGGCCCATATCTTTCATCATAATGGTTGTTGTGTCCGGACGGTGCTCTTTGATGACTCGTAATCCGTCCGGGGATAATATCCGGTCGTCATCTCCCCAAATAACCAGTAATGGGTTTTGAAACTTTGTCAGACTATTTTCTATCGGGTGGGAGAAGGCAATCTTGCCGTCTTTTACTTTGTGTATTTCAAAAGCGATACGAGAGTTGGTTGCGTAATGTTTTTGAAAATCCTCATTCAGTGCTCGGATGGCAAAGTCCGGGGTGTAAGGCACTTTATAAAACACTTTGCTTAGCAGTAGTCGAAATTCCTTTTCATTGCGCGGTAAAACATAGGGATGAAGCCCTTGTGAAAACATGTTGAACATTTCACTAGGAGCACTGGCTTCTACCCCAAGCGGATTAAGCAACCAGGCGGATAACGTCATTTCCGGAAACTGACTGGCAAAATGTGCTGCAATGTATCCGCCCATAGAGTTACCCGTAATATGCAGTGCTTTGATATCCAGCGTATCGATAAATCTTTTCAAGCGCTTGGTTTGTTCTGATACGTCGTAACTTGCGGATTCTAGTGCTGTAGATTCACCAAAGCCTGGGAGATCGGGAATGATTAAATGGAAGTCCTCAAAGTACTTTGCAAGCCGAATCCAGTTGTCTTTGTTTGCTCCGAAACCATGAATCATCAAGATAGTTGGTGACTCCGGATTGCCTGCCTCTAAATATTGGATAGTGTGGTCATCAATCTTTACTTGCTGATTGTAAACATCCACTTCGAGATTGTAATCAATGCTGTTCTGCACCTGAGTCATATCGGCATAACTATAATCAGCCGTATATTTATCATTGAGATCGTCAGCTTCTGCGTAAAGGCTATC